>PBHT01000039.1 GCA_002720285.1 Acidobacteriota bacterium | reverse complement strand
GAGATTTTCCGTGACGCTGGCTTCGAATGGCGCGGTGCGGGTTGTTCGATGTGCCTAGCGATGAACCCCGACAAGCTTGAGGGCCGTCAGGTGTGCGCGTCGTCGTCCAATCGTAACTTTAAGGGTCGCCAAGGAAGTCCCACTGGCCGGACTCTCCTCATGAGCCCCGCAATGGTTGCTGCTGCGGCAATCGCTGGTGAGGTAACGGACGTACGTGCACTCGTGCCAGTCAAAGAGGGTGCGTGATGGGTCAGAGCCACGCCGTGCCGAAGGTTGAGCGTATTACCGGCACTGCGGTTCCGATGCGCGGCCAGGACATCGACACTGACCGGATTATTCCGGCCCGCTTTCTTCGGTCGGTGCGGTTCGACGGGCTTGAGGCGCACGTATTTGAGGATGACCGAAAAGCGCTTGTCGAGGCGGGCGCGCTGCATATCTTTGACCAGGCCCAGTATCAGGATGCGTCGATTTTGTTGACCAACGAGAATTTTGGCTGTGGTTCTTCGCGTGAACACGCGCCTCAGGCTCTGAAGCGGTGGGGCATCAAGGCTTGTGTTGGCGAATCGTTCTCGGAGATTTTTCTAGCGAATTCAACGGCTTTAGGACTTCCGTGCGCGACAGCGACGCCCGAGATAATCGAAGGACTAATGCATTCAGTGGAGGAGCAACCGTGTCTGCCGATGGTTTTCGACCTCCACGCTCTAAGTATCCAAACCGGCGGTCAAACGGTTGAAGTGTCGATGGCGCCTGCCCCGCGCGAAGCGCTTCTATCCGGGACCTGGGATGCGACCGGTCTTTTACTTAGTCAGTTTGGCGAAGTTCGAGCCGTTGCGGAGAAGCTACCTTACGTCACTGGTTTTTGAGTCTGTTGCAAATCCGTCCTTTCCGTTGTTTTAATCCAGTTTGCGTGTTGCTTGCTTCGCGGAATCAAGAAAGGCAGCTGCAGCGCGTGAGAACTCGCCAGACCGCCGGTAGACTAGTCGCACCTGACGCGGTAGGCGAAGCTGTGAAACTTTGACAACGGCAACTTGCTGACGAGAGATTTCTGTGAGAGCGCACCGGCGTGGCAGTAAGGCGACACCAAGCCCCATTTCCACCGCGCGCTTAATGCCATCGAGACTCGGGAATGACATCTGTATGTTGATTGGCGCATGACGCTGCTCGGATAGCCGCAGCACGCGCTCCCGTGCGGGTGACGGATCATTGTGTGCGATCACGGTCTGTCGTCCGAACTCTTCCATAGAAATTTCTTTCCTGGTAGCCAAGGGATGGTCTGGGCTGGTCAGTAAGACGAGTTCGTCGGCTCCAATTGCCACTGAATTCAAGCCGCGCTCGGCTGGGTCAAACGTGAGTACACCAAAATCCAGTGCTCCGTTAATCACCTCGTTTGCAACTTGCCGCGCGGGGATACGCCGTACTTCTACCTGGGCGTCCGGATGTGCGTCACGGAAGTGGCTTACGATGGGTAGCAGTACATGCACTGCAGCCTCGTTAGCGCCGATCGTCACGCGCCCACGCCGGAAATCTTGTAACTCGCGGACCGCGTTTTCTGCTTCGTCGCGTAATTCAGTCAGGCGCCGTGCATAATCGAGCAGGATACGCCCTGCCTCGGTCAGTCGCCCGCCTTTCGAGGTGCGGTCAAAAAGTCGTTCGTCTAGTTCCTCCTCGAGGCGCCTTACTGCCTGACTGACAGCCGGCTGGGTTCGGTGCAGCTTCGCGGCAGCACGTGAGAAACTACGCTCTGAAGCAACAGTTAGAAACGTTTGCAGCTCAGCAAGATTCATGGGCAGATTTCAGGCTCAAATATATAATATTTATTTATTAAATAGTAATAATTATAATCTTGACGAAGGTTCGATTTGGGGCGTACAAGGACACTTGAGGGGGTTACCTTTCATGACGACTGAACGGTTGCAGATTTTTGACACGTCGCTGCGTGACGGTGAGCAGGCGCCGGGATTCTCTCTGCGAATTGATGAAAAGCTCAGGTTGGCCAGGCAGCTTGACGCGTTGGGCGTCGATATCATTGAGGCTGGTTTTCCGATCGCGTCGAAGGACGATGCCGAGTCCGTGCGTCGAGTAGCGAAGGAGGTCAGGCGACCAGTAATTGCGGGTCTGGCGCGCTCCCGGCGCGCTGATATCGAATGTGCCGGTGAAGCCGTTGAAGGTGCTGACCGTAGTCGAATTCACACGTTCCTCGCCACCTCCGACCTCCACCTTGAGCACAAGCTTCACATGTCACGCGAACAGTGTCAGGAAGCTGCGGTCGATGGTGTGAAGCTGGCTCGACAGTACACCGACAATGTCCAGTTTTCAGCCGAGGACGCATTGCGCACGGACATCGACTTTCTCTGTCAGGTCGTCGAAGCGACGATTTCGGCTGGTGCGACAACAATCAATTTGCCCGACACGGTTGGCTACTCGACACCGGATGAAATTTTTGATTTCTTTACAACCATTATCACGCGTGTTCCGAACTCCGATAAGGCTGTTTTCAGTGCGCATTGCCACGACGACCTTGGGCTCGCCGTAGCGAATACTTTGGCGGCGTTACGGGCAGGTGTAAGGCAAGTTGAATGCACGATTAATGGGATTGGCGAGCGCGCCGGCAATGCGTCGCTTGAGGAGATTGTAATGGCAACACGGGTGCGATCGGACCGTCTACCGTTCGCGACCGGAATCAACACGGAGGCCATTTATGAAACCAGTCAATTGCTCTCAGCGTTGACTGGTGAGGCGGTACAGGCCAATAAGGCGATCGTTGGACGTAACGCGTTCGCTCACGAGGCTGGTATCCACCAAGACGGTATGCTAAAGGATCGTCGCACTTACGAGATTATGAAGCCTGAGGATGTTGGAGTTTCGCAGACTACACTCGTGCTTGGTAAGCATTCGGGACGGCATGCCGTGCAGAATCGCTGCGTGGAACTCGGCTACGAACTTAGCCGGTACGAGCTTGATCAGATCTATCAACGCATGATCCGTCTAGCCGATGCCCAGAAGACCGTTGGTGATGAGGACTTGGTTGCGATGATCGAGACAGTGCATACGGAGGAGACTGAATCAGAATCAACAGCAGCCGGTGCCAAGTCGGCATAAGATACTCGGGTCGGCAAGAGGTATTGCCTAGTTCATCCAACGCAACATCAAATCTGCATTGACGGGAACGTTCATTTGCCTATCGGTCTGGCCGATTCCGTCGTGTTTTGGTCGGAGAAGAATGGGGAGTTCGATGAAGGTTGCCACAATTGCTCTATTGCCGGGAGACGGGATCGGCCCGGAGGTGACTGCTGCTGCCAGTAGCGTCCTGAAAGCCGTGGAGGACCGTTTCGGTCACGCTTTTGACCTGCGAACCTATGCGGTGGGTGGTGCGGCGCTGGATGCAGGCTACCCCCCATTGCCAACCGAGACGCTGGAGGGTTGTCTCGGAGCCGACGGAATCTTCCTCGGCGCGGTTGGCCATCCCAAGTTTGACGGCAAGGCTCCAGAAGAGCGCCCTGAAGCGGCGATTTTAAAGCTCCGCCGTGAGCTGGAGGCATTCGCAAACCTTCGGCCTGCGCGGGTCTGGCCAGGCCTAGAAAATGGGGGCTCACTTAAGCCTGAGGTCGTGAAAGGCGTCGATATCTTAGTTGTCCGTGAGTTAACTGGTGGTTTGTACTACGGCCAGCCTCGTGGCGTTGCTGA
Organism: Acidobacteriota bacterium; assembly: GCA_002720285.1. Classification (GTDB taxonomy): domain Bacteria; phylum Acidobacteriota; class Vicinamibacteria; order Vicinamibacterales; family UBA823; genus UBA11600. The sequence continues at coordinate 62,522 of PBHT01000039.1, read as the reverse complement.
AGACGGTCAGTCAGCCTTCAACACCATGCGCTATTCGGTTGAGGAAATCGAACGGATCGCCACCGTCGCGTTTGAAAGTGCACGCCTACGCGGGAAACGGGTCACCTCTGTAGACAAAGCCAACGTCCTCGAAACCTCAAGACTCTGGCGGAAGGTTGTGACGGACGCCGGTAAGCGGTACCCGGATATTGAACTAAGCCATGAGTATGTTGATGCGTGCGCCCTGCTAATTGCATCAAAACCTGATCGTTACGATGTCATCCTTACGGAGAATCTGTTCGGCGATATTTTGTCGGATGAATCCGGTGCCATTGTGGGGTCGTTAGGCCTGTTGCCATCGGCGAGTGTCGGCGGAAAAGTCGGCCTCTTTGAGCCGGTTCACGGGTCGGCGCCAGACATCGCGAACGAGAACAAGGCAAATCCGATTGGTGCAATTGGCTCAGTGGCGATGCTCTTGCGGCATTCACTGAAACTCGACGTTGAGGCGACGGCTGTGGAGCAAGCGATCGGTGATACCCTTGCGGCCGGCTATCGTACGGTCGACTTGGTCCCGATGGACAATAAGCCACCGGTCGGCTCAAAGGCGATGACTACCGCCATCATCGAACAATTCCACGCTGCAGCATAAGGTCACAGACTAGAAACCAGTTACTGCGGTATCCTTAGGAACAGGCTGTGTTCTAGGCGCAGTGCCATGACAGGTGAGGTGGCCGAGAGGCTGAAGGCGGCGGTTTGCTAAACCGTTGTAGGGGCTTAAACCTCTACCCAGGGTTCGAATCCCTGCCTCACCGCCAGTTCTGTATTGGTCGCCCTACGTGTGACGCGGGTGTGCCAAGAGCGTCAAAGGAGCGATCTTTCTCTCATGTCCTGGCGAAGAACACGTGAGGATTGTGTAGTAGAACCTTCGGGGACCCTCTCGAAGGGGGCAGGAGTCTCGAAACGGAGACGTTTTCTTAAGATTCTAGGTTCAGCCATAGGGCTGTCATCGGTTATAGCTCCGGTCTGGCGCAAAGATCCCACGAAGCTCATCCCGGAAGTGCTGGCGGCACAAAATGCCCCCTTTGCTATCGAAGGCAAGGAGGACCTGACCATCTTGAACGACCGTCCTATCAATGCCGAGACCCCGCTCGCTTTCTTGGACGATGAGATTACCTCGAACGCACACCACTTTATCCGCAACAACGGTCTGGTGCCTGAGCGCGCCCGAAACCAGGATGCGAACGGCTGGAGCCTCACCGTGGATGGTGAAGTTGAACGTCCGTTGGAGTTGACACTGGACCAACTAAAAAGTCGCTACCCGAATCGACGTGAGGCGCTGGTTCTTGAGTGTGGCGGGAATGGACGTGCAGGATTCTATCCGCCAGCTTCGGGAAATCAGTGGACACTGGGCGCAGTGGGATGCGCGCTCTATACCGGCGTACGTCTGATGGATGTTCTTGAAGATGCCGGCCTGAAATCTACAGCCGTCTACCTAGCCTACTACGGGGAGGATGCGCACCTGAGCGGTGATTCTGATACCGCCGTCATCTCTCGAGGAGTACCCATCGCGAAGGCGCTGGATGACCACACACTTCTAGCTTGGGCGATGAACGATGAGCCACTGCCTGCACAACACGGTTTTCCACTTCGCCTCGTCGCGCCTGGGTTTCCTGCTTCCGTCTCGGGGAAGTGGCTGCGACGTCTTTGGGTTCGTGATCGGGTCCATGACGGATCCAAGATGACAGGTTATTCTTACCGCATACCAAAATACCCGGTATCACCAGGCACAGAGGTGCTAGAAGCCGACATGGTTATTATTGAGGCGATGCCGGTGAAGTCCGTGATCACTCATCCTGTAACTGGCATTAGCCACACCGTCAAAACGCCTCTCTCTCTTCGGGGACACGCGTGGTGTGGCGAAGGCCCTGTCGAGGCCATGCACTTGAGCGTGGATTTCGGAGCGACCTGGGTGCCCGCCTTACTGGCCGAGCCTCGAAACCGGTTTGCTTGGCAACGATGGAAAGCATCAGTTTCGTTTCCAACGCCTGGACACTACGAGGTCTGGGCACGCGCGACTGACCATCAATTTCGTATGCAGCCGATGATTGCTCCAGGATGGAACCCCCGGGGCTACCTCAACAACGCGATGCATCGGATCGCAGTCAGTGTTACGTGAGCGAGTTTTGAAAACCTGGGTCGTTGTAATAGCACTGCTGGCAGTCGTTCCCACCGCTCTGCCAGGCACTCCTTCCGCGCAGCGCGGGCAGGAGGCACTTGAATCGACCACCGAAGGCCTTCTCGAGGGACTTAGACCATCGAAGGGGCGCGAGGTGGTGCTTGAGAACTGCGTTCTCTGTCACTCGACAGCGATCATTCTTTCGAGTCACATGAGCCGCAACCGGTGGGACGAGGTGATCACTTGGATGCAAGACGAGCATGACCTGTGGCCGCTTGAAACTGTCGACCGAGCACTTATCCTAGATTATCTTGAAACCACCCAAGGAGAGTTGGCATTTAACGATGACCAGCTCACTCTAAAATCGAGTCCATGGGCTTGGCCTTTCTACCGACCGAATCCGATCTGGTAATAGTCTGGTAGCTGTTTAGCGCACTCTTTCCGGCGCGTAGAGTGGACGCAGCAGTGATGATGCTAGCTTAGGTCGGAATTCGGGACTTGGGTTGAGAAACTCGTGAAAGGGGCATGATGATATTCAGAAATCGCACAGACGTTGCCACACTAATCACTTTGGCTGTTCTAATCGTTGTAATCCCGATGATCGTCGCGTCGGATGGCAAGGCATCCACGCGGCAGGTAATGGAAGAGCGGCAGGTTATCAGGCCCGAGACCTACCCATATTTCGGACTGCCCTACAGCCCAGGTATTCTGACCGGCGACACCTTGTACATCGCCGGACATCTCGGACGCGATCCGGTAACTACCAATTTGGTGTCTGGTGGCATCGAAATAGAAACGCGGCAATCCCTGGCGAACATCCGGGAGGTGCTGCTGGCTGCCGGGATGGATTTTGAGAACGTCGTATCGGTGACCGCCTACATAGTGGACATCGATGAATTCGCAACGTTCAATGAGGTGTACCGCGAGTATTTTCCTGAGAATCCCCCTGCGCGGGCGACCGTCCAGGTGGCGGCGTTGAACGTTGGTGCAAAGGTCGAACTACAGATGATCGCGGTCCGCTAGGCTAACGTATCAATTGCCTGAATGAGCCCCTTGATATAACCATACCCGAACGCAAACGCCTGACGCCCATTCGGGTCGTCTGGGTGGCGTGGCATATGATCGGGCATAACCATATAAGGGTAATCAACTTCCTTGAGGGTCATCATGACCCGCACCATGTCCATGTCACCCTCGTCGGGGAAGACCTCCTGGAAATCGTCTCGCCTGCCGAGGATGTTACGGAAATGGATATTGAAGATCTTTCGCCTCGAGCCAAAGTAGCGAATTACGTCGTGAATCTCCTCGGCAGGATTTTCCAGCATCTCGGCGGCGGTCCCCAGACACAGATTGAGACCGTGGTGTGAGCTTTCCTTAATGTTCACGAATTTTTTGAGGCCGTCGACTGTACCGAGTACCCGGGCAATGCCGTGAAACCCCTCGGGCGGTACCCCAGGGTCGTGTGGATGACAGGCGAGCCGAATGTCGTATTCCTCGGCCACTGGGATGACCCGTTCGAGAAAATACGTGATGCGTTCCCACATTTCATCTGCCGCCACTTCACCCGCGCGCGTCTCGGTATTCGGGTTGGCATCCACCAAACGCCACGTACTGTAGCTCGTGCCGCCACGGCCGCGCGTGGGATCGGTGCGGAGTACGCCCAGTAATGATAGGTTGTACTTGATGGCCGGAATACCAGCTTCGGAACAGCGCCGAATAATCTCGCAGGCTTCGTCAATCTCCTTTTGACGCTCAGGATCCTGACCTAGCATGATTGCCTTACGGTCGGCGCGATCGATGTGTGACGATGACATGAACGGAAACTGGACCATGTCCAACGAAATGCCGTGCAATTCGCAACGCTCACGCAGCTGCTGTAGCCGTGGTCCCGTCCAGCCGTCAGTTTCTGGATAGCCGCAGATGTGTTCTACGCCGTGACGCCTGAAGTACATCAACATCTCATCGGTCGTCGGTGACCGCTGGGTACCCACCGTCATCCGAACCCGTGGTCGGCGCTTGGCTTCGGGAAGCGTTCTGGTGACTTGGCATCCTGTAATGGAAAGCGCTCCTGCCACTCCACCAGTCAACGACACAAATGTTCGTCGGTCCATCCGTTTATCCTTTCCTTTATGGGAACCTAGAAAGCATACACTCGATAAGCTTCAGAACTGGCCATAGTTGCATTGATCAGGCGGCCTCACATACTCTTCCGGGACACAAAGTTCGAGTCGGGGGTGCACAATGGTTGGTATGAGAACGCGAAGCACGTTGGTCGGCGTGTATTTGTCCATGACGGTTATCTTAAGCTTTGGGTGCGGTCCCGGGCTCGAACCAGCCGACCTCGTGTTGCATAACGGCAAGATTGTGACAGTCGACGACGCCAACCCCGAGGCGCAAGCGTTAGCAGTGCGTGGCAATGAAATCGTCGCAGTTGGCACGAATGACGAGGTTGACGCCTACCGCAGTGAGATGACCACGGTCATCGACCTAGATGGGCGGCTGGCCATTCCGGGTTTCATCGAGGGTCACGGCCACTTTCTCGGTGTCGGTAACGCGCAGATGCAATTGCGCCTAATGGACACGCAGAACTGGGAGGAGGTCGTGTCGATGGTGGCCGCGGCCGTAGAACAGGTAGAGCCGGGTCAACTTATCCGAGGTCGGGGCTGGCACCAGGAGAAATGGGACCCGCTGCCGGAGCCGAATATCGAAGGCTTTCCCTTTCACGACCGTCTGAGTGAAGTTTCACCTGACAATCCGGTGTTGCTGACCCACGCTAGTGGGCACGCAACGTTTGCGAACGCTCGGGCGATGGAGATGTCAGGCATCACGCGTAACACGCCGAACCCCGACGGTGGCGAAATTCTTCGGGATTCCCGCAATAATCCGATTGGTGTATTTCGAGAAACAGCATCCCGTCTGCTGAGTGCCGCCTCAGCTGATGCGACTCCACCGGACCCCCGTCGACAAGTCGAACTGGCTGTGGCGGAGGCCCTATCCAAGGGCGTGACCAGTTTCCAGGATGCGGGCTCGTCGTTTGAGACTGTCGATCTGTTGAAGAGCATGGTGGATGACGGAAGCCTGGGGATTCGACTTTGGGTAATGCTCAGGGAATCGAACGAGGCTTTGGCCGTGCGAGGCGCTGACTATCGGATGGTTGGCTATGGCGATAACCATTTGACAGTACGGGCGATTAAGCGCTCTATCGATGGAGCACTAGGCTCCCGCGGTGCCTGGCTTCTGGAACCGTACAGTGACTCGCCGGAGAGTACTGGGTTAAACACGACGACACCGGAGTCGATTGGCAACACAGCTGCTTGGGCGATTGCTAATGATTTTCAGCTGTGCGTCCACGCGATTGGGGATCGCGCTAATCGAGAGACGCTCGATATTTTTCAGCGTGCGTTTGAGGCGAATCCGGATAAGAGCGACCTCCGCTGGCGGGACGAGCACACCCAGCATCTGCATCCTGATGACATTCCACGCTTTGCAGAACTCGGTGTGATTGCATCGATGCAGGGGGTGCATTGCACGTCTGATGCGCCCTACGTGGTGGCACGCCTTGGTGAGGAGCGTGCCGAGCAGGGTGCTTATGTCTGGAAAACGCTGCTAGAAACAGGGGCGGTGGTTTCCAATGGTACCGACGCACCAGTCGAGGACGTTAGTCCACTCGCTAGCTATTACGCAACGGTATCGCGCAAGCTAGCCGATGGGTCCGTGTTCTACCCCGACCAGCGACTCAGTCGGTTGGAAGCACTCCAGACCTATACCATCAATGCGGCGTTCGCAGCGTTTGAAGAGGATATTAAGGGCTCGTTGAGCGTTGGGAAGCTTGCGGATATCACCGTACTGTCGAAGGATGTCATGACGATTTCAGAAGATGAGATTCCGTCAACTGAGGTGTTGTACACGATCGTAGGTGGCAAGGTGATGTACTCGCAAAGTAACTAATGGATTGAATGGTGGAAATGGCGGCAAATGGTCGTTCAGCGTCGTGGTGGCCGGATGTTGAAACCGGTGTCGACGCCGAAGCGCCGGTAGTTGGAATAGGTCGCCTCACACCGAATCGTCATCTTGGAACTCGCGAAAAACTGTCGTTGAGACGGGATTTCAGCCGACACGGTGGCCCCCCGGATCGTTGACTGGCCGGGTTGAACTTTTACGTCCACGCTGTAGTGTTCTGTCATCGTTGCCGGTACTAGCATGCCCATCGAATCATTGTGTTGGTAGCGCACGCGCATCTCGATCGTGAGTCCAATTGCGTCGTCCTCCACCAGAAAATCAGTCTGCAAGACACGCCCGGTGGCCGGTTCAATCCAGAACACACCATGTGAGAGAAGATCCTGCTTCTGAGCATCTTGAATTAACGCGGGCGAGTCGACGGCCTGAAATGCTATGACCCAGGTCTTGAGATCACCCAAGAGCTCCTCCTGGGTCTTTTCCAGGACTAGCCGTGACCTTTCTCGGTTGGTAAGTAGTTGCAAGGCCATTGTTGGCACATTCAGATCCCGACGAATGAAACCGATATTGAAACGCGCGCTCTCAGTTCGAAGCTTGAGTTCGAGCGCCGCAGGGACATCTGGTGTTTCTTGGAACAGATCCGCGAGGCGTTGTTCGCGGTCTTCGACTGGCTTCCCGTCCACCTCGATAACATCGCGAAACACGAGCCAACGCTCGTCATCGGGAGGACTAAACACGAGGAGTTCTGAGTACATCCGTCTCGTCCGCCCGGGATCGACTGCTTGCGTATACTCTTCGTCGGCGATGATGTTGCCCAAATCNTGCTGATAGATTGACACGTAGTNAGCAGCNCGANCGAGCACNGTCTCGAGAGAAGGNGTCTGNGCTCGAACCGGTTNCCNGTCNGNCANNACCGNAANAANGGNCAGANCCAACACNACTAGGCGANNAAANGACANTGGCATAACNNTNCNCNCGCNNAATCGTATCGGAATTCGNTANANGGTGAGNTGNCTNNGACGCCCACATNGAATTACCGACTCCNNGNACNCCACANAATANTGNTNNNGGTNTTTGGNAGGNCNGNCCGTNGGTNGCNNCATNGAAGTGNGGNCTTNATGGATACATNCNTNCCTTGNCCTAGATAATAANCATNCNTTGTAATGCGNTNCCGCTGGTTGCGTTCCATAGTAAACCCATGGGACGCTTGTAGTGAAAGTGAAGCAGTAGTAATACGAAATCGATTCAAATGTCAGTAANCCCACGCCTTCGTTTCGCACCCTCACCGACAGGTTTCNTACACATCGGCGGTGCCAGGACGGCACTGTTCAANTGGCTCTACGCACGCCGTCACGGAGGTGTNTTTNTNCTCCGAATCGAGGATACCGACAGCCGTCGTTCCTCAGAGGACCTAGTGGCTGGTATCCTCGGCGGATTGCGCTGGCTAGGGATCGATTGGGATGAAGGCCCTGGNGTGAACGGTCCGCATGGTCCCTATTTTCAATCGGCNCGCCTAGAGAACTACCGTGTGGCCGTTGACCANCTCGTGGCCAGCGGCCACGCATACCGTTGTTTTTGCCAACCCGAGGAACTACAGGNGCGTCGGGCAGCTGCGCAGGCCGAGCACGCAGGTTGGATGTACGACCGNNCATGCCTTCANCGCAGCGACAAGGCACTGGCNCAGCTNAAGAGCGCTGGNNTCCCNCATGCGATTCGGTTCAANGTGCCTAAGGGACGCACTCGATTCGACGATGTTGTTCGNGGTTCGATCGAGGTCNANAANGCGACCATNGANGANTTTGTCATCCTNCGCTCGGACGGTCNNCCCACCTATCACCTNTCGGTTGTNGTNGATGANGTGGACATGGCGATAACTCACGTCGTGCGTGGTGACGACCACACNTCGAACACTCCNAAGCACGTATTACTNTATNAGAGCACTGAACGCGNNACNACCNNAGTTNGCTCANGTGCCACTNATTTTNGGAGCTGACANGAANCGNTTGAGTAAGCGGCACGGTGCAACCTCGGTCGCTGAATTTCAACANNTGGGCTATCTGCCAGACGCTTTGGTGAACTTCTTNGCCTTACTCGGTTGGTCACCGGGTGAGGACCNAGAGATGTTAACGCGCGACGCNNTGGTGCAGGCATTTACACTGGAAGGAGTCAGCGGCGGCAATGCTNTCTTCGATCAAAAGAAGCTCGACTGGTTTAACAGCCGNCANATCGAATTACTCCNGGCGGACGAGATCATCNACAAGATCCAGCCGCTCCTNGAGGAATCGAGACTATGGCGTGAGGAGTACGCCAGCGTAGGGGACTCACGCACGNGGCTCGCCAGCATTATCAATCTACTAAAATCACGTGCCACAGTTCTTCCCGACTTTNTTGAGTACGGCCGACCGTTCCTAGTTGACGAAGTGACATACGAGCCAGAGGCTGTGAAAAAGCGGTTATNNGTAGTTGGCCTNGCCGATCACGTTGCTGCTCTACGCGAGGCGTATGCTGCGCTTGAGGAAGACCGATTCGACTCCAGTTCCTTGGAGNGTGTACTTCGGNGCNTCGCNGACAGCAGAAGCATAAAGGCTGGTGTCCTAATCCACGCCACCCGAGTTGCTATGACCGGGACTACCGTTAGCCCTAGCCTCTTTGAGATGGTTGAACTCATGGGTCGGGCTAAGACGATCAGTCGGCTAAAAGCACTTGAGCAGTTTCTTGCCGAGCAGCCACCGCTCGACTCACTGTCGTGACCGNGCCGCTCATTACCCCAAACGACTACCGGCGGGCCTGTCGTCATTTGACAGCTCGTGACCCCGTCATCGCGGCGATTATNCGTCGTCAGGGACCATGCGGAATGGGACGCTTCAAGCGGNCNGACCCCTATTTAGCTCTCGTGGAAGCTATTGTCTGGCAGCAACTGTCGGTTAAGGCCGCAAAGACGATCTATACGCGTCTCTTGGNTAAGTTTCCTGCTGACGNTGGTCTCACTGCGGCCGCGCTTGGTAAGACCCGCCGCGCTCGGCTNCGTCATGCCGGGTTAAGTTGGGCGAAGGTGGATTATCTGAAAGACCTGTCCGAAAAGGTCAANCGAGGCACCCTCGACTTGGTCGCGCTGGAGACNAAGTCTGACGACCAGGTCATTTCNGAGNTGACATCGGTGAAAGGGATTGGTCGCTGGTCGGCCGATATGTTTCTGATGTTCCGACTCGGCCGGCCCGACGTGTTTCCTGTTGGAGACTTGGGNATCGTTAAGGCAGTGCAGAAGGCCTACCGGATGCGTAAACCGCCCACTCCTCAACGTATGTTCAAGATCGCCGAACCTTGGCGACCTTACCGATCGGTGGCATCTTGGTATCTCTGGGAGAGCGTCGAGAATGCGCCGCTGGATGGGTGACGACCGAACTAGNCCACGGAGNCTTAACGTTCCCCGCGGGNCAGTTCNTCATTGATCACTGTTTCGAAGGTTTCGAACGGTAGGGCGCCAGAGATCANCCGGCCGTTGATGAAGANNNTCGGCGTAGACGTCACNCCGTAGCTTTCCGCCTCTGCGATGTCCTGACGCACCAAGTCTGCTGTCTCACCAGAATCCAAACACGCATCAAACGCCAATTGGTCGAGGTCTAACTCTCCGGCGTATCGCTTTAGGTCCGGAATCGCCATTGCNCGCTGGTTCGCGAACAGCTTATCGTGGTACTCCCAGAACCGCTCTTGGGCATGCGCGCACTGAGCCGCTTCGGCCGCTTTGAAGGCTTGGGGGTGGGTGCTTAGGGGCAGGTCCTTAAAGACGAAGCGCACTTGATCACCGTATACCTCGGTGATTCTTTCGAGGGTCGGACCGACCCTCGCACAAAACGGTCACTGAAAGTCGGAGAATTCGATGATCTCCACGATGGCGCCCGACGTACCCTTGATTGGGTCGGTCGGCGCGCGCGCAATGGCCATCCGCGGTGGNTCAAGGAGCCGTTCAACTCGCACATTCAGACTATCTGACAGCTCAGNGATCAACGCGGCACGTGTTTCTACAGACTGCTGCTGCTGCAAGAAGTTGTTGATCGGCCNACGCAANTGTTCAAGCGTACGCCCCTGGGTCTGTTGTTCCCCGAGGCTACTGTAAAACCGCTCAACGTCAGCANCTGTAATCGGTGTNACTCGGGCTGACATTTCCTGTCGTAGAAGCGTTTCNGGGGTGAGACCTCGATTAGCGGCTTCGATCTCGAGNATCTGATTACCCACAACCATGTCAAGATAAAGGNNCAACGCATCGTAGCGTGACTGCGAGACCTGCATGAACGACCCGGCGTCGATCTCGCGCCAGTGTTCCTCGACCTCGCCGAGCGTAATCTCACGATCACCCACACGCGCGACGACCTCATCCGATNAACCGACCTGTTGCTTAGAAAGAAGNGCCCCCACGCCCACGACGAGGANTAGCACGCACGACCAGAGCACANTGCGTTTCAAACCCATCCCGGAAGACTGGCCCCCAGTTGGAACATTCGACGGTAGTTGCTCACTATCAGCCATATCGTATAAGACGCGCCCCGCACCATTCTGGCTTGGTAGCGTCATGCCAGCATACCGGCCGCCGAACAGATTCGCAAATGCGGTGAGTACAAATCGTACAGGGATGATCCCCGCTCTTGTAGGGTGGCTTCACGCTATTTATAATTGGGGTTTCTGAGTCCCACCGCGGCCGATACTGGGAGGTCGTTCAATGGTAGGACACGCGGCTCTGGACCGCGGAATCGGGGTTCGAATCCCTGCCTCCCAGCCAACCTCTCGCCCNGCGAGTCTGTGATTCCTTTCCAGGACTTCGGGCGGCATCAGGNAGAAAGTTCGATACGTGCCCNCAAAGGCCAGCCAGCACGCTCTCGNGAGGCATGCCGGTCTTACACCCCAAAAAANTCTCTAAAAGAAGCGAAGCGAATAGGACACCTTCACCCCCCGNCCGATTTCCGGCGCAAGGTCTTTGATGAATGATGTGTGGAGCCGATAACTTTCGTTTGTCAGGTTGTACCCCGAGACGGCCAGGATGTGGGCCATGTGCTGCATGGGCCATACATATGAGGCCTTGATGTTTAGAAGAGAATAACCATCGGTGGGAGTTTCATGGCGATCCACCTTGTTTTGTTTGGCAGATACGATCCACTCGGGTGTAACCGTCAATCCTCGATAGGGGAAATTGAAACTCAACTGTGCACGGAGCGGAGGAATCCGNGGGAGTGCTTGCCGTGTCTTAGTCAATTCTGCATTTACAAGTCCAATGCCCAAATTNGCCCAAACGGAGGTGCCGAGTCGAGCGCTCGCCTTGGCATCGAACCCGACAAACCGCGCGTCACCTTGAAGAAAATTAGCAACACGCAACTTGTTCTTGATTTGGTTGGTTTGGGACGGGAACACAAAGTTGTCAATGTCGTAGATATAGAAGTTGAAATCGCCACGAAGTCGGGTTGCCTGGTGCCGAAGGCTTACATCGAGTCCTAGGGTGGATTCAGTGTCCAGGTTGGGATTGCCAACTTCGAAGGTGAGGTTGCCAACGTGTGGACCAAAATTGTAGAGCTCCTCTAGCGCAGGGGCTCGGTATGAACGGGTCAGGTTAACGACGAAAGCTCCGGTTTCGCCAAGGTCAGTCTGGAAACCCACTGAACCTGACGCGGTGTTGAAGTCACGGTTACGCACGGCCGGCGCCTCGAGGTGGTCGTCGTCATGGTCGTCGTGGCTGACCTGACGCGCCGCAACCGAGTAGGCGTTGCGTTCGATACGACCGCCAAGTTGAAAGCGGTATCGGCCAAAACTTAACTCCTCATAAGCAAAGGCGGCGAGCGACACTTGATCAGTTGCAGGCGCTAGCGCTTCCTCTCCCTTGGCAACGTAATCACGAAATTGAGCCCACACGCCGAACTTCCCCGCGACTCTATTGGTCTGTCGTTGATCCATCTCTATCCGCGCGATATAGCTCCGATTGTTGAACGTTGTCCCAATGGTTTCAACGCCCTTGTGGTCAACTTCGAGTTCATCATGCTGCCAGTCGACGAGTTTGGTTACCATGCGGAGCGAGTTTACGAAACGATTGTTTAGATCGCGCATTCCAACTTCGATGTTACCCACCCGTCGTGTTGAGCCGACATCGATGGTGCCTTCCTCTTCATGGTCCTCTTCAGCATGGTCGTCATGTCCATGGAAGTCCTCGGCGAATGGAACGCCATAGCGGCCATCCTCAAGAGTTACCCCACTGCTCACAAACAGATGCTCGCCAAAGTAGCCGACACCGGCACGACCATTTGAAAGACGGGTCGCCGAATTCTTGATCTTGCCGGCCGGCGTGTTGTAATCATCGGTTCTTCGTGTGCCACCGCCGGCCCACATCATGAGTGGTCCCTGGGCATGTTGCATGCTGCCATTAGTTCCCGCCTGTCGGTTGGCGCTTCCCCCATCAACACTGAATTGCCCGCGCGTTCCCTCGGTCAGCGTATTACGGTAGCTTTCGTGCGGTGTGATGGTGTTAATGACACCACCTACGGCGTTGGACCCATAAAGTAGAGTTGCCGGTCCTCGCACAATTTCGATGCGTTCGAGCCCATTTGGGTCAACTGACGTACCGTGGTCGGCGGATTGACTGGCCAAGTCACCGGTGCGGACTCCGTCTTCCATTATGAGTACCCGGTCACCATCAAAGCCGCGAATGATCGGGCGACTTGAACCCGGACCGAAGCTTCGTTTCCAAACCCCCGGCTCGTTTTCGAGTGCCTCTCCAAGGGACCCCTGGGCATCAGTGACGAGATCGAACGCGTCAAGTGTACTGATGGCATTAAACGCTTCATAGGTTGTGGCGGAATCCGCTACCGTGGCCGTGACGGTCACTTCCTCGTGCACGGGCGAAAGTGCCAGTTCAAACTCAACAGTCGTCGTTTCCCCTGCAAGGATTGTGATTGCTTGGCGACTGGCAGTGAGGTGCTCGCGTTGTGCCAAGATTTCATAAGTGCCAACGGGCACGTCCTCAACAACGAACATGCCCTCTGCGTTGGTCAACACCGTCTGGCCGGGTCCAATCACCAACACCAATGCTCCGGCGATGGCATCGCCGTTCTCGGTCAGTGTAACGCTGCCGCGGATCGTGCCAGTGCTCTGGGCCCATGCCGGCGTCCAGGCAAGACACACCAAGACCCCGCTTACGAGTAGTGTGCTTCGGACGATTTGAAAACAACTCCACATGTGTTACTTTCCCGAAACTCAAGTCATCTCTGTACCGGACGGCACTCATGTTTCAGCCGGCCAGGAAGTCAAATGACAGGAGAGGCCGACTTCTAAGCGAACAACGAAAACGATTAAGGTGGCGGAAAAACTAGGCGGGTGGACCGCGAGCAGGATCGTTCTGGCCGTAATGGGAAGTGATTGTATCGGTCGAGTGAACCAATACGGGCGATTCAGTCCAGTCTGCTGGACCAAGCAGGGGAGTTGCAGTCAGGAGATTGACAGCCTGATGCCGCAGTTGGCAAATCGCACAATCTTGGTCTGACCCATGACCCGGGTGCAAGGGGCCAGCAATGGAGGCCACGGTGACCAGCGCAACCACCAAAACGACAGTGAGGCTACGAAAAACACGGCCGTAAGGAAGCATTGTCTCTCGGAAAAAAGCTCTAAGCAGATCGAGAATATTAGGGAATCCGATTCTATGTCAAGTAAACGAAGCTTCTCCTTGACAGCGTCTCGCCTCTCGCCAGATCATCGCTGCCTATATTAATTATTAACGCACTGTTATCTTTTTAATCGTTATGAATGACCGTGAACTCGGCTTAAGTCGGCGGATTACCCGCCGTGATTTCGTGCAGGGTGTTGCGGTGCCGGTGGGAGGGTCCCTTGTGCTCCCTCGCTGGACCGAAGCGCTGGGCGAAGATATCAACACCGACGCACCGTCCACAGAAGATTACCCACCTTTACGCACCGGGATGCGTGGAAGTCACGCTGGCTCGTTCGAAATCGGCCATCAGCTCCGTGATCAACGGGGCTGGGATTTCTCGGATGCTATTGACACGGGAGAGCGCTACGACTTGGTCATTGTTGGTGGCGGCATCAGCGGGCTCGCTGTAGCGCATTTCTTTATCAAGTACGTTGGTCGCGACTCGCGAGTGCTAGTTCTCGACAACCATGATGATTTTGGCGGCCACGCGAAGCGAAACGAATTTCACCATGAGGGGCGAACCCTGGCGCTTAACGGTGGAACGCTGAACATTGAATCACCCGAACGCTACAATCAGCCATCACAACAGCTCCTCCAGGACATCGGTATTGACCTCGGTCGGTTCCTCTCGGACAACGCAGATTCACGACAGATGTACAGGCGGATGGGTCTCGGCTCTGCTTACTTTTTTGATCGTGAGACGTGGGGAATCGACCGGCTTGTGAAGAATGACCGTGGTGGTTTCACGAAGGCGTTTGTTGCCAAGACGCCACTCTCTCCGGCCGCACAGCAAGATCTACTGAGATTGAATGGGTCAGATCAGCGCGACTATTTTTCTGGCCTGACCTCGGCCGAAAAGAAGGTGCGACTAGCCAAGATGAGCTATGCCGACTTTCTGCAAGACCTCGCCAAGGTTGACCCGCAAGTGCTGTGGTTCTACCAAGGAACAGGTGCAGGTAGTTTCGTCACGGGGATTGACACACTACCTGCGCTATTTGCTTGGGAGATGGGTCAGCCTGGGTTTGGTGGCTTAGGTCTCGAACCAACACCAGACGGTATGCTGGCCGACCTCCCCGGTGGACACCACGGACGGCAGAGACCGGGCGGTGGATCCGTCCATTTCCCCGACGGTAACGCCACGGTCACACGCCTGATGGTTCGATGGTTGCTCCCAGATGCCGTACCGGGATCAACCCAGGAAGACGTTGCCACAGCTCACGTGGACTATGGCCTACTGGATCGTTCGGGGCAGACTGCACGAATTCGGCTCGATAGCACTGTCGTTCGTGCGAGACACACCGGGGCCAGTGGTAGCGATGCAGTGGAAGTGAGCTATGTGCGTGACGGTCGGACCCATCACGTCCGGGGTCGTCACGCGGTAATGGCCTGCTGGAACCGCATGATTCCGTATCTGGTTCCCGAACTACCGGCTACTCAGAAGGAAGCCCTGCGGTTCGGCGTCAAGGCGCCACTCGTCTACACAAGTGTCGCGATACGCAACTGGAAGGCGTTTGCGAAGCTAAGCGTGAGCCGCGTCAGCGCGCCGACGATGTACCACGCTCGAGTGAGGCTTGACGAGGCAGTTAGCCTGGGTGACCTGCGACACGCGGAGAATCCAGAGGAACCGATCGTGCTTAGTCTTACACGCTACCCGGTCACCCCTGGTCCGCCCCGGAAGGTGCAGTATCGCTTGGGCCGTGAAGACCTTCTCTCGACCTCGTTTGAGACGTACGAACGGAAGATCCGCGACCAACTCGGGCGCGTGCTCGGTGACGGTGGGTTCGACCCCGCACGCGATATCATTGCTATTAGCGTCAACCGTTGGCCACACGGTTACTCCTATACTTACAACAGTCTGACCGATCCGCTGGAATGGGTGTTCACGGCGAGCGATGAACGACCGTGTGTCAAAGCTCGTCAGCCGTTTGGCTCAATTGCCATTGCCAACGCCGACGCTGCAGCGAGTCCGCATACGGACGCCGCGATTCTCGAAGCGCACCGCGCCGTGCAGGAGATCATCCATCGTCGAGCCATGCCGGCGCTCAGTTAGTTAACGAAAGGGTCGTCGAAGCTACCGGAACCGAGTGAGTGAGACGTCGATTGCACGCTCGCGGCGTTCACTTCGCTGCCACTGCACCAAGATCGGACTCTGGAACGGCCCCTCGGCGAGTGTGCCGAGACCGGGCTGATCCCCATCAGAAACTAGCAGACAGACCGAGCGTTTCATGCGCAGGAAGCGCCGCGCAGGAGCGCCGATAAAACGGGCAAGGATTTTTTCTACCACTGATTCGCTTAGCCCAAGGGCGTCAACGAGTTCGTTAAACACACGAACCATGTCGTACTTGGCATAGCCGATCGTTTTATTTGGGATGGCGCGTGGATCAGCAAGGAGGTGGCGACTTTTTTCAGCCATGAACCGCAGGGGATTTCGAAGCACTTCCGCCAGGTCGTGTTGCATTAGCAAGGTTTCGTATTCGTTGACGGTGAGGCCAGCTTGGTGTTCACCTGGTGCCAAGGCGATGTGGATGCGGCCTTTGTCTACGCCGTACTGGTTGATAAGTTCTCGACATCGGTCATATAGGCCGAGGCGAGGGTCCTTCAGGTTCACCGAATCTACCGGATGCCCGGAGATTGGTACTGTCACGCGCACAGTCGCAACTGGTTCTTCTGAGTTATAGCCAAGAATGCTGGTTACACGCTGCCTGGGTTGCCCATTGTTGATACCATCAAGATCAATGAAATAGACAGGCTCGCCACGCCGCCGGCGATACGTGACACAACTACGAAGGCCGGCGCTAATAAACGCTAGGTGTGAATCGGCGTTGCGCGGCTCGACCCGCCGCTGCGCTTCAGACAACTCCTCACGGAGGTGGAGCTCGTCATGTTGATAGCCGCCTCCTTCAGGGAACAAGGCTTGGAAGAAATTGAGATATGGCGCAACACCGTTGCGTTTTCTGTTTAAACGCATTGCTAGGCCTTGGTCAAGGTAGCCCGCCGTCGTGTGGAACGAATAGTAGAGTGCGCGTGGGAAATGTTCGAGGAGGTCACCGTGAGCCGAAGCTGCGCGCGCACGAACATCCACGACGTCGATACGAGTGCGAGGGCTGACTGACAGAGTAACTTGGGCCGGAGTGCTCATTGCCGTAATATGGCCTAGTCCAGAGTTAAGTCTAACCGGCTTTGTGCGAAACGTCACCCCATGGGTTTTCTCTAATCAAGCGCAAGTCGTCATTTAGCACCGTGCTAGATTGTGCTGGTTGGTTTAACGCGAGGGTTACGAGATGTTAGCCGGTGCCACACTGTCATGGAGTGCAACATGTTCCGATACGCTTTATTTTTGATCTGTTTTTTACCTATTAGTTGCAGTGAATCACTTGACACTGTCGGTGACGCTGAGCTTGGTTCGACGACAGTAGAATCTAAGGTGAAGACTCCCAAGGGTGGTGCAGACTTCGTCATTGATTCGGCCACGATTGAGAATTCTGTCTTAAGTGTTATTGGCAGCGGCACCTTGCCTAACGGTGCGTTGATCTCCTATGAGGTGAAGCACGACGGTTTCGATAACGGTGATTACGATGGCTACGAGACCGGACAAATCGAAATTGATCATGGGGCTTTCACATTCGAGATGTCGGTCAACGAATGGCCAATGGGTCACGCACTGATTCGGTTAAGCTTTGAGATGCGACCGAGTGGTGCTTCACAACCTTCAGCTGTCCTCGAAGCCTACGGCGAGAACGGTGAGAAACTCGTTGGTCCCAAAGTTGAGGAATTCGGTGGCCGGAAAACGATCACGGTCTCAGGTGAAGCAGAGATTTCCTGACCAGCCACCCCGTTTTGCCTGCCTTCTGGTGGTCTGGCCTTCAATTCAACGGTCCGCAGTGGAGTGACGCGCATGCCCGACGCTATTCTCGCGCTTGATCAAGGCACGACCGGAAGTACAGCACTCGTCTTTTTTCACGACGGCTTCATCGTGAGTCGTGCCTACTCTGAGTTCACACAGTCCTATCCTGAGCCGGGTTGGGTCGAACACGACCCTGAAGAGATATGGCGTGTTAGTCGGCGTGTGATGTCCGAAGCTTTGGCGGAGGCGAGCGTACAGCCGAACGAGCTTAAGGGGATTGGTATTACAAATCAACGTGAGACGACGGTCGTCTGGGAGCGACAAACCGGCAACCCAATTCATCCAGCAATCGTGTGGCAAAGCCGTCAAACTGCAGGGATCTGCGAAGAACTAATTCAAGATGGCTCTTCCAAGACTGTGCGTGAGCGGACGGGTCTGGTTATTGACGCTTACTTTTCTGGTACGAAAGTTAAGTGGATCCTTGATCGATATCCAGAGGCACGTGCGAAGGCGCGCGATGGCGAATTACTGTTCGGCACCATCGATACGTGGTTATTGTGGAAGTTGACCGGTGGTGCTTGGGCTACCGACCCGACCAATGCGTCGCGGACCCTTCTCTACAATATCCACGATCGGCAGTGGGACCCGACCCTACTTGAGATGCTGGATGTTCCCGCAGCGATGTTGCCACCGGTGAAGCCCAGTAGCGGCGTGTTTGGCGTGACTTGCCAACACGATGGAATTCCTGACGGTGTGCCGATCGCCGGCATTGCAGGCGACCAGCAGGCGGCTCTCTATGGCCAAGGGTGTTGGGAGCCGGGGATGGCGAAGAACACTTACGGGACCGGCTGCTTCGTGGTTATGAACATGGGGTCGCAGCGGCCGCCGGTTCGTGACGGGCTGTTGACCACACTTTGCTGTGACTCCATGGGGCAGGCGGTGTATGCCCTAGAAGGATCAATCTTTGTAGCTGGTGCAGCAATCCAATGGCTGCGTGACGAACTTGGCTTAATCGAATCAGCGGCTGACACTGAGTCGATTGCGACCAGTTTAACTGACACCCATGGTGTCACGGTCGTACCCGCTTTCACCGGGCTGGGCGCGCCTCACTGGGACATGAACGCACGTGGTGCGATTGTTGGTCTGACCAGAGGCGTGAACCGCAAACACATCATACGGGCCACCCTAGAGAGCCTGGCATATCAGACGCGCGATGTTGTCAACGCTATGGCTGATTCAGGAGTGACGATTGAGGAGCTACGGGTCGATGGTGGTGCTGCAGCGAATAATTTCTTGATGCAATTTCAAGCGGATATATTAGGCGTCCAGGTGAACAGGCCGACGGTGCTTGAAACCACCGCATCTGGTGCGGCATTTCTGGCTGGCCTCGGTGTCGGCTTTTGGGACAGCCCTGAGGCTCTGCGCGGTGTGAGACGTCGCGATCGAATGTTCCAACCAGCCATGGTCGCCCATGAACGAGACAAGCTGTATGCGATTTGGGCACGAGCTGTCGCCCACGTGCGTGCGGCCGGTGAGAACACCTCCGGGTGACTCCCTTTACCAAACTGTGGTCTAGTCCTCTAGTTGTCATCCCCTTTCAGACCTTCGATTCAGTTTTGACTGTCATGGGATGTTGCGAAGAATCGCTCTAGCACACGCGTAGGCGCCGGAGACGTGATCGGTGTTAGGCCGACGATTAGTGCGAGACTCAGCGCCATCCCGGGGACGATAGGGTGAACGGTAACGGCCCAAGGGACCTCAGCGAGGGTGAAACCAGTCCACACGGTGGTAATCGCTAAGCCGCCGATCGCTGAGGCGGCTGCGGCCGCAGGCGTCGTGCGTGGGGAGGTCAATCCGAAAAGCAGTGGGAAGAAAAAAGTGGCCCCGACCATGGCAACCGCATACGAGACAATAGCCAGAATTAGCACTGGGGTATTGAGCGCGGCAGCGAGTGAGACGGCGCCAATTACGACGATGGTTAGCCGCGACACGCGCAGATAGTAGCTTTCGTCTCGGACGATGCCGCGTGGCTCGTGAATCGATTTTCGCAGAAAGTCGCGTGCGACAGCGGCCCCCGAGAGTAGTAGCAGCGAGTCGGTCGTTGACATGGCGGCGCTGGCGATGCCAGTTAGTGCGACTGCCGATGCGAGTGGGCCAAGGACACTCGCTGAGAGTGCAGGAAACGCTTGATCGGGAACAGCGATCTGGTCCCAAACAAGGATTCGCGCTGCACCGCCAAGGTAAAGGTTACCGTAGAGTATGAAAATGCAGACGAGTAGGCACGTGGTCGGCAGGGCGTAACGAGCGGCCTTTGAATCACGTGCTATGAAAACTTTAGTTAGCAGCTCCAAACGCGTGGAGTAGGCGACGAACCAGACGAGCCACCAGGATAGCAGATACCCCCAGCTCCACGACGTCCCCGTGACCGAAGTCCATCCGGGAGCAACTTGTTCGACGTTCTGCATTACTGTTGTGAAACCGCCTGCTGCCTTGTACACAGCCGGCATCATGATGATGAGACCGACCCACATGAACATGAACTGCAGGATGTTTGTCCAGATGATGGCCAGCATTCCGCCGAGAGCCACATAGAAGATGAACAGTGCCGTGCCGATCACCATCGACCACTCCAGCCGGAAGCCGAGCAGGCCCTCGAGGATCAGCCCCATCCCAAGGATTTGTGCGATGAGGTATACGATGCTGGAAGCTGCGATGACAAACGCGCTGAACGCTCGGAGCGCATGGCTATCAAACCGTTCACCCATGTAGTCGGGCAGCGTGCACGCGCCGATCTCGCGAAGCTTTCTAGCAAAGAAGAGGAGGATGACAAGAAAGCCCAAGGCAAAGCTCATCAGGGGCAAGATTGCGACACCTCCGAACGCTCCGGCGAAAGCTACCCCGCTCAGTATGGAGCCACCGTGCATGATGGCTGCCATCATGCCGAGCGTCATGATGGTCGTGCCGAACCGGCGTCCTGCAACCCACAGGTCAGCCTCGTTCTTCTGTTGCCGACCGGACACAATGCCGATCGCGACGATAGCCACAAGGTAGGCCCCGAAAATGAGTAGGCCGATCGCAGATGGAGTCATATGCTAATCCCGTCGCCCTGACTTAATCTGCCAGCAGATGTAATACTGCCAGACGATGATGGCTAGGGGGATAGCAATGAGAACGATGAGACTTGACCAGGGGAGACCGAACATGTCCGTAAGGATACAGAATTCTCGAACCTGGTGTCCTCAAACCGGGCCTAAGACCTGGGGAAACGTTGTTGGCAATTTGGTCCTCGGCCTGACCGACTGAGAGTCGTAAGTCTAAGTCTTTGCTCTATCGAGTATGATCCGCGTGTTTTCTACTGAAAGGAGTATTCAAATGTACACAGTATGTCGCCTTGTGACAGCGGTCCTTTTAGCCGCGACGCTTGCGGCTTGTAGCCCGGCCCAGGAGCCCGAGTCAACACCGAAGCCAGAGCCGCTTACCGGCCTAGTCGCCGGCCTTGCTTCGGGGTTAGTGCAAGTCGTCGACCTTACGCAACCTCTTAATGCGGAAACTCCCATTATCCAGCTTCCACCACCGCTTGCGAATACGCCTGGGTTTACGCCGCATCTGATCTCTAACTTCGATGCCGATGGACCAGGCTGGTATTGGAACTGGATGGAAATCGGGGAGCATGTTGGCACCCATTTCGATGCGCCGTGCCACTGGATTTCTGGGCGTGATCTACCCTGTGTGGACGTGCTTAATGCCGACGAATTTATCGGTCCAGCTGTTGTGATCGACGTTACTGCTGCAGTCTCGGATAATGCTGACTTCGTGGCGACCCAAGAGACGATCGAAAGTTGGGAAGCCGAGAACGGCCGAATCCCAGAGGGCGCATGGGTGATTCTCAAAACCGGATGGGGTGCGCGTGCCAGTGATGGCGAGCTGTTCTTCAACGCGGATGACTCCGGTATGGCGCACTACCCTGGCTTCGGACTCGAATCGGCGACGTTCCTCACGACCCAGCGCAACATCCTCGGAGTTGGCACAGAAGCCGTCGGTACAGACGCGGCGGTGGGTGCGATTGCTGATCCACCATTTCCGAATCACTTTACGATGCATGGGGCTGGCAAGTACGGACTGACCCAACTCGCCAACGTTGATCAACTCCCAGCCACTGGTGCTGTGATCATCGCGACCCCGCTCAAGATTGAGCACGGTTCCGGCAGTCCAGTACGTGCCATCGCACTGGTTCCGGCATCGTAAGAACTGGTTCCTCGCATGAGGCGGTTGAAAAGTGGCTAATAGCTTTTTTAGGGTCAATATTCGGGTTCATTGGGCCGATACCGATGCCGCTGGAGTGGTGTGGTTTGGCAACTTTCTTCGGTTTTTCGAGGAAGCGGAGGACGAGCTGTTTCGAGCGCTTGGCAGAACCCGTATGGAACTCATGAAAGATTTTGGCATTCTCATGCCTCGTGTCGATGTTTCATGCAAGTTTCGCGCACCGGCACGCGCTGAAGAGATGCTCGAAATTGGGATTGCTATTGAATCGATCACTATGCGTCGGATTTCATACCGGTTCGAGGCACGGAAAGTCGACTCACGCAAGCTGGTTTGCGAAGGGTCTTATCGGGTTGCCTGCATCCGGCAAAGGACCTTTAAAGGTACCGAGCTTCCGGCTAAGCTCCGTGGGCTGCTTAAGCGGATGGACGGATTGGTTATCGCACAGCGCAATGATCGTCGCACGCCTAATCCAATTAGGAAAACTGGATGGAGTTTCTAGGAACAACCGCTCAAATGTCTCAGAAATTCTCAATAGAAGAGCACGCAAACAATGACACAATTGGCATAATCGCTCTACGGCAGCGAAACGAGCGGTGTTTCAGCGGTTGTCTAGGGGCCGAGTTTCTCTGATCGACGGGAGAGTCCATGATGCAAGCGTGGGGCGTGACCCTACTCCGGTTAACTGTTGGAGTGGTCTTTGTTGCACACGGAGTGCCGAAGTTGTTTGGGCCGATGTGGGGCGGCACTAGTCCGGAGGACACCGTTGCTTTATTCGCGTTAGTAGGTTTGCAACCAGCGCCCTTACTTGCCGTTACGGTAGGTATTGTTGAACTGGGTGGTGGCATAGCGCTTTTTATTGGCGCCTTCACGCGCCTAATGAGCGCGCTCCTGGCGGTCATTATGGCTGTAGCGATTTGGAAAGTGCACTGGCCATATGGCTTCTTCCTGAATTGGTCTCTCGAACCGGGTGTCGGACACGGCTTCGAGTATTCGCTCATCTTACTCGTTGCTTTGTTTTGCTTAATGCTGACCGGACCTAGCGTGTTGTCGTTCGACGGGTACGCTGGCAAGTCGGCGAAGTCCGCCCAAGGGCGATCACGTCGGGATTAAGGTGTAGCGCGCCCTCAACACTCTCGTATCTTTAGGCGGATCTTCCACCATGCAATTAACGGGTCGATCAGCTTTAGTGACCGGCGGCAAGAGAATTGGTGCAGTAGTCGCCCAGGCGTTGGCGGCACGTGGAGCGGACGTAGCGCTTTCATTCAACCGCTCTCGTCACGAGGCTGAACAGGCCGCAGAAGCGATTCGCGCGCATGGCCAGCAAGCCTTCATCGCACCGGCGGATCTGTCGCAAGCCTCTGCATGCGGTGAAATTGTGCAGGCCACTACTGAGGCTCTGGGTCGACTCGACATACTGGTACACATGGCCTCGGTCTACACTCAAACACCGTTTGACCAGCTGACTGTTGAGGACTGGGATCGATCACTCGCGGTGGATCTCCGTGCAGCCTTTCTCTGTGCGCGTGCAGCTGTACCGCATATGCGCGCTGCTGGAGGTGGGCGTATCGTTATGTTCTCGGATTGGACAGCCAAAAGTGGCCGACCAACCTACACGGGCTATTTGCCGTATTACGTCGCTAAAGCTGGCTCAGTCGCACTGGCCGAAGCGTTAGCGTTCGAATTGGCACCCGACCAAATTCTTGTTAACTCAATCGCCCCTGGACCCATCCGTGCACCGGCTCAGCTGGGAAAGGCAGTCCAAGAGGAGGTCATCCGTGCGACGCCACTAAGCCGATGGGGCGGCGATGAGGAGATCGTAAAAACTGTTCTTTGGCTTATCGAAAGTGATTTCGTAACGGGTGAGACAATTCGGGTAGATGGTGGGCGCCACCTGCGTTGAGGCTGGGTTCAGGCTCACACGTTAAGCAGAGCTTTCATTGAGGCGAGTGCGCCCGTCAATTCGTCGCGGTTCTTCCCAAAGGCCAGCCTGATATACCCTTCACCGTGCGTGCCGAAATCGGCGCCAGGCACACAACCGATACGACCTTCCTTAATCAGGTACTCGACCAATGTCCACGAGAGTGATTCCGGGGTTCCCGTGCTGCCCGGTGGGCGCCAAGCCGGATCGATCCGGAGGAACGCATAGAACGCCCCCTTGGGAGGTTCGCCGCTGAGCACCCCGGAGCCTAATTCGCGGATGCCCTCGTAGAACAGGTCGCGCCGTGCCTGCAACTCGACCCGATAAGCTTCCACTTGATTTTTTGCGCTCTCTAAACCGCCGACGCCACCCCATTGCACAACTGTGCCAGTGTTGCTACACGTATAGTAAAGAACTTTCTTAATACGGTCGGCAATGGCTGGATCCTTTATCGCGAAATAACCCAGACGGAGGCCGGTCATCGCGTACGATTTACTAAACGTGTAAACAGAGATCGTTCGGTCGTACATGCCCGGCAGGGACGCTATGCTCACATGATGTTCGCCGTCGAAGACGATGTCTTCATATGCCTCGTCGGAGATTACCCACAGATCGCGCTCTTGTGCGATCGCCGCGATCCGTTCGATATCGGCTTGGGTGAGGACGCCGCCAGTTGGGTTCTGGGGTGAATTCAGCAGGATTGCCCGCGTCTTTTGTGTNACCTTCGANTCCAACTCGTCTAGGTCTGGCCGCCAGCGACNCGATTCATANAACGGGCAGTCGANGGGTACACCTTGAGCNGATTGGATGGTACNGCGTGTCGNTGGCCACATTGGGTCGGCACAGAGCACNTCGTCGCCNGGTTCCAGTAAACCGTGGAAAATCACGTAGAGACCATGGATACCNCCGTTGGTGACCATGACGTCGNCAACCGANTCAATCGGAATCTTNTTTTGGNTTTGAAGCTTGTCAACAATGAGTTCACGGAGGCGGGGAATGCCAACNGTCTGAACATANTGCGTACGATTCTCAGCGATGGCTNGACTCATTCCAGCTTTAACAGCGTCCGGAGCGTCAAAGCNGACGTCACCTTGATCGAGACGATAGGGGTTTTCGATACCGAACATCATGTCGCGAATCCGCATAATGCCCGAGAACGGAATGGANTCGAGGCGCTCACCCATTCGCTCAGAGTGGCACATAGTGCNAGGTCTTGGCAAACNCCCGATGTTTAAGNTTCTTNTNGTTTTCCACAGCCGCNCAGTCGTNGCGGCAGNGGCGATCGGNTATCCTTGCGGTCTCGAAACGCTCGCTGAGCATTATTGGGAGACCCTGCTGTTCAACCGATGAGCACCGACCCGATTTCTATACTGAGCACCGTACCGGCGATTGCGCTAGGGCATTATCCGACTCCAGTGGAGGAATTGAACGGCCTACGTGCCGCGCTGGGCGGTGGGCCCCGGCTCATCGTCAAACGCGACGATTCCATCGGATTTGCTTTCGGTGGTAACAAGGTCAGAAAACTTGAGTTGGTGTGTGCACAGGCGCTGAATGAGGGTGCCGATACACTCATCACTGCCGGTGGTGTGCAATCGAACCACGCACGGGTGACAGCGGCGGTCGCGGCTCGTCATGGCCTACATTGTCTGCTCGTGGCGAACGGTGTGCCGCCGGATAAGCCAACGGCAAATGCATTACTCGACAAGCTGTTGGGTGCTGAGGTTCACTACGTTAAGTCTCGTGAAGACCGGTCACCCACGATGGCATCGGCAGCGGCACGCTTGGTCTCGGCGGGACGGCGTCCCTATGTGATTCCCGTCGGCGCCTCAACTCCACTAGGGGCACTGGGATATGTTCGTGCAGTGGGCGAATTGGTTGGTCAGGTGACGCCTCCAGACGTAATCATCCACGCCAGTTCGTCCGGTGGAACCCAGGCTGGTCTTGTGGCCGGGTGCCGTCTTTACACGCAACGCACCCAAGTCATCGGTGTCAGTGCTGACGATTCAGCTGAATCGTTACTCCAGACGATAGCGACGCTGATTACAGGGATCGAGACAATCCTTAAGCTCGCACCGGGTTCACTGTCTAATGGCCCATCCGTGGAGGTAGAGGACGGGTTTTGTGGTGATGGCTATGGAATTCCCACCGAGCTGTCACGCGAAGCACTCGATCTGCTAGCCCGACGAGACGCTATTCTTCTTGACCCTACTTATACGGCTAAGGCGATGGCAGCACTCATCGCTTACGTACGAGAAAACCGATTTCGGGATGATCAAACGGTGCTTTTTTGGCATACCGGTGGCCAGGTGAATCTGTTTGCCTAATGCGAATTTTGATACATTNGCTNTATCGTTCCTCCAGTTGGTCTCNCTTCNNCGTTNNNTTGATTAAATCTAAGGGCAACGGACGGGTGAAAACTCTATTGACGGGAGTCGTCGTCGCTGGTTTCGGGGCGACTGTGTTTACGCAGTCATTAACGCTTGATGAGTTGCTATTCCGAGCAAGTCAGTCCGTCGTCGCTTATGAGCGAGTGTTTTCGAATGCCGTTGCCGAAGAGCAATACGTACAGCGGATTCTCCGATTTAATGGAACATTACGGAGCCAGCGGGATTTACGGTCCGACATGCTACTCGTGCAGCTACCGGGGGCCGTTTCGTGGTTCGGATTCCGTGACGTTTTCGAAGTCGACGGGAAGCCAGTGCGTGATCGTGACGAACGCTTACAGAAGCTGTTCCTTGGCGAGGCACGGCCAGCTGTGGAGCAAGCCACTACACTTACGCGGGAAAGCGCTCGCTATAACATCGGTGAAGTCGTTCGCACGGTGAATTTACCGACAATGGCGTTAGCGTTCCTTCACCCGCTCAACCAGCACCGGTTTGACTTCAAGCGTGTGGATGAGGAAATGATTGATGGGCGGCCCGTCTGGGTCGTGCAGTACAGTGAACAAGCGCAACCGACATTTGTCCAGATTCCTGCAGGCGATATGTTCGCCCGCGGTAGATTTTGGCTCGATGTTGAAACNGGGGACACTTTACGTAGCGAGTTGGTNCTCGGCACGTCCCNCAGTGAGCTCCTGACGACGATCGTNGTCGATTATCGNCAGCACGAAGCATTCCNGTCTTGGGTACCGCATTCGATGCGTGAAATTTATGAGCGACCACTTGAGTCCAGGTCCGAGTCGATCGAGGCGACGGCCACTTATTCAAACTTTAGGCAATTCGGTGTGGAGACCAAGGAATCGGTGAGGGTGCCAAGATGACGTTGGTTACCAAGCTGATTGGTAATGGCGCTGTATGTTCCGGCGAGGGGTGATGATAGTGGTCCTTGGGCTGACTATGGGTTCTTCGGTAGCGGGTGGATGGGAATTACCAGGCTCGGCTGGTGATTCTCCAGCTCCAGTTGTCAGNGGTGGAGACAAAGCGGCCGACCGNCCGTATNTGCTAGAGCGGGTCGGTGAAGCGGCAGTTGTTCAGCTTTATGCCGACGGGTTCGAGAGCTTGCCTCTCGACCAGCGCATCCTGGTCTATCACCTCTACCGGGCCGCTCTCGCTGGTCGTGACATCTTTTACGATCAACGGTACGTGCACAACCTTGAGATGCGAGAAGTACTCGAGCAGATCTTGACTCATGCTGATGGCGTGGACCCGGACACTCGCGCCGAGATCGAGCGCTACACCAAGCTCTTTTGGATTAACACCGGTCCCTACAACAATTTGACAGCCAGGAAGTTCGTTCTTACGTGCACCGAGGANGCCTTTCTTACAGCTGCTCAAGCAGCTGTCGATGAAGGCGCGAGATTTCCCACACAGGACGGCGAGACGCTGGACGTCATGCTGGTGCGCATGTTGCCTCTTTTTCTTGATCCATCGGTTGATCCGAGCGTGACAACTAAAACTCCAGATCTGGAAGAAGACATTCTAATCGCGAGCGCCAACAACCTCTACGTGGACGTCACCATGGACGACCTTGACAGTTTCACGGAACAGTACGCCTTAAATTCACGTCTTGTAAAACGCGGGGACCATGTTGTTGAGGAGGTTTACAAGCTCGACGGAAAATACGGCGAGCATATTTCTCGAATCATCAAGCACTTGGAAGCCGCGATTCCATATGCCACTGAATCGATGGCCAAAGCACTCAAAGCTTTGATTCGGTTCTACCGTACTGGAGAAGACGCCGACCGCAAAGCCTATGACATCGCATGGATCCAGGACGACGCCTCACCCATCGACACCATTAACGGGTTCATCGAGGTGTACATGGACGCCCGTGGTACGAAAGGGGCGTGGGAAGCGTTGGTCTACTACGTTAATCAGGAGAAAACTGCGGAGATCCAAGTTCTCGCTGACAATGCTCAATGGTTTGAAGATCGAATGCCATGGGACCCGAAGTATCGGAAGAAGGGTGTCCGTGGTATTACGGCCAACGCCATTGATGTCGTCATTGAAACCGGCGAATCAGGGCCGGTGACCCCGATTGGCATTAACTTGCCAAATGATCAGAGTGTTCGGGAGGAGCACGGGAGTAAATCAGTGTCACTCTCAAATGTAGTGGAAACCTATGAACAGGCAACACCGTCCGGATTTCGCACGGAATTTTCCTTGACCCCCGCCGAGGCCACTCGTGCTGAACGCTGGAGCAGGACTACTGGTGAACTCACCACAAATATGCATGAGGTGATTGGACACGCCTCGGGTAGGTTGGCAGATCACCTTAACGGGAATCCGCAAGCTGCGTTGAAGGAGCAGTATTCCGCACTTGAGGAGAGCCGAGCAGACTTAGTGGCGCTCTACTTTCTCCCTGATCCGAAGCTGGCCGAATTTGGACTTGTACCAGTAGAGCACCACAACGAAATCGTACTGGCAGGGTACGAAAGTTATGCGCGGAACGCTATCACACAGCTTCGGCGTGTCCGGAAAGGGACACAGCTCGAGGAGGATCACATGCGCAACCGCCAGATGATCGTCAGGTGGTTAATGGACAACACGAACGCTATCGAAGAACGTGTGCATAACAGCAAGACTTTTTACGTGATTACTGACGTGACTGTGTTCCAACAGGGGGTAGGGGAACTACTCACGGAAGTACAACGGATCAAATCCGAGGGTGATTACGAGGCGGCGAAATGGTTGTTTGAGACCTACGGGATCCATTTTGATGCAGACCTCCGTGATCAGGTCGTCGAACGCGTGGACGCGTTAAACCTTCCATCGTACTCGGGTTTTGTGCAACCAAAACTCGAAGTAGAACGGGACGCTAACAACACAATTATCGATGTGACCATCTCCTATCCGAAGGACCTTATGACCCAGATGCTCGAGTACTCTGGAAATGCTGTCGGGATGGTGCGTCCTGGAGGTCTTCACTAATGAGTGTTTTGTCGAATCAACCCTCGCGCGTGTTTGTGGCCTGCGTCCTTGCTGCCGTGGTTCCTGTAATCGGCATGCCGATCGAGTCGGCGGCTCAGGATTCGTCGGTGGAAACACTTACTTTTCGCCAAGCCATGCTAGTGGCTGAAGATTCCCGCGCGACGGATCCAGTCAGTCTAGCGACCCTCCTGACCGGTATCGAGAGTCCAAACGAAGAGATTCAGAAGATTGCAGTGCGTGCCCTTGGGCGGCTGGAACGCTTCGATCTGAGTAATCGGATCGCTAGACTACTCGAGGCCGATCAGCCAGCCGTGCGGCGCGAGGCCATCAACGCTCTCGGCCAGAGCCTGCAGCGTGGTGGTGACCTTTCAGTTTACGTGTCAATGCTGCTTGCTCGGCTCAAAGAGGAGAAAGATCCTGAGGTGCAAGGTGTCGTCGCCGAGACGCTCGGGCGATTACCATATCTGGATTCTCAGACTCTGCAGCGTGTGGAATTAATGCTGGGGTCGTTCGTAAGTTCTGTGGACCCCGCTGTTCGTCTCGGAGCCGTTGATGGTCTTGAAGCGATAGCTAGGTTACGGGGTGATCAAACACCGCTGGCGGATCAGACAATCGCGCAGCTTCGCGTAGTCTTGACTACTTCAGGCAGCGATGAGAAGGCTTTACGGACTCGGCGGCTCGCGTTGGCAGCTTTAAATGCCAGCGGGTCAGGTGATGTAGGGACTATTTCTGCGGCGCTTGATGATAGTGACGCGCAGACGCGTCGGCTGGCTACGCTGGCGCTGCTTGATGCTGACGACCTGCCTGAGAGGCAATTGCTGATTGAGAAGGCACTAACCGACAGGTCCGCGATGGTGCGGTTCGACGCTTTGGTTGCGTATGGCGAACACGGTCGGTTAAGGGGGTGTAATTCGCTCGTCGATGCTGTCGAGGATCAGAGCTCACATGTTTCTCTACGGGCGCTAGATCTGCTTGGTGAAGGTTGTCCCACGGGTCCGTCACCAACGAGCTTTGTCGCGAGCATTGCTGGTGGGCTCAACAGGGATGGTGATTGGCATCGGCCGGTACACGCCTTGGTCGCACTGTCTAAACTCAATCAGAACCGTGCAGCTGGTTTGCTGCCGCGATTCGTTGAGCATCCGGTCTGGCAGGTCAGGATGTATGGAGCGCGAGCTGCAACACAGTTAGGTCCCGCCAGTGGCGTGATGCTCGCCGAGCTGGCTGACGATCCGAATGCTAATGTACGCGGGGTGGCACTGCGCGGTCTTGTAGCACTGGAAGGACACGCTGCTGACGACGTTCTGTTGCAGGCGCTGGTCAGCGATGACTATGGCCTATTGCGCACGGTGGCTAACCTACTCGAAGGAAGCCCAGATCGGCGTACGCCAACGATTTTACTTTCGACATTGGCCAGGCTTACTGCGTCGGCTAGGGATACGTCACGCGATGCACGAGTGGCAATTCTCCAGCGCCTTAAGGAATTAGGTTCGCGACGCAACGCCGGGGTGCTGCGACCGTACTTGGAGGACCCCGACCCCCGAGTAGCCGCTACGGCAGCCGAAGCGCTATCCGAATGGACCGGCCAGACGGTTTTAGCGAGGACATCCCGTTTACGGACTGGGAAACCACCATCACTTGAAGCCGTAATCGGTCTTATTGGTGCCCACGTCCGGATGGTGAACGGCGCTGAATTTCAACTCACACTATTTCCCGAAGAAGCACCCGCGACGGTCGAACGATTTTCCCAGCTTGCACGGAAGGGTTACTACGATACGTTGACTTTTCACCGCGTCGTCCCGAACTTTGTGATCCAGGGCGGGAGTCCTGGTGCCAATGAATTCATGGGAGACGGTCCCTACATGCGTGACGAACTAGGACTTCGTCCACATGTCCGTGGTGCAGTCGGAATCTCCACCCGCGGGCGTGATACCGGCGACGCCCAGATCTTCATCAATCTCGTGGACAACCCTCGACTTGATCACAACTTCACAGTGTTCGCGCAGGTTACCGCTGGCATGAACGCGGTGGACGCCATCCTTGAAGGGGACGCAATCGATCGGATTGAGATTATTGAGCGTTAATTTCAACACTCGAAATTATTGTGCACTGTGAGCTGTCTCGCTGGTATCGGCTGGAAGTAGTCGCAACTCCTCGTAATATTAACCGGTTGTGTCATCACAACCAGTTGTATGTATAAATGTTGTTGGTCATTGAAGTTGGCGGATTTCAGTCGATTGGGTGCCTAGGTACACATGTAGAATGACGGCCTGACGAAAATGGGAACACCTCACTTCGGTGTGTCGTATTGGATCGACCGGTTGCCCCGCCGCCGCCCATCCTACACTCGGTATCGTGGTCAGAACGACGTCGACGTTGCGATTATCGGTGGTGGGATGGCAGGCTGTGCAATCGCATACGCCCTGTCGACAGCGGGCGCGCGCGTTTGTCTCTTTGAAGCAGATCGAATTGGTCAAGGCGCAATCGGTTCGAGTACTGCACTTGTAATGCAGGAACCCGATGTCGATTTTCAAGATGTACTTGACGTGCACGGCCTTCGCGCAACCCGCACGATCTGGAGAATGACGCGCCGTGGTGCGCTGGATTTTGTGGCGGCTATCCGTCGACTCAGAATATCGTGCCAACCGGAGGCGCAGGATTCGATCTATTTTGCGAGTGACTCTAAGTCGGCGCAGCGACTGCGCCACGAACTGGGGTTGCGTAAAAAGGCTAAGTTGGAGGCTCGCTGGCTTACGGTCGAGCAACTACGGCGCGAGACAAATGTGGAGGCCGAAGGTGCTATTCGTGTCACGGGCAATGCACAGGTTGAGCCACTGCGCACCTGCTTAGGCTTTGCGGCTGCAGCGGCGAAACGAGGCGCCTCCATACATGAACGATCGCCCGTCGAGCGGATCAGGACCGGACGAGAACATGTTGAACTGCGGACCGCAGGCGGGACAGTTCGCGCTGATCAACTCGTCATTGCGACCGGGCACCCGGGGTCGTTATTCAAACCACTAGCGCGGCATTTTCGTGTTGCGGAAACTTACGCCGTCGCGACCCCACCACTAGGTGCTCGGATTCGAGCCGGCCTTGGCCGGCGTCGGGCAATGCTGTGGGACACCGCTGATCCGTATCACTATCTACGCTGGACGAGGGATGGGCGGATCATCTTTGGCGGTGGCGATCGATCACATCCACATCCGAGATCTCGTGACAGAGTACTCGTGCAGCGTACAGGGCAACTCATGTATGAGCTGTCGGTGTTATATCCGGTAATCTCTGGTATTCAGCCTGAGTACGCGTGGTCAGGCCCCTCAGTGACCACAGCTGATGGACTGCCTTACATTGGACCTCATCGGAACTATCCGCGACATCTGTTTGCGCTCGGTTTTGGCGGTAATGGGCTCGCGCAGGGATTCTTGGCGTCGCGTATCCTACTGCGGCACTACCTTGGTGAGCCCGCGAAGGGCGACGAGCTCTTTGGCTTCGCTCGGTGATCCGTCATAAGAGTCGCGGTGCTGGCTATTGAACCGCATCCTGACGACAACAAAAGAGGGCTATTAACGCGAGGTCGTTGAGCACACGGAATGACCAGCGTGAGGTATAGTCGAAGGACTCGTATGATTTGGCGATTTTGTGTGCTGGTCCTGTATGTCTGGTGGTTTGCTCTGTCGCCGGTATATGCCCAGATGCAGGTTCGGCCAGTGGCCGGCCAGGAGGGCCACGTTGGCCTTGGCCTGCTTCTTCGCAAGCTCGAGACCGTCGGCACCTTCATGATGGCGACAGCGCACCCAGATGATGAGAATAACGCGTTGCTGGCCCTATTGAGTCACGGTGAGGGTATACGGACCTCTCTTGTATCGGCGACCCGAGGCGATGGTGGCCAGAATGAAATCGGTGCGGAGTTATTCGATGCATTAGCGGTTCTTCGGACTGAGGAACTCCTCGCTGCACACCGGTTCGATGGTGCCGAACAGTACTTCACGCGTGCGGTGGATTTCGGCTACTCCTTCAGTATCGATGAAACTTTCAACCGATGGGGTCGTGAAGAGATTCTCGGTGATTTTGTCAGGATGGTTCGTACTCTGCGACCGGATGTTATTACTGGGTTGCAGGTCGCTGGACGGGGAGGCGGGCAACACCATCAAGCTTCAGCGGTTTTGGCGCGCGAAGCCTTTCATGCGGCGGCCGATCCGAAGCAGTTTCCTGAGCAAATAGTGGAAGGCCTTCGGCCGTGGCAGGCTAAGAAGTTCTACTTTAGCGACAGTTTCAGGTTTCAGAACGAACCGCCTGACACCGCCCCGAGCGGCCTCGAGTCGATCAACTTAGAAAGTTATGACTCGTTGCTCGGACGCACGTACGCGGAGATCGGAAGTGAGGCGCGGAGCATGCACAAGTGTCAGGGGATGTCGCAACTTCTGAGACTGCCTGGCAACGCGCGAGCAAGGTATGTGTTAGCCGAAACGACGAACGAAACACAGAATCTTATTGGTGGTGATGTGCCGCTCTTTGGGGGAGTTAACACCAGCGTAAGCGGATTAACACAGTATGTAATGGCCCAGACACCCCATGCTCTCAGGGTCGCCCTGACCAACATTGAGCGGCACGCGCGCGAAGCGAGACAGCAGTTTAAACAATCCGGAATCGACGCGACCCGGCAATCTCTCGTGGACGGGCTGGTAGCCGTCAGGAACCTCCGAGGACGGTTAGAGAACTTGGGTATTAGCGACGGCGCGGTGTATGAAATTGATTTTCGTCTAAAAACGAAAGAGACCCAGTTTGAGCGAGCAGTGATTCTTGCGCACGGTCTCCAGGTCGCAGCGGTGGCCGAGGACGGTGTCGTTGTTCCTGGTCAGCCGGTGCGCGTTTCAGCTGTGGTAGCCAATCGGGGTGAAGTTGACGTGGTTGTGCACGACGTATCGTTCGCGGGGCTCGGCAGCAATACAGGTGGTTGTGTCGAAGAAGTCATACCCGCTGGTGATATGTATAACTGTGACTCATCTTTCACTATACCGGTCGATGCTGAGTTCACAACGCCGTACTTTTCGCAATTGCCTGATGCCGCCCGTTACAACTTTGAGGATGCGGTCCCCTTCGGGGTACCGTTTGAGCCGACTCCGTTCCACGTGACGTTTACGATCGAGTTCTTGCGTGAACGAGTGGACGTGCGCGTCCCGGTTGAGTACCGCTACGAGAAAGAGATTTTCGGTGGCGAGAAGCGTATGGAGTTGAACGTGGTGTCGCGCTTGTCTGTTGAGATGTCACCTGAAATTGTCGTAGCTCCGATGCCGGCCGGAGAGGCGGTGCGGCGGGAGATTCAGGTTGTCGTTTCGAATCGTGGCCTGAGGGCAACCGAAGCGGTGGTCGAACTTGAAATGCCGCCTGGGTGGCGGTCGGATCCAGAGCGAGCCTCGATTACTTTCTCGCGCGAAGATGAAGAACGTACGGTCAGATTTTTTGTAGACCTACCATTTAATGTACCGGCTGGGGATTATGTGATCAGGTCGAGAGTGAGCAGCGCTGGCGCGATCTTCGACCGGGGGTTTCAGGTCGTCGAATACCCGCACATCCAGCCACGACATTTGATGACGGCGGCCGAGACAAGTATCAAGGTGATTGATGTACGAGTGGCTTCAAGCCTACTGGTTGGGTATGTCATGGGCGCCGGTGATCACATGCCGGTGGCGATCGAACAGCTGGGTGCCCGGGTGGAACGCCTGAGCGGAACAGATCTCGCGTGGGGCAACTTGACCCGTTACGACCTCATTATCACGGGTGTGCGTGCTTATGAGCTTGATGCCAATCTGCGTGCACATAACGACCGTCTAATGAACTACGTTGAGAACGGTGGGACGGTTATCGTGCAGTACAACAAAGTCGGCTTCAACGAGGCGCAGTTCGGGCCATACCCAGCTCGTGTCAGTCGGGACCGTATCACCGATGAACGGGCGCCGGTCGACGTGCTAGTACCAGATCATCCGTTGTTCAATGAGCCTAATGCCATCGATCCGACTGTCTGGGAAGGGTGGGTTCAAGAACGAGGGCTGTATTTTTTGGGCGAACGCGACCCCCAGTATATGGACCTAGTGGCGATGGAAGACCCCTTTGAATACAACCCTGGTGTGAAGAGGGGCGCGCTCGTTGAGGCTCGGGTCGGGCAAGGTCGTTGGCTCTATGTGGCGTTGGGCCTATGGCGTCAGCTACCGGCTGGTACGGAGGGCGCCTATCGCCTGCTTGCAAACCTAATCAGCCTGCCGGACTCTCCATAGCCCAAGGGGTGGTCGTTACTGCAAGATCGCGCCGAGTGCTTGGCTGATTGTTGAAAAGTTGAACCTAAAGCCGAGTTTCAGTGCGCGTGACGGTTGGACACGTTGCCCCCCCAACAGCAGTGCATCGGCCATTTCGCCAAGCATAAGCCGCAACGCGAATGCTGGTGCGGGTAGCAGGCTCGGTCGGTGAAGAGCACGGCCAAGTGCCTTCGAAAATTCAGAATTTGTCACGGGTTCAGGTGCCGTTGCATTAAAGATGCCTGTTACCTCTTCTGTCACAAGAGCCCACCGCACGAGGTCTACCCAGTCGGCATAATGAATCCACGACATATACTGCCGGCCGGAGCCAAGTTGTCCCCCAACGAACATCTTAAACGGCGGAAGCATCTTGTGTAGTGCACCGCCGGTTTGATCAAGGGCGATCCCAGTACGCAGGATCACCACTCGCTCAACAATACCTTCCGCCTTGTGCGCTTCCGCTTCCCAATCGATACAGCACTTGGCCATAAAGTCATTACCGGGAGCGGAGTCCTCGATTAACTCCTCATCACCTCGATTA
The DNA here is from genome assembly GCA_002720285.1 of Acidobacteriota bacterium. GTDB lineage: Bacteria > Acidobacteriota > Vicinamibacteria > Vicinamibacterales > UBA823 > UBA11600. Next base: position 26,510 of record PBHT01000039.1, on the reverse strand, counting down.
CTGTAGTAGCCGATTGCCGACGCGTTGACCAAAGTCACCGGTGGGTCACTGGCAGCCCGGATTGCGCCCACAACCGACCGTGTACCAAGCACTCGACTGTCGCGGATACACGCTTTCTGTGCAACCGACCAGCGTTTAGAGGCGATAGGTTCTCCCGTAAGGTTAACGACCGCTGTAGCTCCATCAATGAGTCTCGCCCAAGAACCGACCCCATTGGTACCGTCTGGCTGCCAGCCAGCGTTAGTTAAGCCCGGTAGGTCCACATTATTTGATTCATGCACAACTACACCGGGCTGCAGTGACCGCGTTAACACGACTACTTCGTGGCCATCCTGTAACAATGCCTTGCTGAGCGAACGTCCGAGTAGCCCGGAACCACCGGGAATCACGATCCTCATTCCTTGCCTTTGTCTAGAGTTAGAAAATCCAAGTGATCAAGGCAACGGTTTTTGGATTCAATGGCCGGTGTTGGTGGTCGTGCCCCCTTGTCTTGATCAGGATTGAACCAGTTGAAATGCAGCGACCCAAAGCCGCCATTCGTTTCAGGAAACCAGTACTCGGCCGGAACAGTACCCATGATTCCTTCATAGAAAATTGTGACCGGTTCGTTGAGGTCAACAATACCCTCGAATGCCACAATAGCCTCCGCAGTTAGCCCCGGCACACCTTGGAGCACAGTCGTTGGTAGGTCTAGCTCGACGCTGTCAATCACATTGTATCGGCGGTCGCTTTGGATCATGTAGAGTCGGTTGAGTCGGAACAGATGAAGTGCCGAGCCTTCGGCACCGATCCAGAATACGTGACGATTCTCACCATTGGTAAGCTCTGGTGTCAGGGTTTCAAACGAAGCGCCCAACGTGCACTGGCCGAGCGATGTCGAGCTTATGTAGATAAACCACATCCTAAGTCCAGCCATACTCGGGTCGCTTATTGTTAAGTCAATGACGCTTTCGTTTGCGCGCAACTCTTTCCACGACGGGCACTGTGCGCTCGTATGATTTGGGTACAGGGCGAGGAGTGCGCAGGTCAGGAGAAAGCGCGATGCGGTGGAGGGTAAACCGGACACGGCTACTCGTTCTCGGGGTCCGCAAGATGCGCCCGGACAACCCGCCGTGCGGTCTTCCGGATTACACGGGTTGCGCTCGAGACGGTAATCGTCGCCGTAGTTACACCATCGACGTCTTCGCCTACACGGAATCGGTCGAGTACGCTCTTGCCCACGAACTGCGCAGCGAACTCCGGTAACTCAATCGAAAAATATCCATATGGTTCACGATGAGAGATGAGTCTGATTCCGCGCAATGTGCCCGAAGTATCCATGCCAACAAGCATTTCGATAGGGCCTTCATAACCGCGTTCAAGGGGTTCAACATCGACCGTCGAACCTACGAATCCAATCAAGTGTTCATTGTCGTCGTCGCCTGCGAACACCTTGATGTGAGCAGGCACGCCGGTTCTTCCTGAGAAGCGCGAGGCTTCGGGAAACAACCCACTGAGATGTATCTCGAGCCCTCGAATCGATGATTGCAACCAGGCGTCGACGTGTACGACCGCCACTAGCAGCGTTACCATCACTATCCAAGGCTGAAACAACCGACTTTTGATTCCCCTCAAGGTCATAAGTAGAAAATTACGTGGTATTGCACCGGCCCGAGACCGCAGGAACCGGACTTGCACCAGAAACTCGAACGGTCTACTTCACTAACCATGCTTCACTTGACCATGTTGGTGAGGTCGCACGGTTGTGAGGTAGGCTATCCGTTGGGTGTTGGCAGTGTCAACGAAAGGGTTAGAGAAAATGCGAGCGAAACATCCCAACAGTCCAGCGCTGGATAGTCGATCCTTCAGGGTGGCGGGTGTTGTAACCGCTATCTTTGTCGCCGCCATCACGGCGTTGGTCCCGTTGCTCGCTTCGGGCGAGCAACGCTTTGAGGTGTCATTTCCGTCAGCAGTACACGAGGAGGCACTGACCGGGCGGATCTATGTGATGATTTCTCGGACCGCTGAACGAGAACCCAGATTTCAGATCGGCCGCAGTGGCGTTCCATTTTTCGGTCGTGATGTGGTGAATTTACTGCCTGGGGAGCCTGGCATTATCGATGCGACCGACCTCGGTACACCGGTGGCCAGCCTACGCGACATCCCAGCGGGCGACTATTACGTACAGGCTTTCGTCAACATCTATTCCGAGTTTCGTCGTGCTGACGGCCATGTTGTCTGGATGCACGACGATCAGTGGGAAGGACAGCATTGGAATCGCTCGCCGGGTAATCTTTACAGTGTCGTTGAGCGTGTGCGACTCGACCCTGAAGCTGACGCGGCTATCGCACTCAGCGCCGAGAACGTTATCCCGCCTGTTGTTGTCCCGCCAGATACTGAATGGGTTAGACGCTTCAAGTTTCAGAGTTCGATGCTTACGGAATTTTGGGGACGTCCAGTCCACTTGGGTGCGACCGTGCTGCTACCGCGCGACTACAACAGGTCGACGATTAACTATCCGGTAAATTATATTCAAGGACATTTTTCGCTGAACGCGCCGAATCGGTTTCAAATTGGTGGCGATCTGTATCGCGAGTGGATTCGCGATGACTTCCCTCGGATGATCTTGGTGACGTTTCAGCATCCGAATCCGTACTTTGACGACTCCTATGCGGTGAACTCGGTGAACGTAGGCCCATACGGTGACGCGATCCTCCAAGAGTTAATACCTGAGATCGAAAAGCGGTTCCGAATCCTCGCGGAACCATACGCGCGCGTGCTTTCGGGTGGTTCAACGGGCGGATGGGAGTCATTAGCACTACAGATCTTCCATCCAGATTTTTTTGGTGGGACGTGGTCCTATTGTCCGGACCCAGTGACGTTTACTGATGTAGAGGGAATCAATATTTACGAAGACGTTAACGCGTTCTACAAACAGCACGAGTGGCGTCGTGTGCCGACCGCAAATACGAGAGAAATTAACGGCGAGATCCGTCTCACCTCGCGCCAGCGAAATCACTTCGAATTGGTTAACGGTACCAAGGGACGCTCTGGAGAACAGCTCGACATCTGGTCGGCTGTGTTTGGCCCGATTGGTGATGATGGGTATTTCGAGCCCCTGTTCGACAAACGTACCGGTGAGATCAATTCTGCAGTGGCCGAGTACTGGCGGGACAATTATGATCTCCTACATTACCTTCGTCAAAACTGGGCTGAGATAGGTCAAAAACTTGTGGATAAACTTCACATCTATACTGGCACTATGGACAATTTCTACTTGAACAATTCCACGCGAGATCTTGAGTTGTGGATGAAGACAACTGAGAATCCCCATTACGAGGGGTTTTTTATGTATGGCGACGGCAAAGGGCACTGCTTTAGCGGGCCAGTGACGCAGGCCGCAAGGTTGCGTGAAATGGCGCAGTTCATCATGCGAAAAAAACCCGACGGTGCCACCACCCCGTGGTGGCGTTACTAAGATATAGATACCTTAGGTTTCTTGATCTACGCCTTCTTCGCCCTTTGTTGGCGTAGCGGTGGGGGTTCGGCTTCCCGTGCGATCATTACCTCCGTGGATTTAATCAATGCTGTGGCTGCGCTCCCTCGACGGAGTTTGAGGGCCGAAACCGCGTCACGCGTGATGATAGCTGTCAATACCTGATCGCCAACCCGCAGCTGTACCTGTGCCAATAACCCTTCCAGGCGGATTTCGTCGACGATCCCGCGTAGCTGGTTGCGCCCACTGACCGCAACGAGTGTTCCATTTCCGATCGTTGAAACTTTTTTTGAAGTTGGCAGATGGCCCTGCTTGGCCAGTAGGCGTTCAACCTCCATCTCAGCAATCCGATGGTGACCACCTTCAGTGCGTGTTGTTCGGACACTTCCCTTGAAGATCCACTGTTTGAGCGTGGAGTAGCTCACCCCAAGCCGTCCAGCTGCTTGTCGGACAGTCAAGAACATATAAATCAATCTAAATCGATTGTTAAATCAATCTAAATAATATTAAAATGATTACAAAATTAAGGCAAGTCGATTTGACTCCTAGTGGATGAAAAGAGCCAGATTTTCTTTTGTGAACACCTGTCTTCCCGCGGGGCAAGCATGCAACAAACACTGTTGCGGCGGCCACTTTTCTTAGGAACCTTCATGCTAGGGCTGGTTTTCCCAACCGCCGGGTTCATTGTGCTGGGCTGCGTGGATGAGAACGACTAATGGCGGACGACGTTTGGCAAGTTGCTGTGTTTACGCTCACTATGGCGGTGGTTGCAACCTTGGTCATGTTGCCGCCTGGGATCGTGCTTGCCTGGTTGTTCGCACGACATCGGTTCCGTGGTTTTACTGCCCTTGAGACGCTGGTGATGTTACCGCTAGTGATTCCACCGGTTGCGACTGGGCTCATCCTTCTCCGGCTCTTCGGCCGACGTGGGCTCTTCGGCCGGGTTGCAGAATCGGTGGGTCTCGAGGTCATATTCACTTGGAAGGCGGTCATCCTAGCGATGGCAGTGATGGGATTGCCACTCCTCGTGCGTGCGGCACGCGGCGCGTTTGAACAGGTCGACCGACGTTACGAGCAAATAGCTGCGTCATTGGGTGCTGGACCGCTCAGAATCTTTTTCACCGTGAGCTTACCCATGGCCGGCCGTGGTGTGCTGGCCGGCGTTCTACTGGCGTTCTCCCGCGCGGTCGGTGAGTTTGGGGCAACGATGATGTTGGCTGGGAACATGCCAGGGTCGACCCGTACGATCGCGTCGGGAATCTATTTCTATACCGAGGTGGGGAATGATGCTGCCGCGACTAGCTTAATGCTGGCGTCCATCGTGATTGCGTTCGGTTCCCTATGGTTCTCGAATCGTCTTGCGCGACCCTAACTCTGAAATGTCATTTTCGTTAACCCTCGAGTTCACGCTTCAGCAGGGTGAATTCTCAGTCGAAATAGATGAAAGGATTGAAGCCGACGCGATCGCGCTCTACGGCCCGTCCGGTGCAGGCAAGACGACGGTGCTCGAAGCCGTTGCGGGTTTACGGCAGCCAGAGAGAGGGCGTATTGCGGTGGGCGATAGGACGCTCTTCGGTTCAGACAACGGTGTCGACGTGCCAGCACGGCACCGTTGTATCGGCTACGTACCGCAGGAGGTCGCACTGTTTCCGCATATGAATGTTCGGCAGAATGTGACTTATGGTGCTCACGGTGCGCCGATGGAAGACCTCGCCCGAGTTCTTGCCGTGCTTGATCTTGAACCTCTTGTGGAGCGGCGAGTGGAGCAACTGTCAGGTGGTGAACAAAAGCGCACAGCGATCGCTCGTGCCCTCATGGCGGGATCCCGAATGTTGTTGCTAGACGAACCTCTTAGCGCGCTTGATGTGGCACTGCAACGACGCGTAATGCAGTATCTCGTTCGCGTGCATGACGAATTTAACATTCCAATGCTTTACGTGTCCCACCGTGCCGACGAAGTGTTGATGCTCACTGACTGGGTAGTTCAACTCGACAACGGTTGCGTTATGGCGAGCGGTCCTTCAAAGGACATCTTACCGCGCGTGTAGCATTTCGCGGGCCGACTAGTAACTGCACATCGGGTGTTGAAATTAGTGGCCGGTAAGTACTTGAGTATGCTGTTGGATGAGTTCCCAGGCGCGGGCGACGTGCTGTTCAGCTGTCCGAATGTGGCCGATTGCGAGGCGGATCACGTAGCGGCCCTCCAGTTTACCCTGCGAAAGAAAAATCTCACCAGACGCATTCAGTGCGTCAAGGAGTTTGATATTAAACCGTTCAAGTTCAGCTTCATCCGTGCCCATACCGGCGGGCTTGGCCCGGAAGCAGACGACACTAAATGGTACCGGTGCCAAACGCTCAAAATCGTTGTGCGCGTCAACCCATTCCGCAAAGAGGCGTGCGAGACGCATATGCTCAGCTAGTCGTTGGCGGATACCCTCAGCCCCGAAGTGGCGCAACACCATCCAGAGCTTGAGCGCACGGAAACGGCGTCCGAGCTGAATGCCCATGTCCATAAGGTTGCGCACTCGGTCGCCCTCGGCAGTGCGAAGATATTCCGGAGTTAACGAGAACGCCGCCTTCACCATGTCCATCCGACGCGAGAACAGAGCACTCAGGTCGACGGGGGTGAATAGCCACTTGTGTGGATTCATAACAACCGAATCGGCCTCGTCGCATCCGTCGAGAATGTGTGCACAACTTGGCACCATGGCCGCGACGCCGGCGTAGGCAGCGTCGACATGTAGCCAGATTTGTTCCGCTGTGCATATTCGTGCGATGGCAGGTACAGGGTCAACACTCGTGGAGATCGTGGTGCCGACGGTTGCGACCACGGCCATTGGGACGCATCCAGAAGCACGATCTTCAGCTATAGCCTCGGCCAAAACTTCCGGTCGCATTCGAAGGTCTGTATCGACTGGAATCTTTCGAAGCGCAGATTGACCGAGGCCGAGCAGGATCATGGCCTTGTCGAGCGAGGAATGTGCTTGTTCGGAGCAATACACCCGAATGCCAGTTAGGTCGCTCCTGCCGACGAGGCCCTGGTCCCGGACATTGGGTATTACGGCCTCACGCGCAGCTGCCAGCGCGTGCAGCGTGCTCACCGACGCCGTATCGTATATGACACCCTCGAAGCCGTCAGGCAGGCCTACAAGTTGCCGGAGCCAGTCGAGGGTAAGTGCTTCTAACTCAGTCGCGGCAGGTGATGTCCGCCACAGCATGGCATTCTGGTTGAGGGCCGCGGCAAGTAATTCTCCGATAATGCCCGGTGCACTGCTGCTAGTAGCGAAGTAGGCGAAGAACCCTGGGTGATTCCAGTGCGTGAGGCCGGGCGTGATGATTTTTTCGAAGTCGTCGAAAATCGCCTCAAATGTTTCGCCCCGCTGTGGTGGCGTGGAGGGTAGCGCGGCACGAACGTCGCCAGGGCCAACACGTGCCATCACCGGATAGCGCTCAGAGTCGCGAAGATACTCAGCGATCCAGTCTAGGGTGCGCTGTCCGTGGCGCCGGAAGGCGTCGGCATCCATATCTCCGAGGGTGGGCGGGCTGACTTCAGGCGGACTTTTTGTTTCGGGATCGTTCGAAACACTTCCGCCCGTTAGGTCACGGTCACTGGCGGACATATTCAATGGCGAATTCTCTTAGCGCAGGGGACCGGAGACCAATCACCTCAGCTTCAGCCGTGGCGCTTTCAATATCCCAATCGTCAAGTTTGACCCGTTTGATCAACCACATTCCCCCAACGCGATTGGCCGACCCGCAGTGAATGAATGTCGGTTGATTATCCGGGTTGGCAATGACCTCAAGGAACTGTTCGGCAGCCCCAGCCCAGGCCTCGGGAGACCGAAATGGAATATGAAAATACTTCAATCCGAGTTCTGAGGCTTTTTCGGATGCTTCACCCGGGTTGGTGGCGCCGTTTTCACCTTCGGTGCGGAAGTTGACAACGGATACAAACCCCCGCCGCCGCACTTCCTCGAGTGCTTCCAGTGTAGTGGCTCCAGCGCATGCGACTGTCGCATTCACTTGGGTGTAGTTTCGAATCCCCGGAATCTCTTCCTTTGTCAGCTCTTGTGCGCTAAGGGAGATCGGGGTTATTAGAACGAGCATCAGAAACATGGAATGTGTAACGTTTTGAAATCGCATAGCTTAGAATTATAACTCGATCATAAGGAGGGTGATGTGGCGGAGCTCATTCACACCAGCCGAATACGCTTAGAGAAGATTAAGGGTTCACTTCGGCACGCGTACGTCGAAAACTTTAAGGCCCCAATCCGCTTCGGCATTCATGGCGGCATCAAGAAGTTCTACGGTATCGAACCTGACGAGGAGTTGCCAGCCACGCTTGATCATTTAATTGCGGCGGTTGGTGGTTGACTGCTTGGCACCCTGGCCGGCGCACTGGAAGTGCGCCAGATCCCGTCTGGTGACGGCTGTCTCACGGCCGCCGTGGAAGGCGACATTGAAGCGGTCGACAAGATTCTGCGTATCACCGAGATCCGAGTTCGTTACACACTCAAGATTCCCGCAGGCACCCGCGCAGCGGCTGATCGTGCGCTGACAACTCACGAGAGTAAATGCCCGGCCGCCGTGAGCGTCCGTAGCTGTATTAAGATTGTGATCACAGCCGATGTGACAGAAGAATAGAGAGGCACCCGATTTAATAGTGGCAGAGGACTGCTATAGGATTGCCTAACATGTGGGTCCTGGATGCGAGCGGAACTCGTTGTTCTCATTACGGGGACCTACGGCACTGATTTATGGCTCGACTATCGGCCGCAGCGATCACCGAACAACTTGCGTCGCTCTCCGCTTGGATTCGTGACGGCCAGGCCATCCAGAGGGAGTTTACGTTCCCATCGTTTTTGGAGGCTGTAGCGTTTGCGAATCGTGTGGCGATAGAGGCCGAACGTGCCGATCATCACCCTGACATTATGATTCGCTTTCGACGTGTCATGCTGGTCTACGTGACACATAGCGAGTCTGGACTCACCCAGAAGGACTTCGATGGAGCGCGGGTGGCCGACCGGGTAGCCGAAGCTCAATGAGAGGCTGACTGACTGTGCGGCTAAAGAAGACCTACAGTTCCCGAGAAGTCGCCGCGCTGACGGGGCTTTCTGCCCGCCAACTGCAGTGGTGGGACGCACGGAAACTGCTGACATCAACAGTGGCACCGCAGCGGACTGCTGCTGGGGGCTTCACTGAGCGGAGGTACTCTCCCGTCGAGTTGTATGAGCTCCTTGTGCTCGCTGACTTGCGCCGCCACGGCTTTTCCGTTCAAAAAATTCGTGCGCTGCTCAAAACACTGAAACAGCAATTCGACATACGGCTCTACGACGCCATCCGCGGTGGTGGGGACATTACGTTACTGACCGATGGACGCGAGGTGTACGCACGTACTTTGAAGGGGGAGTTCTACAATCTGCTGCGCGCGCCGAGTCAGCCTTTGCTGGTGCTTGGTGAAAGAGAAGATCTGAAGGAGTTCAGTACGCGAGCTCGCCCACGACGGTCCAAGAAGCGCCTCGCTGCCAGGCGAAATGCGACAAAGCCGACCAATAAAACGAAGCGTCAGCGTTCCTGATGCGATGATCACGCACTAACGTCTACACAATCTTCCCACGCGCCTCGATTGGGAGTGTCTCGATGACTGTCCATCCATCGACGAGTTGGACAGCATCCACTAGGTTCGATACAACGCACGAATGATTCGGCAGAACGCGTACGCGGTCACCAGGTTCTAGTGCTGTAGCGCCATTCTGCACTTCTACGACCCCGTGTTCTTCCGAAAGCCGTGTGATCTGCAGTGAGTCGTCTGGTGTTGCCTCGTCGAGAGTGGCAAAAACGGCGCCGTAGCCCACCGGGCGGACCATTCCACGACCGGTGTCTGACGTAAGAGTCTTGCTACCGCAGTCGAGAACGATGCGGTTGCTTGCCGGCTTACTGACCACGGTCGCCATCACGGAGAGTGCGCAATCGTCGAGTGAGGCAGAGCCAATGGCAACCTGACTACGATCGTAATAGACGTAGTTGCCTGGCCGAAGCTCCGTAAGGTCAGGCTCTGAAGCGCTTAGCATTGCTGTGGCGGTAGAGCCGACGCTAATTTCGTCGATCTTGACTCCAGCCTGTCGTGCCCCGTCAGCCAGCGTTCGTAGCGTCTCGGCTTCGTCCTTCGCTACGGCGGCCAGTTCCTCCGCGGAACCTACGTCGTAACTCTGGCCGGCGTGACTGAGGAGTCCCCGGAGTCGTAGTCCTGGCAGGGTGGTTACGTGTGAAAGAAACGCGACGGCCTGAGTCATCTCGGGAGCAATGCCACACCGCTGATACCCGACGTCNACCTTGACGAGGACGTCGAGTTGCCGGTNGNATGCACACATCGCCTCGGACCACTGTTCAGCCACTNTTGGATGATCGANNGCNAGTGAAAGTTTTACACGGTCCATCAGTGCCATNACACGTGTGGCACTGAACGGATTNATTGGATAGGGCAANCGGATGTCGGAGATACCCGCGTCGGCAAAAACTTCNGCCTCGCTGACTTTCGCGCAGCAGATNCCTNCCGCACCTTGTTCGAGTTGCCACTTTGCAATCCGAGGGCTCTTGTGGGTCTTNGTGTGCGGTCTAAGCGTCAGCCCCCCTGANGTTGCGACGGTTTGCATTCGCTTGATGTTGGCCATNAGCCGGNCCCGATCGATGAGGACTTGCGGTGTGGGGAGTTCNGTCANTTGCATGATGGCAATTATCCATTTCAGCGAGTCAGTNTTAGTAGATCCTTACCCGGCTCTGCTCTTTCAGAAACTGCTGGACGTAGTAGGGCCCACCAGCACCGCGACCAGACGAGCCACTTGCTTTCCAACCACCNAACGGATTGATACCTGGCCANGCGCCAGTTGTCGCNCCAGCCTGCCGGTTGGCGTAAACNACNCCNGCTTGGATTTCGTCGAAGAAATTGGCTATTTCATCCTCATCGCTNCTAAAAATACCAGCCGTTAANCCGTATTCGGTCTTGTTGGCGAGCNGTATTGCTTCGTCAAACGACGTTACTTTNCCNACGACNGTGATCGGNACGAACAGCTCATCGGTGAATAATCGGTGNNCGNTNGGTAAGCCATCAATGACGGTCGGTTCGAGAAANTAGCCATGTCGAAAGGGCTCTTCGGTAATTCGACGNCCCCCGGTGAGGACCCGCCCGCCGTCGCGCTTAGCNTCTTCAATTGCCCGTTCATAAGTCTTAACCGCNGCTTCGTTGATGACAGGNCCCATCCAGACATCGCGCTCAAGCGGGTTACCAATCTTGATCTTTCTGGTTTTCTCCACAAGTTCCTCGACGAACCTATCGCAGACATCGGTCGCGACGTACACACGAGAGCATGCGGAACATTTCTGGCCTTGGGCACCGAACGCCGAGCGCCACACACCTTCGGTAGCTTTATCCAGGTCAGCTGATGACATGACTAGAGTGGGATTCTTGCCTCCCATCTCGGTGATGACCGGGCGCGGAGCTGGACGTCCGCCGTTCTCACGGGACAGCATCATTCCAACTTCTTTTGATCCGGTNAAAACGATGCCGTCGATGTGTGCATTTTCCGCAATTTCCTGGCCGACTGAGTTTCCAGGCCCGGTTACAACGTTGAATACNCCTGGAGGTACGCCNGCCTCGGNGGCGATATCGTAAAGCCTCAAACCGAGCNTTGGCGTATCGCTAGCTGGTTTCAGCACGACAGTGTTCCCCGCGACAAGTGCGCCNCCCGCCGGACCNGCGGCCAGCGCCATGGGAAANTTAAACGGGGAGATGACTGCCCAGACCCCATGAGGACGCATGACACTNGTGTTCTCTTCATTCGGCTCTAGTTTGTCCATCGTCTGGCAAAAGCCGTCGTGTGCCTCNATCTGATCGCANTAGTAGGTCATGAAATCGGCGGCTTCTTCTATATCGCCTACGCATTCAAGGCGATTCTTGCCAGTNTCAAAACCCATCCAGGCNGCTAGTTCCCAACGCTGGGCTCGAATGCCGTCCCCAATCTTNCGGACTATAGCCACCCGCTCCNTCCATGATCGCCCACCCCAATCAGCCGNGGCTACGCGAGCAGCACGAACCGCATCGCGCACATGGTCAGCGGTACCCTTTTGNAACCGCGCCAAAACNATCCGCGTATCGTTCGGGCTTAAGTCNTCAAACTGTTCGGCTGATTCGATGGCCTCACCGTCAATGTNCATTGGATANGTNTTGCCTAGCTGCGCTTTGACCTGTTCGATCGCCTCGTCAATTCCAAGGTGAAGTGCTTCCATCTGGTCGGCGCTCATCGTNGCGTAGGTGATTTTCATCTCGGGTTTACTNCCGCTCATCTTCAGTTTCTCCTCGTCCCNTTAGTTCTTCCGCAGGTCCTTTAGAATNTCNCGNCTCGCATTCAATCCGCAAGCGCCGGTTACCCCGCCGCCAGGGTGGGTACCCGCACCGCAAAGGTACAGGCCAGCAACCGGAGTCCGNTATTGGGCCCAACCNAGTGCCGGCCGCATTNTGAAGAGTTGGTCCAAGNTATGCTCTCCATGAAAAATGTGGCCGCCGGTTAGACCNTAGANCGTTTCCAGATCGACAGGCGTCAANATCTGCCGATGCAAAATCCGGTCTTCAAGTCCAGGCGCGTAAGCNGTGAGTACGCGAATAACCCTGTCGCCGAGACCATCGCGTGCTATGTGCCAGTTCTCGTNNCGCAAATGGTACGGGGCGAATTGCGCGCAGATCGACATAACGTGTTGACCGTCAGGTGCCAAGGTCGAGTCATTAACCGTTGGGATCGTCACGTCGAGATATGGAGNCTCAGAATAGNCTCCGTACTTGGAAGCATCGAATGCCCTCTCGAGGTACTCCACGCTAGGCCCNATGTGAATCCGNCCACCGAGCGCGTTTGTTCGCTCCGTAGAAGTTGCCGAAGCCAAGGCCGTGAATTCCGGAAGAGNGTCGAGTGCNAGGTTAATCTTAGCCATGGTGCCGGCCGCTCGATATCCCTTGATGGTGGCCACGAACGCAGGTTCAAGNGCGGCTGCTGAAATCAGTTTAAGAAAGGTNNGCTTGGGATCGGCGCCCGACACAACAGTGCGAGCAGTAATCACCGTCCCATCACTGAGGACCACGCCGGCAACTACACCCTGCTGGACATCGATGTGAGTTACCTCAGTGCCGGTCCTGATCTCGACGCCGACGGTCTGAGCAGCCTTCGCTAAGCCCTCGCTCAGTGAGCCGAGNCCACCTCTCGTNGTGGTCGCTGTAGGAAGNACGTGACCCCCAAGTGCCTGCTGCAGGAGGAAAGCCATNCCCGAACCCGCCGATTTTGGACCNAGGTTCATGCCGTAAATGCCGCGGGCGGCCACGATGGCTTGCAGTGCTTCGGTTTCAAACCAGTCGGCGACTATGTCGGCCACTGGCATTGCTGACCACCTGAGTAGTCGGAACATGTTTTGTTTGCCGAGACCGCGAAACCGTCGGCCNGNTCTAAGTAGCTGCCAGANGTCGCTAACCTTAGGATGCTCGGTTGATGGAGGTGTGCGCCACAGGAAATCACGTAGCACGCTACCGATTTCATCGAGGCATTCACTGAAGGCAAGGTACTGTTTGCTGTCGCGTTGTGAAAATGCACTGATTGAGTCTGCGGCGCGAACCGGGTCAGNANGGAGTAGAAGGGTGNGGTGNTCCGGTAGTGGNGCGAAAAGTCTCACCTCGGGTTCCGTGAANCGAACGCCATGATGATGNAGGGCAAGGTCGTCGACCACTTTAGGATGCAGTGGGCCCACGGCGTGCGCCAAAGCAGGACATTTAAAACCTGGGTAGAGGTCTTCTGTTACCGCGGCACCNCCGACTCCGTTTCGGCGCTCCAGCACGAGCGTTCGTACTCCCGCCCTAGCCAGNTAAAACGCCGTAACGAGCGCGTTATGACCACCTCCTACAATAATTGCGTCGTACGACTTCACAGTGGAATTCACCTACCTGGAAATCTCCATTCCTTGAGAATCCGCTGCGCCGCGTTGCGCCCTGAGGCACCCATGATGCCGCCGCCGGGATGCGTGGATGAGCCGCAGAGATACAGGCNTCGAACCGGTGTGCCATAACGAGCCCAACCCGGAACCGGTCGNAGGAAAAATAACTGTTCTAGGGTCAGCTCGCCTTGGAAAATATTGCCCTCAGTCAGGCCAAACTCACGCTCGAGATCAAGTGGGGTGATGACCTGNCGATGCAGAATGATGTCTTTGAGGTTCGGCGCGTAGTTNGCGAGCGTNTTAACCACACAGTCACCAAATTGCTCNCTTTGGTCATCCCAAGTGCCAGAACTTAAGTGGTATGGCGCGTACTGGACGAAGCAGGACAGGATGTGTTTGCCTGGAGGTGCCATTGACGGATCAGTCAGAGTGGGAATGACCATGTCAATATAGGGATGCCGAGAATATTGCCCGTATTTGGCGTCGTCATAAGCACGTTCCATGTAGTCGACATCTGGNGAAATCGTAAGTCCTCCTCGCAAGTGCGGACCTGCGCCAGGNAGGCTCGTAAAATTGGGTAATGCGTCGAGTGCCAAATTGACNTTGCCGGACGAACCGCGCAGCTTGTAACGACTAACGTCTTCAACGAAGTCGTCNGGTAGCAGNTNTTTCCCGACCATCTTNAAGAATGTTAGGCGTGGGTCAACGCTCGATGCAACGATGTCAGCGCGTANTTCATCTCCGTTCTCTAACACNACCCCAGAGGCNTTTCCGCGCTTGACAAGTATCTGTGCGACTGGTGTTCCTGTACGGATCTCGGCNCCAGCTTCNCGAGCCGCGGCAGCGATCGCATTCGAGATTGCACCAGTGCCACCTCGAGGAAGGCCCCACGANCGAAAGGCNCCGTCGATCTCTCCCATGTAATGATGGAGGAGGACATAGGCCGTACCGGGTGAGCGCACACCGAGNAANGTCCCGGTTATTCCCGAGGCCGCCATTGTGGCCTTTAGGACGTCGGTCTCGAACCATTGGTCTAGGAAGTCGACAGCGCTCATCGTCCCTAATTNCACCTGCATCTGCTGGAANGAACGTGGAAGCTTTCGGAAACGGTTACCGATTGCCAGCAGTTGCAGAAGCGCTCNCGGGTCGCGTGACGTTGGATCGCGNGGCGCCATTTCAAGCATTGGCTTGACGAACCGACCCATGTCGACCATCGTCTTGCTGTAGTCNTCGTAAGCTTCGGCATCNCGTGGAGAATGACGAGCGATCTCNCTGTAGGTTTGGGCATGGTCATTGACNCGCCAGAGGTAATCNCCGTTCGGCATTGGNGTGAANGTGCCATCGAGNGGCAGAATCTCGAGGCCGTGCCGCGCNAGTTCAAGTTCGCGGATGATTTCGGGCCGAAGAAGTGAAACGACGTAGGAGCACACTGAGAACCTAAAGCCTGGAAAGATTTCTTCAGTGACGGCCGCGCCACCCACTAATCGACGGCGCTCGAGAACTAGCGTTTTCTTTCCACTGCGCGCGAGGTAGGCTGCAGTGACTAAGCCATTGTGCCCACCACCGATNATGATTGCGTCGTATGTGCTTGCCATTGCTCGAGTCGNCGGCTCGTGGGGAGCCACCGGAGGTTCGCATTGTAAGCGATNACAAAACTTGTCGGANTCGTTCGATGGTTTCTATAATCCAAGGTTAACTGCTGCGCCTGTCGCAGAGTAGGAGTCGTTGTGCCTATCGGATCCGCGGTTCATGACCGCACTTTAGCGCTCTGCAAGAGCTTAAATTATCGCGAATGGTCTGGTTTTTTCTCCGTTAGCGCCTACGAAGCCCATCATGAACATGAGTATGCGGCCATCCGCACGTCTGCAGCGTTAATCGACATTTCACCCCTCTACAAGTACTTAATTACAGGCAAAGAGGCGACAGGGTTCGTCAATCGCTTAATCACCCGAGATGCAACAAAGCTTGCCGTAGGCCAGGTTGCGTATACCACTTGGTGCGACGAGGACGGTAAGGTCATTGANGATGGGACGGTTTCGCGTCTCGGTGATGACCGGTACCGCTGGACTGCCGCCGATCCCAACCTCCGATGGTTTCAAGGGAACGCTGGCGGGTTCGACGTGACTATTCGCGACGTGTCGGAGGAGGTNGGTGCCCTCGCGTTACAGGGNCCGACATCAGCCGANGTGTTGAGGCAGGTTGCTGATGTGGACATCGACGCGCTGAAATACTTCCGCGTCACTAGTGGTGCTATTCGGAATGTGTCGGTCGATGTTTCCCGCACTGGATACACTGGCGACTTGGGCTACGAGATCTGGATGCCTTGGGAAGACGCAGGCAGGGTNTGGGATGCNNTGGTCGATCACTCGCAGGATTACCTCGTGCGGCCGGCCGGCATGCTAGCCTTGGACGTGGCTCGAATCGAGGCTGGTCTATTGCTGACCGAAGTCGATTTCTTTGGCAGCCGGAAGGCTCTCATTCCGTCACAGCGATATTCACCATTCGAGATGGGACTTGATAGGTTGGTAAGTTTAGACAAGTCTGAATTTGTTGGTCAGCCTGCACTTCGAAATGAGCGGCTTGCTGGACCACCACGAAGGATTGTGGGTCTCGAAATTGACTGGCCAGCGATTGAGGTGCTCTTTGAGGCAGTTGGACTTCCACCAGAGCCGCCAATAGTGGCATCTCGGGAGGCCGTCCCGGTCTACAGCGGCAGAGAACAGATTGGTAAGTTAACCTCGATGGTCTGGTCGCCTGTACTAAAAAAACTGATTGCCTTGGCGACAGTCCACTGTAACTATTCGGCTTCCGGCACCAAAATGCTGATCGAATTCACCGTTCAGGCGGTTCGACACAAGGTGGAGGCAGTGGTGGTGCCGACGCCGTTCTTCAGTCCTTCGCGAAAAACTGCAACCCCACCGGCCACCGCCNGATCGAGCTAGAAGTTAGCCTGTCGGGCCCGCCAAGACGTCACGATATAATGTAGAGTTGCGGCGTTGCACTCCACGCCTGTAAGGAGGAACTCATGTCTCAAGCACAACCACAAAACTACGCCAATCACGCTCGGATGATTCCGGCCTTTCACTTTGTCGCACTCCCGATTTTAGCGATGAACTTGTTTTGGTCCGTGGGTCAAGTCGTGACGACCGGTCTTTCATTCGAGACTTTACTGGCGGTAGGCGTCGCACTCGCGCTTGTAATCATCGCGTTGTGCGCTAGGCTATTCGCTCTCTGGGCGCAGGACCGCGTCATTCGTCTCGAGATGCGGTTAAAACTGACGGAAGTTCTTTCGGACGAACTTAAGCCGAGGATTGGAGACCTATCGACATCGCAACTTGTGGGACTGCGTTTTGCCAGTGACGCCGAGCTGCCGGGTCTCGTCGGAAAGGTGCTCGAGGGTAGCTTGAGTGACCAGAAAGCAATCAAGCAGGCAATCACGGCCTGGCAAGAAGACCATCAGCGGGTCTGAGGACGGGTAAGGTGCACGAAGGAGTAGTGTGAATGACTCAGGTAACCATCACGGCACCGGTGCGTCGGTTTGGGGGGACCTCACGGGGGGACGCGTGGTGGCTACAGCCCCTTGCGGTTGCGGCCGGGCTGGGCCTGTTCGTTGCGTATTCAACCTGGGCTGCCTTTCAGGCCGAGTACTATCACACGGGAACTTACTTATCGCCGTTTTACTCGCCCGAGCTATTTGGTGATTCTCCGCACGCGTGGTTTGGACCGAAGCCAGCCGCTTGGCCATCTTGGTTACCGTGGTCTCCAGCGTTTCTCATTCTCGGCATCCCAGTGGGGTTCCGCTTGACCTGCTACTACTATCGCGGTGCTTACTACAAAGCATTCTGGGCCGATCCGCCGAACTGTGCTGTCGGCGAGCCACGGGCATCATACTTGGGCGAGCGCTCGTTTCCGCTCATTATCCAAAACGTGCACCGATACTTTCTCTACCTCGCGCTGGCATTCATTTTGGTTTTAACCTACGACGCCTGGCAGGGACTATGGTTCGTGGATCCAGCAACGGGCGCCACTACCCTAGGTGTCGGCGTGGGCAGTCTTGTGCTTATTCTCAATGTCATCCTGCTTGGCGGCTACACGTTTGGTTGCCACTCGCTACGGCACCTTATCGGTGGGCACAGAGATCAGTTGTCAGGAATCAATCGATTACGTCAATCAACGTATGACTGTGTGAGCTGTTTCAATCAACGACACATGCTATGGGCGTGGATGAGTCTGGCGTGGGTCGGCTTTACTGATTTTTATATCCGGATGTGTGCAATGGGTATATGGGTCGATTTCCGGCTGTTGTGATGAACCTACGATGCGCTAACGTCGGCCAAGGTCGCTGATGGACTATCAAACCTACGAACATGACGTGGTGGTGATTGGTGCGGGCGGTGCTGGGCTCCGGGCCGCGATCGAGTTGTCGGCGTCGGGGGTTTCGGTTGGGGTTGTCTGCAAGTCACTGCTAGGTAAGGCGCACACGGTGATGGCTGAGGGTGGCGTAGCTGCTTCACTTGGCAACGTTGATAATCGTGACGCGTGGGGTGTGCACTTCGCAGACACGATGCGTGGCGGGCAGTATATGAACAATGCGCGGATGGCGGAGCTTCACGCCAAGGAGGCCCCGGAGCGGGTCCGCGAGTTAGAAGCTTGGGGCGCCCTGTTTGACCGGACGGCAGACGGTCGTATTTTACAGCGCAATTTCGGCGGGCATAAATACCCTCGGCTCGCGCATGTTGGTGACCGAACAGGCTTGGAGATGATCCGCACGCTCCAGGACCATGGGATACATCAAGGGATCGATGTACATATGGAATGCACGGTTCTTGCTCTTCTTAAGGACGGCGATCGTGTTGTTGGGGCCGTAGCCTACGATCGTGAGCGGGGCCGTTTCCGCGTTTTCCACGCACGTGCAGTGGTGCTCGCCACTGGCGGTATCGGCAAGGCCTATCGTATTACGAGTAACTCATGGGAGTACACCGGGGATGGGCATGCACTTGCTTACAATGCAGGTGCAGACCTTATCGACATGGAATTCGTCCAGTTCCATCCGACCGGGATGGTGTGGCCCCCAAGTGTAAGCGGCATCCTGGTAACGGAAGGTGTGCGCGGAGAAGGTGGCGTTCTGAAAAATAAGGACGGTCACCGTTTCATGTTCGATGAAATTCCTGATTTGTACAAGAATCAGACGGCCGACAACGAAGAGGAGGGTTGGCGCTACACCCAAGGCGACAAGGATGCGCGGCGTCCTCCTGAGCTACTAACTCGAGACCACGTGGCGCGTTGTATTGTTCGCGAGATCCGGGAAGGACGAGGTAGTAAGCACGGTGGCGTTTATCTCGACATAGCGTGGATTAAAGAGCGGTTGTCGAACGGCACCGAACATATCAAGAAGAAGTTGCCGAGTATGTACCACCAATTCAAACAGCTGGCGTCCATTGATATTACGCAGCAGCCGATGGAGGTTGGTCCAACCACCCATTACGTTATGGGCGGTGTGCGTGTCGATGCCGACACACAGATGTCAAACGTACCTGGTTTATTTGCTGCCGGCGAGTGTGCGGGCGGGTTACACGGCGCCAATCGTCTAGGCGGCAACTCACTGTCCGACCTACTTGTGTTTGGTAAGCGTGCGGGCGAGTACGCCGCAAAGTTTGCGAAAGAGCATAAGCCGGGCGCCGTGAACGCCGATCAGGTGGAGGAGGTAGCCCGGCGTGCGTTGGAGCCGTTCTCCAGAGAAGGCGAGAGCCCCTATAAGATTCAGCAGGACCTCCAGCAAACGATGCAAGACTTGGTTGGGATCAGTCGTCAGGACGTGGAGATGCGGAGAGCGCTGGATGAACTCGCAAACCTCCGGGTGCGTGCAGGTTCGGTTGGCGTCATAGGGAATCGAGAGTACAACGCTGGTTGGCACACCGCGCTTGATTTACCGCATCTGTTAACCGTTGCGGAGGCTATTACCCGTGCTGCCGTGGAGCGTCGTGAGAGCCGCGGGGCGCACTTTCGCGAAGACTATCTTGCCAAGGACGAAGGGTTGGGTCAGGTGAGTTTACTGGTTCGAAAGTTAGGCGATGGGTCGATGCAGGTTGTCCGCGAGCCTATTTCTGAACTGACGCCTGAGTTGGCCAAGATCGTTGACGACAACAAGTAGCTTGGTGGAAACGATATGAGCACTGCGAGGTTCAAGATCTGGCGTGGCAACGCCGATGGTGGTGCATTCCAAGAGTATTCCGTTGAGGTTACCGAAGGGATGGTTGTACTCGACGCTGTGCTCAAGATTCAGGCTGAGGAGGCGCACGACCTCGGGGTACGCTGGAACTGTAAGGCAGGGAAATGCGGCTCGTGCTCAGCCGAGGTCAACGGTAATCCTCGGCTCATGTGCATGACCGGCATGGACACGATTCCGACCGATCGACCGATCGCGGTTGAACCAATGCAGACNTTTCCGNTAATCAAGGATNTGGTGACTGATGTCTCNTGGAATTTTNGAGTCAAGCAGGGAATCANGCCGTTCACACCTCGGCCAGCCGATGCTCACGACGGAACCTGGCGGATGCAGCAGCGCGATGTGAATCGGGTTCAGGAATTTAGGAAGTGCATTGAGTGCTTTCTTTGCCAGGACGTCTGTCACGTCCTGCGCGACCACCGGAAGCATGATGAGTTCATCGGGCCGCGCTTCTTTGTCCACGCNGCGGCTTTGGAAATGCACCCGCTTGATGTTGCTGACCGCGTTGAGGAGCTCGCTCAGACCGAGGGGATCGGCTACTGCAATATCACGAAGTGCTGCACCAAGGTCTGTCCTGAAGAGATTACGATCACTGATAATGCAATCATACCGCTCAAGGAACGCGTGGTTGACCGCCTTTACGACCCACTTTCGAAACTCTTGCGGATATTTCGATAATGGGGTTGTGATTGATNACTAGACTAGTCCTCATCCCAGAACGCAGCTTCCTCTTCGTCCCATCGNTGCCGGCGAATTTTNCGCTTCTGACGGTGACTCCAGATCGCCAGCAAAGCAAGTAGTGTNACGGCCGACCAAAGCGTGTAACCGCTGGTGAGAAATGGTAACCAGCGTTCAACGACAGACTGATTCATCATGAATTCCAGTTCTAGTGATGTCAGTGACCGTCCTGTCGCNACTTGAGTCGCTGCATCGAACGAGTGACCAGCNGCGACCGTCGACAGAATCTTAGCCGGNGCCNTGACCCCGTACTCGTGAATCAATCGACGCACGAGNGCACCCGAAATAGCATAAGCTCGCTCGGCGGCGACACGGCCTTGGCCGAATCGGTGATTGAGGGANTCGAACGACATCTGNTGATCAACNACTCGGGTCCAGGCAAATCGAGTGCGGTCGGTAAGGCTCCAAGGCCGCTCAACCGTAATCGCTAATCCTTCGTCGAACCACCGGGGNAAGGGACGGCCGCGGGCGGCCCGCCCGATCAGTACGTGAGCNATCTCATGGCGCAATACAGANTCCAGCGAGTCATTCGGATAAGAAGGTGTTCTGGTAGGAAAGAGGGCNATCAGATTATGTTCGGTGACAGCATAACCAGCGACCCAATTTGGTATGCCGTTTCGNNGTGCCANCGATTCGGTGACTAGTTCCACCAAGATAGGNGCTGCTAGGCCACGCACATCGGAAAGCCAAGGGGTCTCAAGTANTGGATTGGGGTCNTAATTTCTGATCTGTCTGGCGATCCCNCTGAACTCCTCCGGNGCCCTCACNTCAAGCCGTAGGGTCTGCGCGCTAACCGGTGTTGTGAATAAACAGACTGTGACCCACCAGAGGACGAACGTGGCACTCTGCCAAAGCCGCATAATGGCCANCTTATCGCTCNAGTANAGATGGTCAGTGTCCGAGCACACTCGTGATTGCGTCACGGTCGGGTGTTTGGAGGGGAAGGGTGACACCGTTTGCTTCAATCGTTACNCCTGCCGCNGCTGGTCGNACTTCAGCGATTACNACTGCTGGAATATTCTGCAACTCCAGTGCTGCGATNATTCGATCCGTATCGTTCTCAGGNGCACCGATCAGTAATGCACCTGACGCAATGAGCCGCATTGGATCCACTTTGANCGGNCGGCAAANAGCAGCGGTTTCTGGAAAAATCGGAACCNGNTCAGATCGAAGATGAAGGCCNGTCGACGAGGCCGNNGCCAACTCGCAGAGTCCACCAATTAAACCGCCTTCCGTGGGGTCGTGCATGGCATGCACAGAACCGACTTCAAGCGCGGTGCGAACAGCACCGACCACACTGATGCCGGGATCGAACAGAAACTGCTCAGCGCGGGCGAGCACATCGTCGGTTACCTGCCCACGAAGANCGTCACGCTTCTCNCGTGCCAGGAGGGCAGTGCCTTCGATGGCGACCCCTTGCGTGAGAATAATCTGATCGCCGACTTCTAGTCCGGTCTTTNCTACGAGNCGGTCACGCGTGACTTCNCCCANCATCTGGCCAATTACGATCGGCCGATCGAGNCCAGTGGTAATCTCAGTNTGTCCACCGCAGACNGTTATTCCGAGGGATTGAGCAGTGTCGTGCACGTCCCTCATGATTCCGTCGATAAGTGTCTCGGTGGTGTNGTGTTCGGGCAAGAGCAGCACNACAGAAAGCCACCGCGGAGTGGCACCCATAACCGCGATATCGTTGGCGTTAACATGGACGGTATACCAGCCAATACGATCCGTAGCAAAGGTGACCGGGTCGGTCGTGACGACGAGACANCGGTCAGCAAATGTAATTACTGACGCGTCTTCACCCACCTNCGGTCCGATGATTACNCGGGGATCCTCCNGGCGTAGCCCCGCAAGTAGNGTTCGGAGCTTGTCGGCGGGAAGTTTCCCAGGTTGAACGCGCGGAAATTGCTTATCTGAGGGCACGGGGGCGCCGAGGGTAGCACGCGGTAGAAGACCGGTCAATTCTCAGCTGGTGTGACCACCAGGGTCCTATTCAGGCGTTCTTTGTATAATGAAACGTTGGTCTGCGCATGGAAGAGTAGAGCATGGTTAAACGCACTGTGACATCGCGGTTGCCGACTCGGTATGGAGAGTTCTTACTGCATGCTTACCTCGAGGAGCGTGAGGGCGAGGCAGCACGTGTACACCTCGCGTTGGTGCGCGGGCCGACCGACTCGGAGTCAAAACCGCTACTCCGCATACACTCGGAATGTCTAACCGGCGACCTGCTCGCTTCGATACGGTGTGATTGTGGCGAGCAACTCGATCAGGCGCTAGCGGCCATCGGAGAGGCTCCTGCGGGCATCCTAATCTACCTACGGCAAGAAGGCCGTGGAATCGGACTTCTGAACAAACTGCGCGCCTATAACCTCCAGGATGATGGACTCGATACGGTCGAAGCTAATATCCATCTTGGCTTCGAACCTGATGAACGAGATTATTCAGTCGCTGTAGACATACTCGAGGACCTCGGTGTCATGGCTATTCGGCTACTCACGAACAATCCGAATAAGGTTGCAGCTTTCGAGCGTTCGCGTGTGCGGGTTATTGAGCGGGTGCCGCTGGTGGTGAGCGAAACAGCGGAGAATGCAAACTATCTTGAAACAAAGCGGCGGCGACTCGGCCACATGCGTCGCGGGTGATCACTTGCGTAGAATCGTGACACATCCGGTAGTTAAGGCGTGCCGCTGGAAATGGTAATCGGGCAGGTGCAATATGGAAGCTGCCTGGCTTAACCCACGCGAGCGATGTATTCCGACCGACCCCGTTATTTCCTCTAAGGAACTCGGTTTGGTCGAGGCTTTCTATGGCGCTCGTCCCGAACTCAAACCGACACCCTTGCATCGGCTCAGAGGCATCGCTGAAGAGCTCAGCCTCGGCGAGGTTCTCATAAAAGACGAATCCAGTCGTTTTGGACTGAACGCGTTCAAGATTCTTGGTGTGTTGTACGCGTTCCACCGAATCATGGAGAGTCGCGTCTCTAACGAGGCTCCGATTGTGGTCTGCGCCTCAGCTGGAAACCATGGAAGGGCTGTCGCTTGGGCGGCGCGCGAGTTCGGCTTCACGGCAAGGGTGTATTTACCGGTTGGCACGGCTCCTGCGCGAGTTGACGCCATCGCAAATGAAGGCGCCGACGTCGTGGTTACTGATGTCGGCTACGAAGGTTCGATTCGGCGTGTGGTGCGTGATGCGGAGCGTGAGGGCTGGCTGATTATTTCCGACACCTCGTGGCCGGGTTATGACGAGGTGCCTCGATGGATTATGGCGGGATACACATGGATGATGGCGGAGGCCCAGGCACAATGGTCTTCCGTGCCTGATGTGGTGATCGTACAGGGGGGCGTTGGCGGTCTAGTTTGTGCTGGGGCAAGCTGGTTCGCACAGCACCTCGGCACAAGCCGACCGTTCTTTATTGCTGCCGAGCCAACGGTAGCGCCATGTTTACTTGAGTCAGCACGGATTGGCCGTCCGACAGTTGTGACAGAACACGACACAATGATGGCTTGCCTCAAGTGTGCCGAGATTTCACCAATCATCTGGCCGGTACTCGCCGACGCGGTCGATGCTGTTGTAACGATTGACGATGAAAGGGCTGCGTGGGCGATGCGGCGCCTGGCACATCCTTCAGCGGGTGACCCCGAAATTGTGGCGGGTGCTTCCGGCGCATGTGGACTCGGGGCCCTCCAGGCAATCATGAGTCATGATGTGTTCCAGTCCGTCCGCGACAGGGCCAATCTTGGTCCTCAATCGAGTGTCCTTGTCGTCAATACCGAGGGGGCCACCGACCCCACGCTCTACCGTTCAATTGTTAGCGATTAAGTGTCGCTGATAACCCCTACCATCCTTTTAGCGAGCCACTTGCTCGTGGTGTGAATCCCGGGGATGATACAGCCCCGTGACCAACTGACGCAGGTGAGCGCTGCAAAGACGACATGACGATTCCGACTACCCTGCGACGCACTCTCGGCAAATGGGACCTCGTGGCGATTGGTGTCAACCAGGTGATCGGCAGCGGTATCTTCCTGCTACCGTCTCGCGTCACCGCAGAGCTCAATGCCTGGAGTGTCTTGGCCTTTATCTTAGCTGGCATAGCATCACTGCTCATCGCCCTCTGCTTTGCCGAGGTAGGTAGTCGTTTTGAGATCACGGGCGGACCCTACGTCTACACTCGCGCGGCGTTTGGCCGCCTCGTGGGGTTCGAAGTGGGTTGGATGCAGTGGGTGACACGGATCACAAGTTGGGCTGGCGTTGCCAATGGTATTCCACTGGCGCTGGGATTCTACATTCCGGCGATGACCAGTGGTGTACCGCACGCGCTCTTTATCGTTGGGCTCTTCAGTCTGCTCGCGTATATCAATTTGATGGGGGTGCGACAGAGCGCGTGGGCCATCAATTTTTTTACCATCAGCAAGCTGCTGCCGTTGGGGGTGTTCATCTTGGTTGGCCTGTTCTTCTTGAAGGCCGAGCCGTTCATGACTTACGCCCCAGTGTCGTGGCCTCAGGCTTCAGCTGCCGGCTTACTACTGATCTTTGCGTTTGGCGGTTTTGACGTCGTGACTGTCCCGGCGGGTGAAGCATCGAATCCACGTGGGCAGGTGCCATTTGCCATGGTTACGACGATCATCGCAGTTACTTTGGTCATGTTACTGGCGCAAGTAGTAGCGATGGGGACCTTACCTGGGCTGAGCACATCCGCCACCCCTCTAGCTGACGCGGCTTTTGTCTTCTTAGGCGCTGGTGGTGCATTGATGATCGGACTTGGGTCAGTTGTATCGATGACAGGCAATAACGCCGGCCAGGTGCTCACCTCGTCTCGGATGTTGTTCGCCTTAGCCGAACACGGCGAGCTACCACCGCAGGTTGCGTATGTACACCCTCGCTATCGCACACCGTCAGTCTCGATTCTGGTCTCCACGGGGATTGCTATGACGCTGGCACTATCGGGCTCGTTCGTGGCGCTGGCAACGGCCAGTGCGGTAGCTAGGCTCATTACCTATACGGGAGTAGCGGCTGCCACCCTGCGTCTACGACGCCAGGAATTTCAGGGGAGTGTTCGTTCACCGACTTTCCGCACACCGGTAGGCCCACTTGTCCCCGTCCTTGCCATTGTGGTGTCGCTCGTAATTCTCCTTGGCGCATCGCGCGAACAGTTGATGGGTGGTGCTTTGGCATTGGCCGTAGGGATGATTGTGTTCTTGTGGAACGACCGTATTAACGGCGGTCCGGGCTCACAGCAGACGGTATCTCACGAATCAGCGGTAACGTGGAATCGTGGCTCGGAGAAATCTCGTAAGTGAGAAGAGTTGTGTTGGAGGTAACCAGATGATTTTCGTACTACGCTGTGTGTCCGTTGTGTGTTTAGTGGTGGTGGCTATGCCCTCGACGGCCAGCGCCCAGGAAGCAATTTTTGTCGTCCGGCATGCCGAGCGTGTTGATGGATCGCCTGATGCGGCGCTGTCGGTGGAAGGTGAAGCGCGGGCGGAGATATTAGCTCGGCATCTGAGGGATGTTGGAATCGACGCTATCTACTCGACGACCTACCAGCGCACCCTTGGCACCGCTGCCCCGCTGGCTGAGGTGCTCGGTCTTGAGATACAGACCGGGCCGACCCATGACATAAGCACGATGATGAATTCAGACCCAGCCGTGAGCCGATACGTTGAAAGTCTTGCTGCGCAACTGGATGTCCAGCATGGCGCAGACCATGTTCTCGTGGTTGGACATTCGAACACGGTGCCGGCCTTACTCACTGCACTTGGTCATCCGGAAGCGGTTTCGATCGGCAGCGACGAATACGACAATTTATTCATCGTAGTACCCCGGGAGCAAGGCCCCCCAACCGTAATTCGCTTCCGTTTCTGAACTCAGCCGGCGAGGAGGCGTACCCGCCCACCCTACAGTCACTCAGTGTGCCTGGTGCTCGTTAGGGTCAGCACCAGTTTTCTATACAAAGCTGATGAACTCTTCGAGTGGTTTTTTCGTAATCTCGGGGACCTTGGCGTCACCGGCCGGATAGCCCACCACAAGTAACAGAAACGGCCGCTCGTGCGACGGACGGCCAAGGATCTCGTTCAAGAAACCCATCGGGCTCGGTGTATGCGTGAG
>PBHT01000038.1 GCA_002720285.1 Acidobacteriota bacterium | reverse complement strand
CTTGAAGGGAAGGCTAACGATGCCCGTGCCAGTGTAGTTGCTGGTGAGCCATTCTCGGATGTAGTGGCCAGGGTTTCAGACGCGCCGTCAAAGGCGAATGGTGGTCTGATTGGCCCACTAAACGACGATGAACTCGCACCAGCTGTAATGGAGTTGCTAAAGGATTTTGCGCCCGGTGACGTGACCGAGCCGGTACGGACGGCGATTGGCTACCAGATGTTTAAACTCGAATCAGCCACACCGGTCTCGTTTCAACCGTTTGAGGATGTACGTAGCGATATCGCCAACAAGGTCTTCAATGAGCGCCGCCAGGTTGCGTTCAATGGGTTTATGGAAGAGCTTTATGCCAACGCGATTATTGAATGGAAGAGCGATGGCCTCCGTGAAGTGTACGAAGCGCGTATAGCCGCTATCCGGGCGGCCGCGACCACAGATTACTGAGTTGGCGGTCCCCGCCCGCCGTGTCTAGCCACTTGCTATCAATGGGTAATTCACCAACCTCGCCTTCGGCACGTGGTTCCGTTGAGGACTTACGTTCTTTAGAGCCAGCCTGGTATGCAGTGTGGACACGGTCTCGGCACGAGCAATCTGTACGTGAGCAGCTTCAACAGAAGAGCATTGATGTATTTCTACCAACATACACACGCTGGAGTCGCTGGAAGGACCGGAAGAAGAAGTTAGCCTGGCCGCTATTTCCCGGCTATTGTTTTGCTAAGTTCGACACTTCTGCACGAGTCACTGTGCTGAAGTGTTCGGGCGTCGTGAATATTATTTCGTTCGACGGAGTACCTGCTCCGATCTCGAACCAGGAAATCGCGAGTATCCGGCAGCTCGTAGAAAGCGACATGCAATACGATCCCTGTCCACTCATTCACGAAGGAATGATGGTCGAAGTGGTCCATGGCCCGCTTATGGGGGTCATTGGACGTCTACTGCGTAAGAGTGCTCAGGCTAGATTGATACTTTCTGTGGAACTGATTAAACAGGCTGTCAGTGTCGTTGTAGATGCTGCCGATGTTCGGCCATACTAACGCGATGGAACAAATGGCGCAGCTGCGAATCGGCGAAGTGACGTTAACGCTGCCGTTTGGATTGGCACCGATGGCGGGGATGACTGACACTGCGTTCCGACGCTTGGTGAAGCGGCAGCGTGGATGCGGCCTCGTTGTGACGGAGATGGTCAGTTCCGAGGGACTCGTACGCGGCATTGACCGCACGCTCGAATTCGCTGAGTACACAGAAGAAGAACGTCCGGTATCGATTCAGGTGTTTGGCGGCGATCCAGCTAAGATGGCGGCTTCAGCGCAGATTCTAGAGTCATTAGGTGCGGACATCGTAGATGTGAATATGGGCTGTCCAGTCCCAAAAATCGCGAAACACAACGCGGGTTGCAGCCTCATGCGTGATCCGAAGCACGCAGCGACTATTGTCGAAACGATGGTGCGAGCTGTAAAGATACCGGTGACGGTTAAGATGCGGAGTGGTTGGAATGAGGAGGAACTCAACGCACAGGAATTGGCCCAGAGGGTCGAAGGCGTAGGTGCGTCAGCTATCACGGTTCACGGGCGAACAGCGAAGCAGTCCTACTCCGGTCGGTCGGACTGGGGCCTCATCAGCGACGTCGCGCGTTCAGTTGACATCCCGGTTTTTGGTAGTGGAGATTGTGTTGAGCCAGCCCAGCTTCTTGAAAGGCTTAATGAGGGCGCTGTGAGCGGCGTTCTTGTTGGACGCGGCGCTCTCCGGAATCCATGGATTTTTGCGCAAGCAGCAGACCTCTCCACCGGTAATGCGCCCCGTCAGGTTACGTTTGAAAAAAAGGGTCATTTCCTACTGGACTACTTGGACCTACTGCTCGGTGAGGGTGTTGGTGAAGCGGAAGGATTCCGTCACAGGTTGCCATTAACTGGTGAAACTGCGACGGCCCGAGGTCGTGACCGGTGGGTGATTAACAAACTTCGGGCGCTCGGCGCTTGGTATACAAAAGGATGCGAGAATGGTTCCCATCTCAGGAAGGAAATCAACGCGGTTGAGTCGATTGCTGGTCTTCGGCGAACGATTCACACTTTCTTTCTTCAGCCGATAGATCGATGCACAGCCGTCTGACAGTGTTTTGATTCCGGCAGTAATTGAATCTAAGCTTACGTCGTTCACCGATTCCGGGAGTGCTTTCCGTTGGTCCGCCCAGGTCGGCTTGGTCCGCCTTTTCTCTTCATAACCTCTCTTGTAGCCCTAGGGTTGCGGGCCAACTTTGCGAACTTCGTGGAACGACGCACCCGCGCCGCTTGCGCCTCGGTCGGCGATTCCCATAGGCGACCCTGCGCGAACCATTTGAGTTCGGCTTTCGGGTCTTTCCTTCTGATTTGGTGCAAGGTTGTGACCAGCTCATTTCGTGTCGCTGATCGAAATGATGTTCGAACGCCGGTATCCAGCACAATCGTCCAGTAGGCGTACCGCGGCGGCATGTAGATTCCCTCAGGCGTGTAACCGCTTCATCTTCTCAATAAGGGTCGTGCGCTTGAGCTTAAGTAGGTCAGCGGCGCGGCGTTTATTGCCGCCAGATTTCTCGAGCGCCTGCCGGATGATCTGCCGCTCGATGTCATGGATACGGAGACTGAAATCAAGGCCGTCGTCGGGAACTGTAACCTGGAAGTTTTCCAACGAATTAGGAGCCGCCTGGATTTCTTGCGGCAGGTCGCCGATCTCAATCTGGGAGCGACCTTGGTTTAGGGTGAGTGCTCGCTCGATGACGTTCTCGAGTTGCCTGACGTTTCCCGGCCAGTGATAAGCGCTTAGCTGCTGTCTTGCCTCCTGTGTGGGCTTGACCTGCGGACGGGGAGGCACTAGTTCACGCCCGATTCGTTGGAGAAAATGCTCTGTCAGTAACGGGATATCCTCCCGCCGGTCCCGGAGTGGTGGAAGGGTAACCGGAATGACATTTAGTCGATAGAACAGGTCCTCGCGAAAGTCCCCATTAGCCACACGTTGGGTTAGGTCGGAATTTGTTGCTGCGACTACCCGAACGTCGATCTTAATCTGCCGAGTGTCACCGATCCGTTCCAGTTCGCGCTCCTGCAGTACGCGAAGGAGTTTACCCTGAAGCGCGGGACTCATCGTACTGATCTCATCGAGGAACAGGGTGCCCTTTTGTGCTTGCTCAATCCGGCCCGGCCGAGACTCTATGGCACCAGTGAACGCACCCCGCACGTGGCCAAATAGTTCTGCCTCAAGAAGGGTTTCAGGAATAGCGCCACAATTGATCGCAACAAACCGATGCGCGTGGCGCGGGCTGTTTTGATGGATGGCGCGTGCCGCGAGCTCTTTACCGGTACCGGTCTCACCGGTGATCAACACGGTGCTGTTGGTTGGTGCGACGGTCCTTAGGAGGTCAACCAGATTACGCATAACTCGGCTGCACCCGACGAGGTTGCCGAATTGGTAACGCTCATTGACTTGTCTACGCAAGTCATCAATCTCGTTTTGGGTTGCGAGTTCCTTTGAGAGAACATGCACCAAGTGCTCGAATAGAAATGGTTTAGTGAGGAAGGTGCCCTTGCCGTTCGGCATTGTCTCGACTGCTTTCTTAACCTCAGGGAACGCAGCCTCATGCGCAGTCATGACGATGACGAGAATCTTGGGATACCGCTCAACAGCTGCCTTGACCACCTGAGTACCATCCGCCGCGCCTGGCAGCTTCAGGTCTGTAACAACGACGTCGAATGCAAACTCACGAAGTTTCACCAGCGCCTGCTCACCAGTTTCGACCTGCGTCACCGTGTAGCCACGGTCTGAGAGGCCCTCGGCATATGCTTCACGGAGCGCCTCTTCATCTTCAACGATGAGTAAATGTGTTTCTTTTTCAGTCATTTAGAGAGGTGACGGTATTTTGACACTCAGCGACTCCTGGGTCAAGACAGCCCAAATGTTCACCTACAGGCCGATGGTCGCAAGGCCGATAGACCCTAAGGAGTGGGAGTGAGCTAGATGGATTGGTAGGCGAGGCGGGGTCCCCGCTCAGTGTGTTGGGCTACTCCGCACGCCAGCGAGTAAGACCATGATTATTGACCGAAAAGCCATTTCGATTATGAAGGCGTGCGAACTAGTGGGCGTTAGCCGCCGGACGATCTACAACTGGATTTCCAGTGGCAAGGTCGAGTACGTCCGAACGGCTGGCGGTTCGATTCGTATTTTCACTGACACGCTCTGGCGGGAGCCGGCTGGTGCATCGAAGGGCCCAGTCTGGGCGCAGGCCGACCGAAAAGAGGCCTGAGCAAGACGCTCAGTGACTGGCGGCCATGCTTCAGCCCACATCGAAAGGGATGAGTGTGGACGAGCCGACCGATTTCCGCCGACTGTTTCACGACCTGAGAAATCATCTCGGAGTTATTCTCTCCAATGCTGAGCTTCTCAAAGATCGGGCTGAGAAGGCTGGGGATGAGAAGGTCCGTTCACGCGCGGTGCAGATCGAGGAAGGCGTATTTAAGGCTCTAGCTACGGCAAACGAGATACGCTCTAATCTGAAGACTCCCGAATAAGATCGCGTTCCAGGCCTCTTAGGGGTTCCTTTCGCAAGAGATTTTTTCTCCATATTTGTCATTTAATTGACCATAGTTCTTCTTTATGTCAATTTAATGACGATTATTCGAAGGATCTCTACATAATTTCTCCGTCTTTCACAGTCATAAAAAACTATAAGGGTCTATTTCGGTTCACTTTACAGAAATATCTTAAATATTCACTACACATTCTTCCGGTTGGTACCACTGTTGCGACATAAAGCACTGCCACTGCATACGCCGAAGTATGAGGAGCACACTTTCGACTGCCGCTACTCGACGCCGTGGCTTAGGGGGGATTTGAGATGTCGCAGCAGATTGCTACTACGGAGCAGCAGAATCGCGTCGAGGATGGCGTGCCGTTCGTCCAGGCACTGGCCCGTCGTGTTGCAGCGTCGATGCCGCACTCGATTGATGTTGGAGACTTGGTGCAGGACGGAATGATTGGACTCATTGATGCCGCCCAACGGTTCGATGCGAGCCGAGGCATCAAGTTCGAGACGTTCGCTGAACGCCGAGTACGTGGAGCGATGATCGACGCACTGCGCCGCGATGCGTGGCCTCGCGGGATCCGCCGTGTGCGACGTGAACTTGAGGCCGCACGCGAGGCCCTCCGACGGGAACTGGGCGGCGAGCCCTCCTTAGCTGACTTGGCCGCTCGCGTCGGTTCTGACGAAGCCCGCCTTGGGCAGACAATCGTGCGAATCAACACCATCGAATCCACGTCACCCTTAGCGACATCCGAGGATATCGATCAAGCTAGCTTGCCGCCGGTGATGGTGCCTTCGAAACCGCTGTCGCCGGACAAAGCCGTGGAACAGGGTGAGGTCAAAAGTCGGGTACGTGCGGCCATTAAATCGCTCCCGCCACGTGAGCGGAAGGTAATCGGACTGTATTACTATGGCGAGGTAACGATGAAACGGATCGGGACTGAGATTGGCGTGAACGAATCTCGGGTCTCGCAGCTTCACACGCGAGCGATTAATAAATTACGTAAGGCCCTTGCTCAAGAATTTGAATCCGACGCTGTAGCTGCCAACGCGCTTGGCGCTGTACTCGTTCACAATATGCCCAAGCGGGCAACTCGGGCCTCTCGTAGTGCCCCACGGGGTGTAGTGCTGCCCTATCCGAAGCGACGCAGCCCGAAGGCTAATCAGTTGGTCGAACACCGGCCGCGGGCAGCTGCCACTTCACCGCCCACTGCCGTGGCTCGGTGACCGCCGGTCTTCACTCAGGATAGTACTTCTTGGGCGACCTTGAACAGTTCGGTGAGGCGGAATGGCTTGCGAAGACAGGGGCAGCCGACCTCATTAAGAAACTGTTCAGTGCTTTCTCCGACCACGTCCCCAGTGGTAAAAACCAAACGGTTCTTGAGATTTGGCGTGGTTGTAACGGCTGCTCTGAAGAATGCTGCGCCGTCCAGACGTGGCATTTTCAGGTCACAAATTACGAGGTCATAGGTACGTTCGGCTATTCGGGACAGAGCGTCTTTGCCGTCTCCCGCGCGGTCGACGCGGTAACCCCTGTCGGTAAGCGCCTCAGCCACCACTGTTGCTAGGGCCGGGTCGTCTTCTACGAGAAGAACTGCTGCACCACCACCAAGGTTTGTCCCTCTTTTGGTCGACGGTATTTCAGTCTGATGGGCCTTCACCGTTGAGGCAGAGAATTCCGGGAATTCCAAGCGGAATGTTGCTCCTTCGTTGGGGGCTGAAGTCAACGTAATCCGGCCACCGTGATCCTGCATAATCGCTTGAGCCATTGTGAGGCCGAGGCCGGTGCCTTTACCTACATCCTTTGTCGTGACGAACGCATCAAAGATGCTAGCCTGAATCTCGTCAGGCACCCCGGGACCGTCATCGCTCAGTTCCAGCACCACGCATTCTTCGCCGGCGTTGTACCAAGTCCGCATCACGAGCGTGCCCCGGCCACGCTCCTCTAATACATGCTCGGCATTTATCACTAGGTTGAGCAACACCTGCTTGAGTTGGCCAGCGTCAAACCACACCTGAGGCAGACCGGAGGCTAGTGCATCGATGACTACAATGTTGGAGACACGCTGTTGATAGGTGCGAAGTGACATTGTCTCTCTGATAACCTGGTTGACATCAACCATTGCTTGTGTTGCCTGTCGGTTGTCACTGAAATTCGAAAGTTTTCGAATAATTCCCGCAGCGCGCTGAGATTCCGAATGAATTGTGCTCAGGCCGCGTTGGACCACATCATCAACCGACTGTTCAGCCAGTCGCTCTGACCACGTCAGGATCGTTGCTAGCGGGTTATTTACTTCATGAGCGACCCCAGACATTACTCGCCGAGCGTAAGCCTTAATTTCCTCTTTGTGCACCTGCTGTGAACGCTCTCGTTCCTGCTCGTCCGACTTCTTCTTGTCGCTGACGTCACGCATATGTGCATGCATGAGTAGTGTCTTGCCCTGCTTTGGTTCGGCGTGAGCCGTAACTTCGACCCACATGGGCGTTCGGTCAACCCGTCGCAGTGACAGCAAATAGTTAATGACAGCGCCATCGCGCTCTAGCCGCTCAAGAAATATCTTGAACGCTTCGGTGTCAACGACCCGGTCGGCATCAAACGGTTTCACTTTAGTGGAGGACGTTTCGGTCGGGTAGCCGAACATTAGTTTGAGGTGCGGATTGGTAGCCAGCGTTTTCGTAGTGT
Source organism: Acidobacteriota bacterium (assembly GCA_002720285.1). Classification (GTDB taxonomy): domain Bacteria; phylum Acidobacteriota; class Vicinamibacteria; order Vicinamibacterales; family UBA823; genus UBA11600. The sequence goes on along the minus strand of PBHT01000038.1, from coordinate 38,841 downwards.
TTCCGGTGATCGTGCCGCAATAAAAGCCTTGGGGCAGAACTTCAAAGAGTCGACTAAAAGAGGCGGGCGCAGATGGGCTATGGTCACTCTTCCGAGCAGATTTCCGAACAGACTTGGGGGAGCGTGTCCGTGACACGGGCGGCTCGGAACCCGAGCGGCGTCGAACACTACGCTTAGCTGTTGAAGCTCGGCGCGCCACAGCGACCAGTAAGGGCTAGGGGACGGGCGGTGTCGGGGTCTGGGTCATGAAATGCGGACTGTAGTTTTGCTCAATGGTCTCCCGAATGTTCGTAAGGGAACTGCCGGCTTCATGCATGGTCATCGCGTCACGCGCGACATCGATACAGATGGCTCAACCCATGCCGTGGGCTTCCCATGCCACTTTCCCTTCAGCATTGCGATCTGCGACAAAGCAATCGTGGTTATCGCCGTGGCCGAAATTTTCACAGCCGCAATAGCATGGAACGTACGAGAGCACCTCAGGATGGTTCGCTGCGAAGGTATAAACGGCTCGAATAACTTCCATTGGCCTCGGAGGTGGGAACTGAAGCCTTGGGAGAGGCGGAAGATTTGACGATGGCAGCCTCATTACTGGTCCACGCTGCGACGTCAGGTCTCGGGATGAGGTTTGCATTGGTGGGAAGCCAGCGCTAGTGACCGGCGTGTCGGTCGGGGAAACCACTGAGTTGGCTGGCGTTCCGGGTGACGGTGAAATCCACCACGCCACCATCGCAACCCCAGCGGCCATCAGGCCGAGCGTCAACTTAGTCCGTCGCCACCACACCACTTTGCGCGATCGTTTGGAAGACATGCCAGCCATTCTATCACCGTTCGGATTCAAGCCACTCGGCGGGTTTCTTGTAGAACTAGCGTGCTAGACTCCCCGAGCATGCACTCGGACCGTATCCTCGCTGACAAGGTCGCTATTGTAACGGGTGGTGGTACGGGGATTGGCTTGGCAATTGCTCGTCGCTTAGGCGTGGACGGCGCCGCGGTCGTCATAGCTAGCCGAGACACGGATCATTTGGCTGCTGGAGCGCGAGCGCTTCAAGATGATGGAGTGCCGGTCCTGACAGTAACAACCGACGTTCGGGACCCGGAGCAGGTCGATGCCTTGGTGGAGCGTGCGGTGGCCGAATTCGGTCGTGTCGACATTCTTGTTAACAACGCTGCCGGAAATTTTATTTGCAGGGCTGAAGAACTCTCCCCCAATGGCTGGAACGCAGTTGTTGAAATCGTTCTGAACGGCAGCTTTTACTGTGCCCGCGCCGTTGGGCGGCATTTAATCGAGCGTGGCTCCGCGGGCGCAATAGTCTCAGTGCTGGCAAACTACATCTGGACTGGAAGCGTTGGGACGATACACTCAGCCGCTGCCAAGGCGGGTGTCCAGTCTATGACCCAAACCTTAGGCGTGGAGTGGGCCCACCACGGTATTCGTGTCAATGCTGTGGCGCCTGGCCCGGTTGAGTCGCCTGGGGCAGCGCGGCAACTCTGGTCTACCCCGGATGCTGTCGACCGGATCACCCAAATGGTTCCACTCAGACGATGGGCGCAGCCCCAGGAGATCGCCGAGGTTGTGGCGTTTCTTTGTTCGTCTCGTGCCAGCTATGTTGTTGGTGAAACGATTACGGTTGATGGAGGCGCCTGGCTGGGCCGAGGCACGTTCGATTTTCTGAAATAAGACTCCGGGCGTCGAACCGTCTTAAGTTAACCCGCTGACGACAAATTCTTTTCCGCATCACGGGTCAAAGGAGTTTAGTTCACGACGATTCACAGATACGCACAAGTGCCCTTCCTACAAGTTACCTTCAGAAATCTAGAATCACGAGGTGGATCAGAGTAACAAACTAACTCTAATTGGACAGAGGGCCAAGGGCAAAAGTCATCGATCCTTCGAGTACAGTCTCATCATTTACCTTAGCGGTGCCGCTCAGTTGGCCGACGCGACTGCGGAGCCGAACAACCGATGCTTCGATCCGCACGACATCCCCNGGGTNNACNGGNCTGTGATACCGCACNNGCTCAATACCCNTNAAANNGANTAACTTTTCNCGATTNTCAGGCTTNGCNAGNATCANNATNGCNCCAACNTGGGCCACTGCCTCGGTGAGGATCGNNGGTGGGAGCACNGGTTNCTCNCCNTGNNNGTGNGCNANNTAACGTTCGTTGAGNGANACGTTCTTGATGCCNACGATGCGNGTGTCCTCTTCAAATTCGATGATGCGNTCGACCAACAGNAAGGGATANCGATGNGGGAGNATTCGTTCAATNNNCGTGTAGTNGAGTGGTAGTGNTAGAGGTTCCATTCAATTCTTATATCGATGAAGATTCNAGAAGTACNCGCCAGCCGNAGTTTCNAAAANCACCTAAGTATAAGCNGAATTGACCATTCACGGCCGAGTGACCTTCNNGCCCCCCTCCGGGGCCTCGGCCCACGNTAGCCAGCAGCTAGAGGANACTCAACGTCTTAGATTNCCNGTNAAACNCTAGAAAAACGACACCNGGTGGTCGCTCAGTANGAAGTCAAATATCGCTGTGTNTCCCAGGGCGTGACCTGCGTAGTGTAATCGTGCCATTCNNATCGCTTNGCTTCGATAAACTTCTTGAAAATGTGATCGCCGAGCGTATCTTGCATCAACGAGTCNTTTTCCAGNGCGTCCAGAGCCCGGCTCAANTCACCTGGCAGTTCGTCGATCTTTGCNTTTCGACGTTCNCGGTGGCTCATCTCGTAGATGTTCTTATCGACNGGCGCAGGTGGNTCAATTNTATTCTCGATTCCATCAAGTCCCGCNCGCAACATCACNGCCAGGGCGAGGTACGGATTGCACGCCGGATCCGGCATGCGGAGTTCAANGCGGGTTCCATTTCCACGCGAAGCTGGCACGCGGATGAGCGGGCTTCGATTTTTCTCTGACCACGCGAGGTTCGTCGGTGCTTCGTAGCCNGGCACCAACCGCTTGTAGGAATTGACGAGCGGATTNGTNATCGNACAGAACCCNTTGGCATGCTGCANAAGGCCCCCAATGTAATNCAGACACGTCTTGCTTANGTTCCACTCCGCTTTCTTGTCGTAAAAAGCGTTCTTACCATTCTTNAACATCGATTGGTGGCAGTGCATTCCTGAACCATTNATGCCGTGNATTGGTTTTGGCATAAACGTGGCGTGAAGNCCNTTTTGCANCGCTACGTTCTTNACCACAAACCNGAAGGTGCTAATGCTATCGGCTGTCGCCATGACATCGTCGTATCTGAAATCAACCTCATGCTGNCCGGCTGCNACNTCGTGGTGCGCCGCTTCCACGTGAAACCCCATTTTCTCNAGCANNAGNACGATCTGCCGGCGTACGTCTTCGCCNAAGTCGACAGGCGTGAGGTCAAAATACCCGCCTGTATCATGGGTTTCGGTTGTTGGATTACCGTTAAGAGTTTGNAACAGAAAAAACTCTGGCTCGGGTCCTGCCTTCATTTCAAACCCGAGCTTTGCAGCCATTTNCACAACGCGTCGTAACGCTGTTCTCGGACAGCCGTCGAANGGCTCGGGTGTTCTTGTTNTGCTNTTAGGTTTNTAGATGTCACAAATAAGGCGACCGACCTTGTCGCCGGATGAACTCTCCCACGGAATGACTNGAAACGTNTTCAGGTCNGGNTTCAGGTACATGTCGGACTCTTCAATNCNCACAAATCCCTCGATCGATGANCCGTCAAACATGATTTTNCCGTCAAGCGCGTCGTCGAACTGNCTGTCAGGNACCTCCACNTTCTTAATTGCNCCGAGGATGTCGGTGAATTGTAGACGCATGAACTTTACGTTCTCGCGTTTGACNTTTTTCTGAATGCTGGCTTTGTNGANGCTGTGACCGGCNGNATCCGTGGTGCTCACTGGACGCTCCTTCCACTGGNTTGTCCNGCGTGGANCTAGTCTCTCCACGNGCNCAAGAGGNTCTAAGNGGAAACTCCAAAAGGACAGAATGTACTCGAAATATTGTANATNNNGCAAGGAAATAGAGACNNTTTGTAANTTTATGACANGANAATNTNNTANTTANCACGAAATNTNTGCAGATNTTGCANATNCTNNACTAATAAGNATNNGGNAGCCNANCCTGGTGAAGGCTTCCGGNAAGGACTGNACNGCTACATTTGAAATCTGGAATTTGGAGATGTNGTGACGAACTTGGTATTTGAGATGGGNGTACTACCAAGTGTGGTCTATCCACNGCGCACCGGATGTCCGGGNGNCTACTGTGTGGCGGAAGCCCCTATNCCGTCGNGGTTGGNTGGGCGAAGAATNACGTAGGTTGGTANGCCGATACTCTTAAAGCGANCCATGACCTCTTTGGCGGGNGAACTNCTTGGGTCCTCNGCCTGGAATTTGATCTTTACNTAGGCATCTAACTCCGCTGTGACGTCGGGGTCCTTTAGCGTGGTTTGGTCCATTGTGAGACAGTTCTTGCACCANGTGGCCCANAGGTCAACAAGCACAAANTTATTCTCAGCGTGAGCTGCTTCGAGTCCTGCNTGCATTGACCCNTACCAACCTTCTCCGAGCTTTTCTTCGACACTGCTCGTNACNTGCNGCGCGTCGACCAAACGATTTTCGAANATTCCATAGGCGACGTATCCGTAGTAGGCAGCGGTGGCCAAGATAAAGANGCCNAAGGCNTGCTTNACNTGGACGGTCCANANNCCTGGTTTGGGCAGGAACGAAAGACCNGCTCCNGCGANCGGCCATGGCAGAGCCATGCCAACACCAAGGCAAAACGGAAGCANCAGCGCTACGTTCATNCCCGAGGCGTACAAATCACTTGAGAACAGGATGACCTGAATGACAACCGGNGCCACNCANGCGCCGGCTAGCAAGGCAGCCACCGAACCCATGCCGAACGCGGTCAGGAAAGACCCATTTGGGTTGTNGCCNATCCTTAATTTNGATTGAAGGCTGGAAAAATCGATAGTTATTACATCAAACATAGCGAGCGCTAGTACTACGAAAAGCAGCGCGATACTGATNTTGAACCAGGGTGATGCGTTGATTGTGCCNAAAGTGCCAGCGGTGAGGATGACGATTAGCCCGAGCGCCCCGTANACGACAGCCATAGCCGCACCGTANGTGGAGCCAAGCAACAGGCCACGNACACGCGAGCCGGCTCGAGCCCCGGCTCCAATGATGGCGATATTAATCGGAATCATTGGTAGTACACAGGGTGTTAAATTGAGNGNGAGCCCGCCAANGAGAATNAGCACTAGGATGGTTAACGGCCCGCGCCCTTCAAACCAGCCCANNCGAGCTTCTCCCGCTTCAGCGGCGCTGACGAAGCTCAGAAAGTCCTCTGAGTCGAGGTAGCCGCCTGTCGTGCCGAGAATCTCNAAATCNTGAAGCATGGTGACAACGTCGTCGGTTTCGAAAACGCTCGGTGTGTCCCACGCGGGTACNTCGAAGACGGCNCTNCCGCTGTCCGGCACAACNGNATTCTCACCNCCGAACATGATGCCGTCGAGGACATCNGAGTNCTGNGCNCCGCNGGNCNTANNCTCAGGCCAGANCNGTAAGTTCCACTCGAAGGCNGCCGTCGTTGGCATGTAACACATNGTTTCGTCACATGCTTGGTAGCGGAGTGTGCCTGGCACCGTGTAGGTCCCCACCGGNAGGTCATTGGCNAGTGTGAGAAGAACGCCTATAGCGAAGCGCTCTTCNAAGACAGCTAGTGGTATTTCTGCGCCCTGCTGCTCAAGTAGGCCAGCTTCNGGATACGTAATCTCTGCCACGGCAATCCCATCGGGAGGCGAGAGTATTAGCGCGGTGGGAATGAGAAAATCCTCAAGGGGCTTGTTCGAATTTACGTGAAAGCCGGGTGCTAAGTAGGCCCGGACGGCGACACGTAGGGTCGTTCCCGCCGNCGNGCCCTCGGCAGCGACCAGCGTTTCAATCTGGACCTCCGGTGGCTGCTGGGCTGACGCCACTGCTGCTAAGGAGAGGAGCGTTCCTACGGCGACTNTCTTGACCGTANNGTTGATATTCTTCATCTTCTTCGTTGTCAGCGCCTGCCGGTGCCGGCTGGCGAAGGTGCGGAGTTAGGATGCCCATCCATCGTGAGATTAGGCATCAGCCTACCCAGTGGNTCATTGTACCAGACGGCCACAAGGCTGTGTTGGGAGTGAAGGCTCTACCTAGAGTCTATTAAGGGGTGCTGTCTATCCGATGGTANACTAAAACTAGTTTCCCNCCCGCGGTNTCGGAACGATTTAGTGACTGGAGCAAAAGTGTTAGCAAGATNACTGACGGACAATTAGCTTTTCATGGTGAATTACCTACGAACGAATCTCTGTNTTGCGGCCGTTTTAGCGATCTGTGTCGTACTTGGAGCCAACNAAGCTGCTCGTGCGCAGACACCCGGAGTCNNCGCTCNTCCCCTTAACCAGTTCTANCAGCAGCTTGANCGAACCATTATTTCCGGCCGCGCGATCGCCTACTTGGCGATGTTGTCACCCTCTCTGGCTGCTCAGCCNAGCGCCCGGCAGTTCGTCAGGCNGAACATCTTNGCGGGTGTGACCAACGTGACGATCAAAGAACTGGGACGTCTACCGTTATCCGATGTACCCGAAGGACAAGGGTATGCCGTGCTGCTTGANGTCTTCCGTGAGCAACGGCTGNCAGGGAACGTCGCTACTTGGCTTCTCAATGTGAGGCGAGACATTGATCCGTTGACAGGTCAATCTTTTCGAGACGGACCTGAATGGCGGATTGTCGGACAGCAACGGCTAACACAAGTTGGTGGNCTTTTCCGNCTCGAACTCCATCCCGAACGTCAGTACATCGTTCGGAATCTCACAATTTCGACGACCGACTTNACGCTGACGTTGCCTCAAGGAATGGCGTTCGTCGCCGATACCGGACAGGGAATCACGGCTCTAGTGCTACAGGGCGAAGGTGAGATGGATTTCACTCCAACTACATCCGTGGAGCAGGGGCAACTCCGNCTCTTCTCNGGTGACGAANCGCTGAGAACNACGTTCACTAGTGCTTTTATCCGAGTGAACCCTAGNGACTTCGATGCGCTCGTGCCGCAGCAAGCACTTATGGANCGTACTGTTGGCNTGCGTGATTACGAAAGAGCCCAGGAAGTATTCGACCAGTACGCACCGGAATCGTATCTTGTCGACATCGGCGATCTAAGTGCTGAAGCTTGGTGGGTGTTACCGAATGAGCGAGATTTGCTCATNGAATTAGATACGCCGCACTACGACCAGCTGACTTATGTTAAATCGGATCGCAAGGCCGAGGACATTCAACTTTTCGATCGTGAAGGGNAGCGCAATATTTCGGTCTACGCGTCAAGCGAGAAGCTGTTGACACGTGGCCGCTTCTACAGCGAGGACGATCTAATTGACTATGACATCGAGAACTACGACCTCGATGTGATGTTTCTACCGAGGCNCGACTGGGTGGAGGGACGCGCCACATTAGCCATGCGCGCCGTGCGCGACCTGTCGTTATTTTCGATCCGGCTAGCCGATGAACTTGCAGTTGAATCGGTTACTGCCGAGGGGGTCGGACGGCTATTCCCAATTCGTACGCCAGGTCAGAACACGATGATCCTGANTCTNCCGGAGTCAATCNCGGCCGGTGATGAAGTTACACTGACTATTGACTACANNGGCGAATTGCCGGCCGAANCCGTGGATCACCAGTCAATTGTGCCTCGCAATCTCTCTCTCTTAGACTCGTCACGTTTTGTGCACCCAACCATCCGNTCNGGGCCCCAACCGCACTANTTATACAGTAGCCGGAGTTTTTGGTATCCCCAGTCGCTAGTGACTGATTTTGCGCCGGCTACGATTCGTATCACCGTACCACCCGATTTCGAGGCCGTNGCCAGTGGTCACCGGAGTGGTGCTCCACGTGAGCTATACGGNGAAGAGTCGGAAGGAATGCCTGACGGGTCCAAGGANTACGTCTTTGAGGCCGAGCAGCCGATCCGGTATTTGGCAGCTTTAATGAGCGGATTCGTGCANGTCGCATCGGAGNAAGTCCAGCTACCAATGTCCNCCATCNCTTCCAAACAGAATCGAATTGCATTATCAGTCGAGGCAAATCCCCGACAGCGNCGNGCCGCTCGATCACTATCTGANCGAGCCAAGGCGATTTTNAGCTTNTACACTTCCCTCATCGGCGATNTTCCCTANGAAAGCCTGACCGTAGCCNTGGTCGAGAGTGAGCTGCCTGGNGGTCACAGTCCGGCACACATCTCAATGATTAATGAGCCAATGCAAGCTAGTAATCTGTTATGGCGCCGTGATCCGGTCTACTTTATNGACGCGCCAGACTTTTTTCTCGCGCACGAACTCGCTCACCAGTGGTGGGGACAGGCTGTTGGATGGAACAATTACCACGAGCAGTGGCTGAGNGAGGGCTTCGCGCAGTATTTTGCCGCGCTNCACGCTAGGCATTCCCAAGGTGACNATGTGTTTCGGGGGATTATGCGGCAGATGCGCGAATGGGCGATGCAGCAGTCCGACCAAGGCCCTGTCTATCTAGGCTACCGGCTNGGGCATATCCAGGGAGACAGANGNATTTTTCNNGCCCTTGTCTACAANAAGGGCGCGATGGTGCTGCNCATGCTCCATCGCCTTTTAGGGNACGAGGTATTCTTTCAAGGAGTGCGCCGCTTTTACACCGACCGGCAGTATCAGAAGGCCGGAACTGAGGATCTTCGNNTGGCGTTCGAGCAAGTATCGANCNTTCCACTGACTCGTTTTTTTGATCGCTACATTCATTCTACCGGCCTNCCNGATCTTGCTTTNACTTATAGGGTGGAAACAGTTCCCGATANCGAGGGCGCTTCAGTAGTTAAACTGCGATTCGAGCAACGGACTGANGANCTCTANGANGTTCCGGTGACCGTTAGACTTCGCTACACAACCGGTGGNTCTCAGAACGTTGTTGTNAGCGTGACCGACCGTGTGACCGAAGTGCGAGTNCCTCTANCNGGNTCACTGAGCAGGGTCGACGTGAATCNGGACTTCGAAGCGCTNGCCCGCATCGTCGATNAAAACTGAGCCGACCGGTNCCCAAAACGTGNANGTAAANTTAGGCAGAGAACAGATCTNANATCAAGGANTCCAGNNGGTCTCTTTCGGNNTTTCAATCGCGACTGGTTCACNTCCTTNACGNNCTCAGGAACTCGCTCGTGAACGAATCAATCAAGTCNTAGATCTCGTTCAACTCTTNAGGGTTCGCAAGAAAAACGACACGCATGAANCCGNCNCCAGGTGGCAAGCCAAAGCCTGAGCCGTGAACGCACAGCACCCCGGTCGATCGTAGCAAGCCAAGGACATAGTCCTCGTCNGTCTTGTTTGGTGGCAGGGTAANNTGTGGGACAGCATAGAACGCAGCGGTTGGCGCCACGCACGANATGCCNTCAATGGCATTCAACCTTGCGGTTGTCAGCTCGGCGCGCTCGCGCAGGGCGGCGCGAAAAGNGTCCTGATCCGANNTCTTCTGGGTTAAAGCCGCAGTGATCGCTGCCTGCATCGGAGCTGTACTGCATAGCCGGCCGTCGGCCAGTTTCTTGATTGCGGCCAAGAGGTCGTNGAGTCGATCGCTGGTACCTACGGCCATCCAACCCGCNCGCCANCCAGGCGCTAGGTAGGCTTTNGACAACGATGAAAANGAAATAACAGGTGCCTCGGGGTCGAGACTGCCGATTGGTGAGATNGGACCATCGTATGCNAGATCGGCATAAACTTCGTCCGCTAGTAGAAGCAAACTGTGACGATTTGCCAGTTCCAGAAGTTTGNGACGCGTNCTGTCCGNGTACACAGCCCCCGTTGGGTTGTTCGGATTNATCACCACTAGCGCCCTCGTGCNAGGCCCGATNAGACTCTCGATGTGATCGAGATCTGGCATCCAGTTATTATTTGGATCGGTTTGATAATACGCAGCATTNGCACCNAGNTTGGCGAGCACAGCGGTATAGAGTGGATAGGTTGGGACCGGCACGAGCACTTCCTCACCAGNNTNCACTAACGCAGTAAGTGCCANCTCAATTCCNTCAGACGTTCCCATGGTAAGTAACACACGGTCGGCCGGAATNTTGAGGCCACGGCCCGNGAANTCCTCGGCCACCGCTTCACGTGCTGGCTCTATACCNGGAGANGATGTNTAGCCNTTCAGTCCGTCGTGCATCGCGCGCTGGACGGCATCGAGGAGATGCTGGGGAGTCTTAAACCCGAACGGAATCGGATCNCCAATNTTNAGNTACCGGACACGNGTGCCGACNGCCTCAACTTTCTTNGCCTCCGCTACGATGTTCCGAATGGCGTAGGAGAACCCGTGGACGCGACTGGCGACTTGNATGGTTGATGTGGCAGCTGTCATANGAATCCGATCCTAGCGCATCCCCTTNGTTCATAGCTAGCAGCNCCTACGCNCNTNCGAGTTCTCAAGACACTNGTATCACTTGGTCNTGAAGGCGGGTATGATCGTAGGNTTACACCGTTGTTTTAGNGAACACTATGGCNGTCCGAACCGAACTGTCCCTGCGACTCCCAAACAATCCCGGCGCACTGACTAATGTGTGCCAGCTTCTGTCGGATGAACAAGTCAATATTCTTGCGTTCAGNCTCGATGCTGNTGNCTTACTCCGCCTAGTGGTTGANAACCACATCCACGCGGANGGCGTGCTCCGCGATCAGCACCACGACGTTGAAACACGGCAGNNTTTGTACNTGGAAGTNCCNAACGGNCCTGGNGTACTAAAGACGGTCGGGCGAATGATGGCCAATGCAGGNATCAACGTCGACCATGCCTATGGTTCCGTGATCGAAGGCCATCCGATGGCGACGATCGTGNTGGGAGTGGATGACGCGGTGAAGGCTTCNACCATCGNNGGTGTGTAGTGGNTGACAGACTCGGTGAAGCTAGGTCTTNCNGGAGAAACGCATGCTGAGATGCACGCGATGGAACTGGCAAGCGGTCATAATCGCGACGGGGATTTTCNGTTNAGGAACCGGTGTGGTTGGTCAGACCGTCGAGTTCACGGACACGACNCTTNANAATGGCCTACGAGTNATCATCGCNGAAGACCACGTGGCNCCGGTGATCTCNATCGCTGTAAATTACGACGTTGGTTCACGTAACGAGCGCCNNGGGCTCACAGGNTTNGCCCATCTTTTCGAGCACATGATGTTCGAAGGGTCAGAGAACGTCGGCGATGGCGAGCACTTCCTNCTCATCGCCAACAACGGNGGCGACGTCAATGGAANGACCGATAAGGATCGAACTCTTTATTTTGAACGGCTTCCTTCAAACCAACTCGACCTNGGCTTATTCCTTGAGGCCGATCGGATGGCCTCGCTCGATATTACCCAGGANAATCTTGATAACCAGCGCCAAGCGGTACAGGAGGAGCGCAGGCTCAGGATTGACAACCAACCCTACGGGCACACGTTCGAGNCNATNGATGAACTGGCTTATANCAATTTCGCCTACTCACACTCGACAATTGGATCAATGACTGACCTNACTGCGGCTACTGTGGTGGACATAGCGTCGTTCTTCCGGACCTATTATGCGCCGAACAANGCTGTTCTTGCGCTCGTTGGTGACATTGANGCCGAAGTGGCACTCGAGAAGGTTCNGCAGTACTTTGNACGGATTCCACGCCAGCCCGAACCNCCCACTGTGGATCTGACAGAGTTACCGCAGACTGAGGAGCNCCGGGCAAGCTACGATGANNCNCTGGCTCGTTTAGCGCGCATTGATGTCGCGTATCACATTCCGNAGAGCCTGACTGCTGANCACGATGCTCTCAGTGTNCTCGCGACCNTACTGTCGTCTGGNCGGAGCTCGCGACTNTACCAAGCCATCGTCCGGGATACCCAGCTTGGCGTAAACGTTGGTGCGTTTGCGGTCAGNAACCGTGGTCCGAGCCTGTTCCGGTTGGTCGGCATNGCCGCACCCGGNGCAGACATNGGCGCGCTCGAAACNGCCATCTACANCCAAATCGAGCGGATCAAGGTTGAACCTGTCGAGNACTGGGANCTCGCCAANGCACGCAATGGCGCACGGCGGTCGTTTGTTTCAAGTTTNGGGAGTTCACTGCAGCGCGCCATCATTCTGTCACGGTATGCACTCTTCTATGACGACCCCTCGCTTATTAACTCACGCGCTGAGCGCGTCGGNGCNGTNTCAGCGGAAGACCTNCGACGGGTGGCGANCACTTATCTCAACGAAACTAACAGGTCGGTCATTATCACNGTCCCGAGGCCAGCTGGTGCGCAAACAGACCAGGTTCNGGGGCAGGAGAATTTNTGATGTGCGTACGGNGGTCCCACGTCGTANTGGGATGCATGTTGTCGGNNGNTGTNTCGCTGGTNGGNGNTCACCTNCAGGCCAAGGAGTTACAGACTCANTCAATCGTCGGTGCCGANGTCAAGGGNTTGGCACCGGTCTCCGACGAAATCCTCCANGTTAATTTACCGNGGGCCGAGGAAGCCGACCTTGATAATGGCTTACATCTNATGGTGCTCGAAGATCGGCGNGTNCCGNTCGTNTCGTTTCAGATGATTCTGATCGGAGCTGGTGGCTACTACGATCCTCCCGATCANGCGGGTCTGGCCAGTTTTACGGCGTCACTGTTNCGGGAAGGTACGGAGAACCTTTCTTCAGTGGAAATAGCCGAAGCGCTTGAGACCCATGCNTCTCGTTTGNCCATCTCCACNGACATGTCGNTACAGGCCACGAGCATGANCGGTTCGAGCCTCACGGAGCACCTCGAACAGNCGATGGCCCTNGCNGCCGACGTTCTACTCCGGCCTTCNTTTCCNGAGGAGGAGCTCGCTTTGTTTAAAGACCGTGAGCGGGCTGGTTTAATGCAGCAAAGGACTCGGCCAGGCTTTCTGGCGGTCGAACGCCTCAATGGAGCCATTTATGGCAACCATCCTGCTGGCCGAACCTCGGCGACACCGGAGACACTCGANAGGACCACGCGTGACGACCTGCTCAGCTTTCACCGAACGCACTATATTCCCGACCATGCCGTGTTTGCTATGGCCGGCGANATCTCAATGGTTGANGCGCGCACCTTGGTNGAGAAGNACCTCGGTGCGTGGGCTCGAACNGNGAGACCACGGCCGACGGTACAAGACCCTGAANCCATCGGTCCGTCGAAGCTCTACTTAATCAACCGTGCTGCATCTGTCCAAACGAATCTTGTTGTTGGTACACAGGCAATTAAACGCACNAGTCANGACTACGACGTTCTNACNGTGATGAATCANATTCTAGGAGGCGGTGCNACAGGACGTCTATTTATGAACCTGCGTGAGGACAAAGGCTACACCTATGGCGCTTACAGTTCCTTCACGGCGCTGCGGTATCGCGGTGATTGGGAGGCTTCCACNGAGGTACGNACTGAAGTAACNGGAGATGCTTTGGCCGAGTTGCTCCGAGAGTTGAAGAGAATCCGCGATGAAGNGGTTCCCGAACNNGAATTCCNGGATGCCAAGAGATCGATNATTGCGAGCTTTGCGCTTTCTCTCGAGTCGCCGAGCACCTTNCTCGGCAATTCCGTCGTCCGTCATCTCTACGACCTANCAGACGATTATTGGGAACGGTATCCCGAACGAATTATGTCGGTAACNCGCGAGCAAGTACNGNAAGTTGCGNTGAAGTATCTCGATGCCGATCGGCTACACATTGTNGCNGTTGGTGATGGNGAGCGGATCTCTGACGNGCTAACCTCTTTCGGNCCCGTTGATGTGTATGACGACCAGGGAACCCTNGTCACGACGNCGGGTAACAGTCAGTGACNGGTGGTAATTATGTCGAAGTCCNAGATTTTTCTAGANCCNGCACTTGACAGGACCTCGATCGCAACCGACGAAACCATCNCACGGGACCAANTNGCGGNCTGGTACCGGACGATGCGANTGGCTCGTGCTTGCGACCAGAAACTGGCCGCCCTCTACCGCCAGGGAAANATCGTCGGNGCTGTCTATCTGGCGATCGGNCAGGAAGCAATTTGTACTGGTGTTGTCAGTCTCCTTGAGCGGGACGACTACTTCTCGACAGTCGCNCGTGGTNTGGCAGGATGGTTTTTACGTGGCGTCGAGCCGAAACACGTTATNGCCCGATGGCTGGGCCGCGATGTACCNCCGNCGCACGGCCGCGAACTTGGCCTGTTCNTTGCNGACATNCGGCAGTANGGCATCGCGCCCTACCATAACGGTTCGATGGCTTCCTGGATCCCGTCNGGNGCAGGNTTCGCACTTGCCTTTAAAATCAGAAAGCAGCCGCGGGTTTATATCGCTTTTACTGGNGATGGNGCCACCAGTCCTGGTGATTTTTACGAAGGCNTNAACTTTGCGGCCATTCACAAATTGCCNNTGGTCGTCGTTGTGGAAAATAACTGCTTTGCNTATTCGACCACCATTGAAAAACAAATGCCGGTTGAGAATGTGGCNGACCGTGCACCGGCCTTCAATATTCCGTCAGAGATTGCCTTCGGCAACGACATCTTCGAAGTNAGACGCGTGGCCAGGCGAGCGATNGANCACGCGCGTGCTGGCAATGGACCCTATNTGGTTGAGTTCAAGACGTTTCGNNCTCGCGGGCACGGCGAGCANGACGACATGGGCTATGTCAGTGCTGACTTNCGAGAGTTTTGGGAGAGGCGTGACCCGCTGCGANTGTTCGCTGAGTACCTGTCNGGGGCCGGTGGGCTAGNCGAGGCTGAGGTGCNAGCGATCAANAATGAATGCGTCCAGACGATTGAGGATGCGGTGGTGTGGGCCGAGGCNCAGCCTGAGGCNTCGCCCGACAGCGTGACAGANCGGCTCTTCGCACCGTGAGGTAATCCTATGGCNGTTATCACCTACCTCGAGGCGATCAGTCAGGCATTGCGCGACGAGATGAGGCGCGATGACAACGTGATTCTCCTTGGTGAGGANATTGCGGTTTTTGGCGGGGCCTTCAAAGTAACCGTNGGCTTNCTGGATGAGTTTGGTGAAGATCGCGTAATNGATACGCCGATCAGCGANAGTGGCTTTACCGGTGCAGCGTGTGGAGCAGCNGTTGAGGGCCTCCGGCCGGTTGTCGAGTTTCAGTTTGCTGATTTCATTGCCTGTGCGTTCGATCAAATTGTCAACTACGCCGCGAAGAACTACTACCGTTGGGGCATNCCGATGCCAGTTGTCTTCCGNGGTCCTGCGGGGGGTGGCTTTCGTGGTGGACCCTACCATTCACAGAACCCNGAAGCGTGGTTCACGCATGTGCCAGGCTTGAAGGTGGTTCAGCCTTCNACGCCNTACGANGCTAANGGATTGCTGATTGCAGCAATCCGAGACAACAACCCAGTGNTCTACTTTGAACACAAGCACCTCTACCGCAGGATCAAGGAGGACGTGCCNGATGAGGACTACGTGGTTCCGATAGGNGTCGCCGACGTCAAAAGAGAGGGANCAGATTTAACAGTTGTAACATATGGTGCAATGGTTCACGANTCGNTGGCGGTGGCCGAGCGATTATCGCGNGAGGGTGCCGAATGCGAGGTTGTCGATNTGCGNAGCCTATGCCCGCTGGACCGGGACACGTTTCTAGCGAGCGTGCGAAAAACCTCCCGNGCACTGGTCGTCCATGAAGCACAGCTCACCGGTGGNTTCGGTGGTGAGGTGGCGGCGATCATCGCGCAGGAGGCATTTGATGTGCTTGACGCGCCGGTGACACGAGTGGGCGCATTGGACGTTCCGTCTCCCTNCGCGGCGTCACTAGAGGATGCGATGCTTCCGACCGAGGAAAAGATCTATACTGCCGCTAAGAACGTTTTGGAGTACTAACCCNANNTAGANGNGNCTNCTTCCAGCATCATGATTGAAATAGTAATGCCCCAAATGGGGGAGTCGATCGCCGAAGGCACAATNATTAAGTGGTTGAAAAAGGTTGGCGACNNTGTTGACCGTGATGAACCTCTCTTTGAAATCACGACCGANAAGGTTGACACTGAGGTGCCGGCTCCTGCGGCGGGGACGTTAACCGAGATTCTNGTGAAGGAGGGCGAAACGGTNGANATTGGAACGCCTGTGGCGGTGATTACTGAATCCGGAGAGGATGTGAAANCTGCCTCCCCCGGNGAAGGCANGCAATCGAAGGCCGANANANGNNAACCGGANGGAAAGAAGGGGGATGAGCCGGNTGGCCATTTTCNGGCAGCGCAATCGTCNCAGGTGATTTCCTTCAGGCGAGAATCCGAGAAGNCCGACGNACCGTCTGCNTCGACNACNCCGTCNCATTCGTTTAGCCCAGCCGTTCTTAAGACCG
The DNA here is from genome assembly GCA_002720285.1 of Acidobacteriota bacterium. Taxonomy (GTDB): domain Bacteria; phylum Acidobacteriota; class Vicinamibacteria; order Vicinamibacterales; family UBA823; genus UBA11600. The sequence continues at coordinate 22,523 of PBHT01000038.1, read as the reverse complement.
CAGAGCGCTGTGGNATGTCGCTCGACACATTGGCNACGTTACNNGGNTCTGGCCACGGTGGTCGTGTGACAAAGCGNGACGTCGAGCAGTATATTCNCCAACAAGCAACCTCGCCCTTAGAGTCGGATAACTCCGCGGGNAGCCCTCCAAAGGAGTANCTGTATCAACCGCAGGACGGAGATGAGCGGATACAGATGTCGGCNGTNCGTAAGAAGATCGCGCNCCACATGAGTTGGTCCACGNGGATCAGNCCCCACGCAACGGCCATTGTTGAGTGCGACATGTCGCGNGCTGCTGAACTGATGGAAACGGCCGGTCAACNTTTTGAGGCGAGCGTGGGTGCACCNCTNACTTATACCGNGCTTGTTGCAGAGGCGGCGGTTAAAGCTCTTGGGGAATTTCGNGCATTNAACGCCTCGGTTGTTGGCGACGAGATCGTGNTGAAGCCGTCGGTTAATCTTGGAATCGCCGTTGCGCTGCCTGAGTCAGGTGAGCTAATTGTACCGGTGATCCGNAAGGCTGAAGAGAGGTCTCTCGCAGGGTTTGCNAAGTCGATAAAAGAATTAGCTGTGCGNGCANGNTCTCACCGTCTCACGCCAGAAGATGTACAGGGTGGCACTTTCACACTGACGAANCCCGGTATNTTCGGAGGCCTCACCGGCACGCCCATTCTGAATCAGCCCGAGGTNGCGATTCTTGGCCTCGGTGCTGTAATTAAGCGGCCGGTTGTGGTCGATGAAGCCATCACAATCAGGCCGGTCATGATGATGTCNCTTACCTTCGACCACCGTGCAAGTGATGGCATGGNCGCCTTCCAGTTCCTTGCCCGTGTTCGGGAGCATCTCGAAGCACTACCCACCGACTTCGCTGAGATGGCGAACGCCTGACTAGTTCNCGATCCCTAGGGTTGANCGCGACACAACACCCCATCGGGACAGAGAGGTCTTCCCTTAACTCGCAACCTTTATATCCGTNNTAGGGTTATAGGAACGGCAGAATCGGTCTTGCTGCCANCGAGAACGGCCAAGGTGTCCCGANCAGGATCAGCAGCATGGCGATTCCGAAAAAGATCAATCCAGTGCGGTGTTTCGCCTTCGCTTCGGGCGCTTTACGCACCCGGACGACGCCGATATGCGCGAACACAAGAGCTGCGAGCATCATCGTCGGATGCTCAACAATCCAAAAGCGTGTTACCGAGTTACTCATCGCGCTTCCGAGGTTCTCGAATGCCGATGTCGTGATGGTGCTGAAGAAGAGATACATGAGTATACCGACGAGCATTTGGACATCGAGCGAAATGGCGAACAACCGGCCGAACCTTCCGTCGGCATCTTCGAAACTTCCCTTTGACATACCGGACAATGCCCGGATGACGATCACGAATCCAAACGCGATCGCGGCCCATCGGATCAACGAGTGCAGCGCCAGCATTAGAGTCAGCATGCCTCAAGAATACCTGATTCAGATGTCATACGGTGGACTTTAAGGTTCATGCTTCAACTGCTTGCACAAACATACCGGCCAGATCGGATGAGGTTATGCGGCCCCATGATTCGTTGATACCTAGCCTGAAGCCAGAACCATCACCGAGTGGTGCTGGGAGACGCACATCCTGGTGCGCGAGCTTATTACGGAACAAGTCGAGGTCTGGATACCTCACTTGAAGCAAGAAAAGGTTCGTGCCTGCTGGGATTGGTTTAATGGAAAAAGCGTCGTGCTTGCTGATTAGCTGCTTCCATTCATTTGATACATGAACAGCTCGTGCGTAGCGCTCGGGGAACCCCCGGAAATAGTGTAGTGCGATCGCTGCGAAAGGCCACACATGGGAAAGGCCACCGCCAAACATACGCCGCGTATGGAACATTTGGTCCAGCAAGGCACTCGGCCCAGCCAGGATGGCACCTGATGGCGCGTTGAAGTACTTATAGAGCGAGACGTAGACGGTATCAAAAGGCTTGGCGTAATCGGCGGCAGACCGTCCGCCGAAGCCGGTTTGTAGGAAAATCCGTGCGCCGTCGAGGTGTGTACGGATACCGTTCTGCCGAGCAAATGCTGTGATTTTATCCATCTCGGTTTCGTCAAAGATCTCACCCGACTTTCTCCGCACTGGTGATTCGATTGAAATAACTGATACGGGTGTGGCAACTCGCCCACTGGAGGTGCGATCAAGCAGCATCCTTACGTCATCCAACGTGAAAGTTGCGCGGCCAGGGGCTAACGGGACCAGCTGGATGTTACTTAGGGTCTGGACGGTGTCACCGGTATCGTTGTAAAGATGGCTCTCCGCCTGGACGATTGCCCGGCTAGGCCCACCAGCGAGCATCCGAACAGCTAGGTGATTGGCCAGTGTGCCAGTTGGCATGAAGACAGCTCGTTCTTTTCCAAGTGCCGAGGCGAAAGCCTGCTCTAGTTCCTCGACGACTCCACCATTGGAATAAGAATCTGCATGGATCCCTTCTCCTCCCTCAGCAAGGCGCGTTAAGAGCTTGACTGAATCGTCCGGAGTTAATCCGAGACCGTCGCCGTAGAGCTTTACACTTTGTTCGCTTGAGGCCTGTGGTTGCGATGATGCTACTGCCGCTTGCTCAGCTCGGCTCGTCGTAAGGCCAAACACACCACTCGCCGCACCAAAATGCAGGAATCGCCGGCGATCGATCATCCTCATAAGATTCTCCCGAGTTTAGGGTTGTTGGTTCGTGACGCTCAATACTTACTAGTTACCTCTCACCTAGCACGTCTTGCAAAGATAACGTTGAATTGACTGATTATGTGTTACTCATCATAACTAGTGGCCGGGCTACCAGACGGATGAAATACTCCCATCAGGCGAATAGGCGTGTCTTCTAGGTTCTTCATTGAATGCTTAACCTGTCTGGGAAGGTAGATACAACTGCCGGGCGCGACCGATGCCTCTTTACCATTAGCCCACAGCACACCGCGTCCTTCAACGATATAAATCGCTTCTTCGTAAGTGTGATGATGTGCTGGAGCCTCGGACTTGGGAATGTGTCCGAGAAACTGCGTAACGTGTTGGCAGCCGATACCTTTGTCGACGAGTAACTTGAACCATCGGTCACCCGTTGGAATAGACTTTCGGTTGTCTTGGTGCACGACGACTTCGGGCTTGGTCTCCCCGGGGGCGGCTGGGCATGTGTTTGCTGGGAGGTCGAAACGCGAGTCACGAATCTGAGGGCAGCAGACGCTCACGACTTCAAGGTCGCCTGTCAGCGTGTCGAAGCAACACTCTTTACCCGGTGCCACGTAAACGGCGGAGCCAATTTTGACTTGGTAACCGTATCCATCAACGTAACAGGTGCCTGATCCTGCCGAGACGTAATGAACCTCCTCGCTGGTGGGATTTATTTGACCCGGAGAGAGGCCTTTATCGAATTGGCTGACCGACTGCTCGATGTCGCGCGCGGCAACTACCGCTGCACCCACTGTCCACCGACGCCGTCTAGTACCCTCCCGGCTAATTTGTCCCTCGTTGGGTTCGATGACCCGACATCCGCCACCTAGTGTTGGCATTCCTACTAACCTCCTAGCGTCTGGCTAAACCTTGAACGCTTGAGCATGGCTGATTCGGCTTCCAGCGAGGCAATTACTGAATCGAGGTCCTCTTGCGTGTTATATCCGTGGAAGGAAATTCGGATACCTTCATCGCGGGACGAGGCAATCACGCCGCGTGCGGCAAGTCGCGCTACCAAGGTCACCGCATCGACTGAGCGTAGAACGACGAGTGGTCCTCGACGCGTCGATTCCGATGGTGTTATGACCTCAACGCCGGCGTCATCTGCCCAGGCGATCAGTCTGGCAGTCAAGCTGGCGACCTCTCGCTCAATGGTTTCCACCCCAACCGCACCGAGCAACTTGAGCCCAGCTAGGGCGCCATATACGTTCGGAATCATAGGTGTACCTGATTCGAACCTGCGTGCTGACGGTGACCAATCAAGTTCGTCGATGCTGAAGGCAAACGGGTCTAGCCGGCCGAACCATCCCGTCATCGTAGGCACTAAGCGGTCAATAAGATCACGGCGAACATACAGGAAGGCTACACCGGATGGGCCCAGCAAATATTTNAGTGCTCCGGTAACCATAAAGTCNATGCCCANCGACNGCACGTCGATNGGTCCNGTACCNGTGTGCTGANAATCATCGAGAAAGAGATACGCACCCTGTCGTTGGCATAACGNNGCNAGNNCAGCNATATCAGTCTTATGCCCATTTCGGAAGCATACGTGCGTTGCAGGGACAATCAGTGTCCGTTCATCGATTGTGCGCGCGTACGAGTCGACTGANAGCNNTTCGTTCTCGGNNTCTACCCATNGAATCTTTGCTCCNCGCTGCTGCTGCGCAAGCCAGATCTGCGCCATAGTGGGGAACTCAAATCTACCCATCACAACCTGGCGGCGCGGGCCATCAAACATAAGGGCACTAGCTATTGCATTAATGCCTATTGAAGCGCTAGGTAAAACTGCCACCTCATCGCTGGCCGCGCCGATCAAGGCCGCGAATCTAGAGCGTAACCGCTCAACCTCACCAACCCAGGCTTCCCACGGCGAACCCTCCCTGTTCCATGAGTCGAGGAACTGCTGTATTGCGGCGTGTACATCTGTCGACAGGGCACCCTGAGAGCAACTGTTTACATAAGTGCGTTGTGTCAACAGAGGAAAATGGGATCGGAATTCGGTGGTGGTCAACTGAACCATCTTAATTAGCCGACCGTTTCTGGGCCTGCGACCGCGTTGGCAGTCTGCGAAGGTTTAGCGCTCGGCTCGAACGCGAACTTGAGAGGGCCGTCTCCATCCGCCAAGCTAATCCGGACAGTGCCACCGGTTTCCAACTGGCCGAACAAGATTTCCTCAGTGAGACGGTCTCTAACCTCTGCCTGAATGACCCGAGCGAGCGGACGAGCCCCGTAAACCGGGTCATAACCCTTTGTGGCAAGCCACTGGCGTGCCCCTGTTTCAAGGGTGATCGCCACACGCCGCTCCGCGAGCTGCGCTTCGAGTTGAAGGATAAATTTCTCGACAATCATTTCCATCACGTCTGGTGTAAGTGCCCCAAAGGTTACAGTCGTGTCGAGCCGGTTACGGAACTCAGGGCTAAAGATCCGTTCGATAGCTGCTTTGATCCGACCTCGCACCGCCTTCGATCGTCCCCCGCTAAATCCAATAGCACCAGCACTCATTTCCCGGGAGCCAGCGTTAGACGTCATGATTAGCACGACCTGCCGGAAGTCAGCTTTCCGGCCAGTGCTGTCGGTTAGTGTTGCATGGTCCATCACCTGTAAAAGGATGTTTAACAGATCTTGATGGGCTTTCTCGATTTCGTCGAGAAGCACAACGGCGTAGGGATGGCTTCTAAGTGCGTCAACTAACAGCCCTCCCTGTTCGAAGCCTACGTAACCTGGTGGCGCTCCGATCAGTCGAGCAACGGAATGTTTTTCCATGTACTCACTCATGTCATAACGGAGGAATTCGTTGCCCAGATGGATAGCTAACTGTTTCGCCAACTCGGTCTTTCCCACCCCAGTAGGTCCGGTGAATAGGAAACAGCCAGCTGGCCGCTCTGGCTGTCCGAGCCCAGCGCGCGACCGCTTGATCGCTTTGGCAACTGCTGCAACTGCGTCGTCCTGCCCGAAGACGACCCGTTGCAGTGCTTCCTCCAGCGTACGGAGACGTTCTTTATCGGACGCTGAGGCTTGTTGCTCAGGGATTCTTGCCATTCGAGCGACCACATGCTCGATGTCCGCCGCCGTCACCATTTTCTTTGTCGGGGTGGCAGCGCGATCTTCGTTACCCTCGGGTTGTGTCTCGGTGCAGCGCAGCCTAAGCATGGCACCCGCCTCATCGAGAACGTCAATTGCACTGTCTGGGAGTCGGATGTCGCGAAGATGGCGTCCGGCAAGCTTTACTGCTGTCGTGAGTGCGGCGTCTGTGTATTCGATGCCGTGATGTTCGGCATAGCGTGCATGCAGACCCTTCAGAATCTTTATAGCTTCTTCGGGACTGGGTTCGTCGACTGTGATTTTCTGCAACCGGCGAGCCAACGCACGGTCCTTCTCGATATGCTTAAAATCTTCAATCGTGGTCGATCCGATCACTCGAACTTCACCGGCGCTGAGCACTGGCTTGATAAGAGTTGCGAGGTCCAAAGTGCCACCGGTTGTTGCGCCCGCGCCAACCGTNGNGTGCACCTCATCGATGAAAAGGATNGGTTTCGCGTGCTGACNCAGCGAAGCTAGTACCGCTTTGAAGCGCTCTTCAAAGTCNCCCCGGAAACGAGTTCCNGCAAGGAGCGCCGTCGTATCGAGTGAAAAGACCTCGGCTCCCTGAAGCGGTGCNGGGACCGTCGTNTCAAGCAATCGCGCGGCGAGTCCCTCAGCCAGGGCTGTTTTACCTACCCCAGCGTCGCCGACAAAAACCGGATTATTCTTTCGGCGCCGACAGAGAACCTCCATTGTCCGTTGNAACTCNACGGAGCGTCCGATAAGGGGATCGACTTGGCCGGCAGCTGCACGCTCNGAAAGATTCACAGTGAAAGCTGCNAGGGGATCCCGCTGTACGGTCGGCGCATCATCTTCCGCACCGGCGTGGACGGNCTGGTCCGGCGTGNCGCCGTCACGGTTTGGCGNTGGTGGAACCTTNGNAATACCGTGAGAGATGTAGTTCAGCACATCGAGCCTGGTGACGCCCTGCGCNAGNAACTGCTCCGCTGCGAANCAATTGGNTTGTTGNAGGATTGCAGCGAGCACATCGCCCGAGTGAACTTCATCTTTACCAGCACTCTGTACATGCAGCACTGCTGTTTGTAAGACCCGGCGAAAGGCCAGCGTCTGAACCGGNTCCCCAGGACTGTGTCTTGGAAGCCGNTCAGTCTCACGCTGTAAATAGTTATCAAGATCGTGGCGAAGTGCTGGTAAATCAGCGCCNCAGGCTTGCATGATTNTTTCAGCNTCGACGTCGTGTGCAAGTGCNTANAGGAGATGTTCCAGNGTGAGGTCCGCGTGGCGNCTNGATTCGGCCTCTCGATACGCAATNCTAAGAATTAACTCGAGCGATGCACTGAACATAGNGAGAGATTCCTCATTCTTTCTCGATGGANGTTTGTAGCGGAAAGCCCTCGTGACGGGCGAGGTCCTGTGCCGNAAGGGCCCTGGTCTCGGCGACGTCGTAGGGATANATGCCGCAGAGCCCTTGGCCCTGGNNATGCACTTGCATCATGATTCGGTAGGCCTCAGCNGGGGANCTATGGAACACCGACTCCAACACTTTCACAACGAACTCCATAGTGGTGTAGTCATCGTTGTGAAGCAGCACACGATACCGAGGTGGTTCTTTTGAGACCGACCGGACTCGNTCCCGCGTTTGACCGCTNGGTTCTTCATTGTATGNCATNGTCGGTTTTGTAGAGNTTCTTCGACCAGCCTATGGGAGCGATCTAATGACGTCAAGCAGTTGTCCGTTAGACCACGGTGCACAGATCGGCGTAGTAAGATAGCGTCGTNAGGCTCNGCTTTATACNCNCACGAATCATGAATCNACTGACGCGNGATATTNGTTACATCGACTTGCACTTCCAAGGTCAATCGGAAGTGATNGCGGCAGGCGTGCTGCACGGCAGTTTCGGCGCCGCTATAGTTGATCCAGGACCAGCTGCGACCTTGGANACGCTTGGGTCCGAGCTGAGGCGGCANGGCATTGCTNTCTCCGACATTCGNGCGATCCTTCTGACTCACATCCATTTNGATCACGCTGGNGCCACTGGNGCGATCGTGAACGAGAATCCANAAATTACTGTCTATGTTCACGNGACTGGNGTCAGTCACATGGCCGACCCNGCGCGTCTGATTGCGAGTGCTCGACAAATTTGGGTCGATGANCTNGAACAATTGTGGGGAGAATTCAAAGCTGTACCAGAAACCAACNTACGCGGNCTTATGGGCGGTGANCGGATTCGAATTGGGGAGCGNGAACTGGAAGTAGCCTANACGCCAGGCCACGCACGTCATCATGTTAGTTATTTTGACCGCGACAGTGGCATCGCNTTTGTCGGNGACACAGCTGGTATTCGTGTGGGTCCTTCGCCTTATNTACTGCCTCCAACACCACCCCCCGANCTCGACCTAGCGGCNTGGCGNACGAGCGTCGAGGTAATCGAACGCTGGCGAGCTAANACCTTNTTTCTGACGCATTTCGGTCCACATACTGACGTANNGAACCANATGCGTACGTTTGTGGACCATCTCGCCGAGTTGGCCGAGATCGCNAGACGNATCGTAGCTCAGGAATCCCGCGAGGATGGGCTCTCAAGTTTTACAACTGCCGTCTCGAAGTTGCTTCGCCAACGGTTGCCTGAAACGNCGGCCCGCCACTACGAGGACGCAGTGCCGCTCAGATTGTGCTGGCTNGGTCTGGAGCGATATTGGAAGAATCAGGGCTTGGGCGACGCACCATGATTGCATAGTGGGCCCCGGTTGTTGGTTCGTGGGGCATACCAATAACGTNGAACCCAAGCCGAGTGTAGAACGTTACGTTGCGCATGCTGAACGTTTCAAGATAACAGACGGCCTTGGCCTCGTCAGCTTCGGTGAGCGTNGGCTCGAGCAATTTTCGCCCCAGCCCCTTCCCTTGTGCTTTCGGTGTGATGCCAACAATNGACAGATACCATGCATCCGCCGGGATGCAGACCCGTGNCCGCTGGCTCATAAATTCNGTAATCCGTTGATAGGTGACCAGTCCGGCTTCGCTAAGCACTTCGTGAAGCGNTCGNTCTTTCCGGATTTTTGCCTCCTGCGTGATTNCNGGCGCTATCGGGAGAAACCAAGCGGCGGCACCGAGCTGCCCTTCGTCCACGACCAACTTGCCGATNGCCNCAGCTTCGTCCAAGGCGTATTCGAAATACTGCACAAGTGCAGTTTTGAANGCCGGNGTGTCTCGATGCTGGGCGCCTGCGATCGTANGGTAGAAAGGGTCTTTGGCAAGTGCACNGTACAACGCAACCGCGACTGATCGCCTTGCCGTCACTGTTTCCGATGTCTCCTTGGGTTATCCNTGAGTTTAGGGATNTGGGNAGATGAAGAGACAACAANAGNTTCTAGGATTCACGAGTCNTTCTGAGAANGATNTACGCNCCCCGGNCTCCTTAACCGTGAACGAGACCTCGTTCGGCAGCNANTGAAGAAGCCNCTCANCCGACGGTTGGGACAAGATTTCCTGCNATCCAAACTGATTCAATCGATCGCGTGTTAAGGATATCGTCCAGCGGGTTCGCCGACAGCACCACGAAATCNGCCCAGTTNCCCATCGCCAGAGTGCCCAGGTCCTCGCTAACCTCCATGCACCCCGCGGCGTCACCAGTAGCAGAAACGAGNGCCTGTAANGGAGTTAAGCCGGCTTCAACCATCCGCTCGAGTTCGAGCTGTTCGAAATAACCCTGGAAGCGGCCGACCGGACCTGTNTCGGTGCCGAATGCGAGGCGCACTCCAGCGTCAGACAGCGCTTTGACATTCCGCATCGCCACTTCAAGCGCTGCTTTATACCCTTGAGCACTCTCGCTATCTTGAATCCGCGCTTGGCGAACGGGATCCTCGAGTCCAACGATCACATTGGGGTCGGTGGCCCGAAGAAAGAAGGGGTCGTCGAAGAAGTCAGGCCGTGATTCGTAAACGAATGTTGAAACCTCACGCATCAGCGTTGGACTTAGGCACACGTCTCGCTCAAGCATGCCGTCAATCAGTTCCTGGTCGACGTCCGTGTCCCGAACACTGTGGGCGAGAAAGTCGACGTTGGCCTCGACTAGCTTTTTCGCATCATCCAGATAGAACACGTGTGCAGCTACTCGTAGGCCATGTTCGTGTGCTCGTTCAATCACGGCACGCCACGCCTCTTCCGGCATCTTAGTGGTAGACCCGAGATTATCGTCGACACGGATCTTGATTATGTCGGCTCCCATTCCAGCGATTTCGTCGACGAGGGGCTCAACATCTTCCGCCGTGGCGCCGTTAACAACCGGGCCAGCAACGAATAGCCGACTTCGGTCGAGTGATAAATCCTGTTCATCGCGGAGAGTGACACCTGCCTGATCATCGCCGCCGAGACTAAAGACCGTGGTGACGCCGTAGCGGGCATACAGTTCCAACTGCTGCAGCAAGTTACCACGGGTGTACAGCTCAGGGCCTGACTCGAGTCCCCTAGTAGCGCCGACGTGACCGTGACTGTTAATGAAACCCGGAATGATCGTTCGGCCCGTTAGATCAAGTTGTTCGGCACCAGCCGGTACGGACACAGAGTCGGACGCTCCGATCGCTTCGACACGACCGTCTCGGACGACTAGAATGCCATTCTCGATCGTGGTGCCATTACCGTCGATAATGCGTGCACCGGCGAAGGCCTTCAGGCCTGGTACGGGTTCAACCGCTGGTTCCACGCAACCGGTCAGTGCCAGACCGGCCAGGGTGCACAAAAAAAGTTTGGTTTGCCCGGATGTCATTAGCCCCTCCTGATAGGTCAGGGGCGGATTTTAACACCATGCACCGTGGACTGGAGCAATGATGTAAAACGGACTATCGAGGTGGGTCAAACGACTCAGCGAGCGCCCGACCAAGAGCAGTTGAGTCTCTACCCACCGCCCGAGGCCGAATTTTGCTCCAAAATTTGACGAAGCTGATTAAGTTCAGAACCGTAGCGGCTCCAATCCCCCTCACGTTGTGCCTCAAGCGCCCGTTCAAGTTGCTGCAGAGCCTCGGACCATGGGATCGAAATGCCGATCGACGGGTCAAATGCTGTCTCTGATGAGGTCGGATTGGAGGACCCAACTGTAAGGCTGTCCGAGGTGGTAGCTGCTAGGAGTCCATCGGGAGCACGCCCGCCAAACAGACGGTTGAGCGCCAAAGCGAGAGTTTCTTCCATCACGATCTCGTTCTGATAAGCGACGATAACGCGCTTGAGTTCGGGAATCTGCCCATCGGCCGCCCGCAGGTAGAGTGGTCGGATATAGAGAAGCGACTCCTCAATCGGCACGACTAGGAGCGTGCCTTGAATTACTTGTGAGCCCTGCTGGTTCCAGAGGGTGATCTGTGGTGAAATTTCTTCGTCTTGGTTAATTCGAGCGACGATCTGCCGTGGGCCAAAAATGAGCTTCTGTTTAGGGAACTGGAACACCATGAGTTTGCCATAGTGTTCTCCATCGCTCCGTGCGACCATCCACGCTGCAAGATTGTTCTTCCGACGTGGTGTAAACGGCAGCATCTGAATGAATTCGGCGTTCTGCTCGCCAGGCAGTTTCATGATGGTGTAATACGGCTCCATCTGAGCTGTGCGTCCGTCACTATCGATCGCTGGCACATCCCACTGGTCTTCCTTGTTGTAAAAGACTGCCGGATTGGTCATGTGATAAGTCGAGAACATTTCTGTTTGCAGCGTGAAGATGTCCTGGGGATAACGGACATGGCTACGAAGGTCGGCCGACATCGCCTCGATGGGCGTGAACAAGTCTGGAAAAATCTTACTGATTGTTGCCGCGATTGGGTCGTCAGTGTCAGCCAGATAATAGGTAGTAGTACCTTCATACGCATCGATGACGATCTTCACTGAGTTACGGATATAGTTGATGGTCTGCATTGCCTGAGTCGAATACGGATAGTTATCGGTCACGGTGTAGGCATCGATGATCCAGAACAACCGGCCTTCTGAAATCACCATATACGGATCACGGTCGTACATCAGGAACGGCGCGAGCGCTTCTACGCGATCGCTGATATTCCGGTGGATAAGGATCCGACTATCAGGTGTAAGCTGCCTGCTGATTAGCACGTTGAACGCACGGAAGCGGAGACTGAACAACAACTTGTGGAACAGCCCGCCGATTGGGATGCCACTCTCACCATCGTATTCGCTGTAGACGTTGTCATCACCCTCTGGGTAGTGAAATTCTCGTGTGTCGGTGTTGACGATCACATAGTCGTTCGATAGCTCGCCGAAATAGACGCTCGGTTCCTCGACCGACAGATCCACCTCCGAGTTCGGCGGTAAATCCTTGACGAAGAGCACCGGCAGGCCTTCGGCTGTAACCTGATTCACTGGGCCGAGAGCCAGGCCGTATCCGTGTGTGAACACCAGTCGCTCATTCGGCCACGTGCGGTTGGATAAACTATTTGAGTTTAGTTCCCGACTTGAGAGCATGGTTTGGCGATATTCGCCGTTGATTACATAGCGGTCATTGTCGACCGAGGCGAAATCGTAGTACGAGCGGATGGCCTGAATCTGACCGAACGTGTCCAGCAACGGTCCATGATCCCACAGTCTAACGTTGTTGATCGTTTCAGGATTTGCCTCAATATCACTTCGTGTAAGTGTCGCATCGCCGGAAAGTTCTCGCGCGTCAATCCCCTCGAGCGCAAATGCCTTCCGGGTGGCTGCGACGTTGAACTCGATGTAGGGTGCTTCCCTTTCTTGTTCATTCGGCGTGACAACGATCCGCTGAATAAGGGCACCGTAACCAGTTCCACCTGCTGACACCGCGATATACAAGACAACTGCAAGCGGCACCGGCCACTGTTTCGGTGAGAACGCTTGGTAGGTCGCCAAGCTGGCACCGAGCAGGGCCACATACATAAGGAGCTTTAACATCGGTATCCGGGCCTCGACATCGGCGTAGGACGCGCCTTGGATAACACCCGCTGGCGTCAATAATGTTCGAGGCACATCAAGCGCGGCGCCCCATGCTAGTAGTACCAGAAGCGTGGCGATGAGTAGCGATAGGTGCTGACGCGCCCCCCGACTAATCTTAAGACCAGCTTGTGGCTCAAAACCGACCGCACCTGACAAAATGTATGCCGCCGTGGCGCCGGCGAGACTCAGAACGACAACGCTGACAAGCAGATTCCGAATAAAGTCGAGAAACGGCAGTTGGAACACATAGAAAGCGACGTCCTTGAGGAGCAGTGGGTCCACCTCACCGAAAGGCGTGGCGTGCTGATACTGAAGCCAAACCATCCATTGACTGGATGCAAAAACTCCCATGAACAGCGCGGCGAGCCCGGACACTCCGGCCGCGATCAACTGGAGCCCTTTCCGGTCGATGACTAGCGGTTGTACCTCTGGCCCGCCCCCGAGCGTCAGGTAGGGCTTAGTCATGTCCCGTAGCGCATATCTCAGTCCCCCGAGCAGCACGCTAAAGGCTATTGCAAAGACAGCACCACCGAGGATTAACTTTGAGCTCAGTGTGCGAATGAACAGCTGGTCGAAACCAACCTGCTTAAACCAAATCCAATCGGTGTAGAAGCCGGCGAAGGATGGCACTACCAAAAAGAGCAACACCCCTGCGACGACGATCGGCATTCTAGGAATCATGGGCACCTCAGCCCGTACGGGCATTGAATGACTCAGGACATCATATCCCGTCTTTGGCAACTAGCGTAAGGCCTCGGGTCATGGATTGGTCGGAGATTACACCCCAGGGACATCAGAAACACGACAGGGCTATCAAGAAATTCTTAGGCATTTCTCACTTGAGTTGTATGAAAAATGAAACGATGATGCGGGATGATAGAGATTGCAGCTAGGTTTCCCATCAGTGTTACAGCTTCACCGTGACAACAGGAAGGGTGAATGATGAGCGACCGCAAGTACAAGCAGCGCGGCTACCAAGACGACGAACCGTCTCCATCGCGGTCTAAACGTTCTGGGTCCAAGCCGAAGTCCGGAGAGGCTCGTGGCCAACCTCCGTTGAGACCAAAGACGCCGAACATGCCTGGATTTCACGATGTAATCCGCTGCGCGAAATGCGGAGGTCTACTGGATCAGACGATTGATGATGGCGCGACTTGTTCTCGGTGTGGCTCAGCACTGCACACTTGTGGACAATGTGCTTGGTTCGACCCCAGTAGTCGCTTTGAATGTTCACAGCCGGTGACTGCCCGTATTACTCCAAAGGATGGCCTGAACAACTGTACCTACTATGAACCACGAGTGACTGTGGAGCGCCAGACCCATTCCAAGAGAGGTCCATCGAGCGCCAAGCAAGCCTTTGATGATCTATTCAAGTAACGCACGGGATCGTGTAATTACTCTACCAAGCGACAAGCAGTCTGAGATCGCGGACGTTGTGGCCAGTTGGTCCAGTGGTGATCGCGTCCCCGAGCTGTTCGAAGAACTGGTGTGAGTCAGCACGACGGAGATAGGTGTCGTGGTGGAGTCCGGTGCGCTCTCCTCGGGAGAGCGATTCGCCGTCAGCAACAGCACCTGCAGCTGGGGATGAGCCATCGATTCCGTCAGTGCCAGCACTTAACACCGCTATCGACCGTCCAGCAATCCGCGGAACGCAAGCCAGAACAAACGCCTGATTCCGACCTCCAAGACCAAGCGGGTTTGTGACCGGGCAAGAAAACTCACCTCCGTTGACAATGGCCACTGGACTTCGTGGGTGCGCTTGGCGAACGTGGTCGACCGCCGTGAGCAAATGCTCAACAGTGCGCTCAAGTGACCAGTTATCACGCACTGCAACATCAATCATTACTTGCCACCCGAGAGCCCGTGTTTCATCCGCCATCGTCTTTACCGCTTCGGCTGAGCCTAACAAGCGGTACCATCGGCTTGTCAAGAATTCTGGCGATCCCGGCTTCGGTGTTTCAGGGACCTGGTTATTTTCGAAGAGTTTCCTCACGGCGATTGGCATCTGATCGAACAACTTCGTGTTTTTTAGAATTGCGTGGCAGTCAGCTACGGTTGATGGGTCTGGCATAGTTGGCCCAGAGGCGATTAGTGAGGGGTCGTTGTCAGGCACGTCAGAAACGTAGAACGTCAGTTGTTGTGCCTGTCCAGCGAGTGCGGTCAGTTGGCCACCTTTGACACGCGATACGTGTTTCCGGATGACGTTGATGTCAGCGATCGCGGGTCCGGCGGTTACCAGTAACTTGTTCAACGCTTTAGTGTCCTCTAGGTTGAGCCCGTCAATCGGCTGTTCGAAGAGCGCGGAGCCTCCTCCTGAGAGCAGATAAATGACCAGGTCCCTAGGGCCTACCTGCTTGAGGCAATTTATCACTGCAGCGCCTGCGTCAAAGCTGCGCGTATTAGGTAGCGGATGCCCTCCGATGTACCACTCACAGCCAGGAATCGGTGTTTCAGGCGCGTTCGTAGTGACGACGATGCCGTCGAACGTTCGCGGAGCTAGGAGTTTCGCGACCGATGCGGTCATCGACCCCGCCGCCTTGCCGATCGCGATCACGATGATGCGCTCGACCTGCCGGAGATCGATCGCATCATCGTCCACGGTCAAGAACGATCCTGTTAGACCGACACGTCGGTGTAGGACTTCGTGTAGGTCTAGCCTAGCGAGGCTGCGCGCGAATAGACGGCGGAGAACTGCTTTCAACTTTCACCCATGTATATCGTACACATCCCTGTGAGCAGATGCACGAGCAGAGGTGCCCTTGGAAACCACGCAAGTTGATGCGGCTGCAGAGTATGATGGACCCAGTGCGTGAGAAATGCCAATGAATGGACATGATCCTGTTTGTGGGATGTCAGTCGACTTAGCGGCCACATCCCACGTTGCTGAGTATGCCGGAAGCCGCTATGGGTTCTGCTGCGGCCACTGTCGCGATAAGTTTCTTGCTGACCCAGAACAGTATCTAAAGCCGCCAGGGGAACCGGCGGAAGTGGAGGCTGTTTCCGCAGCGGGTAGCTACATTTGTCCAATGGACTCTGAGGTGTCTGAGGACCGGCCAGGGGCCTGTCCGCGATGCGGCATGGCACTAGAACCCCTAGTTATTACGGTCGAAGAGCCACCAGACCCCGAGGCCATCAATATTACTCGGCGTTTTTGGTTGGGCGTTGCACTCGGATTACCGGTGTTGTTACTAGCCATGGGTGAGATGGTGTTCAGTTTGAGCGTGTTGGGTGTTACCGGTAGCCGGATGAACAACTGGCTGCAATTGATACTTGCCTCGCCCGTTGTACTTTGGGCTGGCTGGCCGTTCTACCAGCGAGCATGGATGTCGATTGTGAACATCAGCCCAAACATGTTCACGCTGGTCGCGCTCGGCGTTGGGTCGTCCTACCTCTATAGCCTTGTTGCAACAATAATGCCGGAGTGGTTTCCCAATGGATTCCATGGCGAAGCCGGCGTTGAGCCATACTTCGATACAGCGGTGGCGATCACCGTGCTCGTCTTGTTGGGGCAAATGCTTGAGGGGCGGGCACGCAGTCAGACGGGGGCTGCGATTCGCGCACTACTCGGTCTGACACCGAAGACTGCGCGCGTGATCCGCGATGGGAGTGANAGAGACATCCCACTTTCACTAGTGCGGGTCGGCGATNTACTACGGATTCGTCCNGGTGAGAGGATTCCGGTTGACGGAGTGGTCGTCGATGGGACGAGNNCCGTTGACGANTCAATGGTTACCGGNGAGTCGATTCCAATAGAGAAGTCGGCGAAGGCNTCACTTATCGGTGCCACGATCAACGGNACGGGCGCNCTTACGATGCTNGCGGANCGAGTTGGTAGTGACACGCTTTTAGCACAGATAGTGCGAACAGTGACCGACGCTCAGCGTAGCCGAGCACCAATACAGCGGGTTGCGGACCGCTTAGCNACGTACTTCGTGCCAAGCGTGGTAGGGGTATCAATTGCAGCATTCATCGGCTGGGGACTCTGGGGGCCAGANCCTCGTTTTGCNCTGGCTCTAGTTAGCGCAGTCGCCGTCCTTATCATCGCGTGCCCGTGCGCGCTCGGCTTGGCTACCCCGATGGCGATCATGGTGGGTACCGGGCGCGGCGCGAGCGCNGGNGTTCTTATCAAGAACGCNGAAGCACTCGAGGCNCTGGAACGCGTTGACACATTAGTNGTGGACAAAACNGGCACGCTNACCGAGGGGCGGCCGAAGGTTGTCGACGTTTATGCAATCAACGGTTTTACAGAAANTGAGNTTGTTCGGCTTTCGGCTGCNCTGGAACAGGCCAGTGAGCANCCCCTGGCCTCAGCGGTGTTGGCGCGTGCACGTATGGATGGNTTATCNNTACCCACAGCGATTGATTTTCANGCTGTGCCAGGGTGTGGGGTAACNGGNTCAATTAATGGTCAACAAGTCGCCCTTGGNACCCGGGAATTACTAGCCGAACNCGCGATNGACATCGGGTTGCTGTCTGCTCGTGCTGATGCTGTTCGGCGTAATGGTCAAACNGTCATGTTCNTAGCGGTCAATGGTCATGCTGTAGGCCTTCTTGGTGTTACCGACCCAGTGAAATCGTCAACTCCGGAAGCCCTTGAACTGTTACGCCAAGATGGCCTTCGGCTGGTTATGGTNACTGGCGACAATGCACTAACNGCGCAAGCAGTTGCTGCTACTTTGGGCATCAAGGAGTTCAGGGCCGGTGTTCTCCCAGCTACGAAGCGGCAAATCATCGCCGAACTGCANTCAGATGGTCACACGGTTGCAATGGCCGGCGACGGCATTAACGACGCTCCGGCACTTGCNGAGGCTACGGTTGGGATTGCGATGGGCACTGGTACTGANGTNGCNATGGAATCGGCTGGNATCACACTTGTAAAAGGTGACCTCCGAGCGATTGCNCGTGCGCGGCGNCTCAGCCGAGGGACCCTCCGCAACATTCGNCAGAACCTGTTNTTGGCTTTTGTTTACAACGCCGTGGGTGTGCCNGTGGCCGCCGGTATTCTGTATCCGTTNACGGGACTACTCATCAGTCCTATCTGGGCNGGNGCGGCTATGACGCTNAGCTCGCTCTCAGTGATTNCCAACTCACTACGCTTACGCTGGCTGGAACTCTGATTCTTGAACGCTGTGGGAGATTAGCTGGTCTGATGAAGCCAGAAATCGTGCAGCTACCGAAGACNGTNACNNCATACCAGTNGGCGCTGGCCGCACGATTCGAACAGTTGCAAGAGTTACTACGCGATTTTCCTGGGATTCGTGAAAAGCCGNAGNGNCGCGGACTTACCTACAGATANAACGATCGCATAGCTTTCGTTCTTACTCGNAAGCCGCGCATCATCTTACTNGAGATGAAGCTNCCTGAATTTGTGGCGNANGAGGTCCTTCGNCTGNCTTATGTCAGACCNCACAAATCCACNCGNCTTGCCCGNACAGGTTGGGTCGCNGTGGCCNTTCGNGNAGAAACGCCGCTNGATCGGATCGGNGAGTTNGTNCTGCGAAGCTACGATTTTCGCNTTGAGTCGGGCATTCCGAGCTAGCGTGGAGCCANGAGNAAACGCCAAAGCNTTGTNGNAAAGGCCNCNATGCTTCNNNGCGCGNTGCCCCACGCAACTGGCAACTATAGACAGTGGAATGTGTGCCGCAACTTTTNNGTCTTGNNCTGCTAGGTTCTAGTTTGCGCCCTGAAACGCCATTTCCTCTTGGAACCANGCTTGGAATTCAGTTTNGGTCTGAANCTTGACGAATCCACGCATCCGGTAGTGCCCNAGCCCGCACAACTGGGANCAGTTGATTTCGAAGTCACCGGTCATGGTCGGTTCGAACCAGACGGGGATCTCTTGGCCAGGGATTGCGTCCTGTTTTACNCGCATGGACGAAATACCGAAGCTNTGGATGACGTCNTGCGTGGAGAGGTGNACGAGTACAGGGGTGTCGACCGGNAGGTTGAGCTGNTTAATCGTATAGAGATCATCAACNGCCNATGGGTCACTACGGTCCAANCCGATNGCATTNGTTGGTGAAATGAGGTCGTTNGTNGTGCGACCAAACATACCGTCNGCGCCCGGGTANTGNATATGCCACTCNAATTGCTTAGCCACCACGCGTACGANNGTTGGGGGACGGTCAGNNGGTGGGTCNCCTACCCGNGTTGCCCAGGCGGGAATGGCGANACCAATGAGNAGCACCGCTTCAATGACAGCCACCGCGATNTCCAGGTAACTCGAGNTGTGACTCTTCACGCCTNCGTNGTCNGCNTTTGNATTCCTTGACTGCCNGAAGCGGACCAANGTGTAAAGGAAGAAAGCGCCCCAACCAACGAACAGGATGGCCATAANCCAATGCACCAGGACGATNAGNTGGTCGACATCGGCAGCNTGTGCGGACGCNTGTGGNGGCAATCCCAGCAACTCTTGCATCTAATAGCTCCCTTCCACGCTGGCNGACCGTTGCACCTGGAGGTCNCGGCCCACGCTCGCGCGTGACAGTTTGAACAAGCGAATGAAGAACATCACGAATCCTGTNGCGACGCAGGNGAGAATTCCNAGCATTANGAGAATCGCCATGTTCATTCCCTGTGTCATCGGTGAATCAGCGGCGCCAAAACAAACCGCACAGGCCCAAGCCGCTGAGTTATCAGCTAACAAAAGCAATGCGCNNATTACCACCAGTGTGCGGAAAGCCCGNGTCAGCATCATTTTCTGCTCCACACCCTTAACCATTAAANCCANGAACNATCACTCGATGCCGATCCGCCGCGTCTTCCGGACGAAGCTGACCGCNTACAGGCTCAATCCCATCGCTACAAGGCACGAGACAAGTCCNGTTGCTAAATGGCCGCTAGACCCTAGTGGTGACCTGAACGCCACAATGGCCCAAATTCCCATNAANNCCGCTAGTAGGATTGAGGCGANGATAAACAAGATGTGAANAGTTCTTAGAGACATCAACACCCCTAGCGNCNGATGNTATCGAGNNNCGNNANTAGCGGCACGAACATCAGCACGAGGAAANAGGCTGCTGTCACTAACAAGGTCCAGTAGATTGCNGANTTCTCCGCTGCCAAGTGCATGAAATAGNTCGCCACCAGCGAACNCTTAATCGNTGCGATAATTAGTGCAANGGTGATGGCAANCGGAACTGTCAGGGNNAGGTAGGCCACGCCCACCGTAACGACCGTCAAGACCATCAGNGCAACGAACACCATGATGTANACCTTGANGTGNTTCTTAATGTCTTCANCAGAATCCACNCTCATTNGTTTCCCCTTCGTCGATGTNGGCCGTCAGGCGCAACACCANCANNCTCTTNAGAGCAGATACAGCACTGGAAACAGGAAAATCCANACTAAGTCGACGAAGTGCCAATAGAGGCCAGCTGCCTCGATNCGNTTCGTAAAACGCTCCGGCGCGGTGTGCCACATNTTGANNCCGGGGANNAAAAAGTANCTNTTGACGATTANTCCACCCACGATGTGCAACCCGTGCAAGCCAGTAATCAAGAAATAGATGCCCAGAAAGGTGCTTTCGGACGGGTATAAATGGTGTGAGAACTTGTCGGCGTACTCGAATGCCTTAACGACCAGAAAGACAAGCGCAAGAGCGACGGTCGAACCCATATACAGCTTGTATTTTCCTAGATTCCCTAATTTTAGTGACGCCCAAGCCATGACCATGGTGACCGATGAAGCGATCAGCACGATGGTATTGAAGGTTGCAAGCGGTATGCTCAGAATCTCAGCCCCGAGGGGCCACGTTCCCGGCTCAGCGCCAACTCGCAACAGGACGTAAGAGGAAAAGAGGCCGCCGAAGAGCATGACCTCAGACGCTAAGAACAGCCAGATGCCGAGCTTCACGTTGTTCAAGCCGGTGTCGGCCCGAGTGTTGACGGTATATGGAATTTCCATCGCGGTGTCTGCTCCCTAGCTACGACCGCTGACCCTGCGGCGTAAAATCAGTTGCTGCGCCGGGCACACTGTACTCATACGGACCGCGGTGCACTTCGGGCGGTGAAAGAAAATTGCCGTGCGGAGGTGGTGAAGGTGTTTCCCATTCAAGGGTGGTTGCCTCCCACGGATTATCGTTCGTCTTCTCGCCTCTCCGGATACTCATAAAGAAGTTGATGATGAAGAAGACCTGGAAAAGGCCGAGTCCCCAAGCGGAGAATGACATCATAGTGTTCCAGTGCAGGACATCTTGCACGTGTTCATACCCGATGCCGCCGTCATACATCCGGCGGTTCATGCCTGCCAATCCTTGGATCATCATCGGCATGAAGACGCCATTCATGCAGACCAACGATCCCCAGAAGTGGATTTTCCCCAGCACCTCATTCATTTTTCGACCGGTAGCCTTGGGGAACCAATGGTAGATGCCTGCGAACAAGGCAAAGATTGTGCCTGGCGCCACGACGTAGTGGAAATGTCCTATGACGTAGAGCGTGTCGTGAAGATGAATGTCTGACGCCGCCAAGCCTAACGGTAGTCCGGTCAGCCCGCCGATGCCGAACATCGGCAGAAACGCCAACGCAAACAACATCGGCGTTGTGAAGCGCATCGAGGCTCCGTAGAGCGAGATGAACAATGCCGACAGAATAATGACTGATGGGATCGAAATGATCATCGTCGTCGTCTGGAAGAACGCACTGATCATTGTTCCCATGCCCGTCAGGAACATGTGATGCGCCCATACAATGAACGACATAAAGCCAAGGAAGACCACCGAATAAACCATCGGGCGATAACCCCAGAGCGGCTTTCGCGTATTGCAGGCGATGATTTCGGCCGTGATGCCCATTGCTGGAAGTATCAGCACGTAGACTTCAGGATGCGCTAGGAACCAGAAAAGGTGCTGCCATAGCAAGGCACTACCACCCCCGCTCACTTCGAGCGCTTGACCGCTCACCACTAAGCCGCTCGGCAGAAAGAAGCTGGTGCCGGCAACGCGATCCATGAGTTGTAGGAACGCGGCTGCTTCGAGTGGTGGGAAGGCTAGTAGCAGGAGAAAAGCTGTAACGAGCTGAGTCCAGACAAAAAACGGCAACCGCATCCAGGTCAGTCCAGGAGCACGTAACTGCACCATGGTGACGATGAAGTTAATCGCGCCGAGCAGGGATGAGGTGATGAGAAACGTCATGCCGATTAACCACCACGTCTGGCCCTGTGTGGCGATTACCGACAGAGGCACGTAGGACGTCCAACCCGAGTTGGCTGCGCCGCCCGGTGCAAAGAAACTAGCGAACATAACCAATCCACCGACGAGAAAGACCCAGTAGCTTGCCATGTTCAGCTTGGGAAACGCCATATCAGGCGCGCCAATCTGGAGTGGAACCACGAAATTTCCAAAACCTCCAACTGCCAATGGCACAACACCAAGAAACACCATGATCGTGCCGTGCATTGCACCCAACTGGTTGTAGAACTCGGGCAACATAATTCCACCCGGTGCGTTGGCGTCACCCATCAGTCCGCCGATGACGGGAATGGGCTGGCCAGGATACGCAAGCTGCCAGCGCATGATCATCATCAACAAAAAGCCAAAAAGCAGGAACACGAGTGCGGTGATGGTGTATTGGATGCCGATCACCTTATGGTCCTGGGAGAAGAAGTATTTCTGCCAGAAACCTAGTTCGTGCTCATGTTCCGCGTGCCCGGCTGTCGTCACGTTATCCAACGTCGTGACTCCTTTCTACGTCGTGCGGCGTCCTGGGTCGTGATAGTGAGCAGAGGCTGGTCGTTAGCCGGCCGATTCGGCCCGCAGGGTCCACAGGCCATCAAGCACGGAATTTTATATGGAGGCGAGGGGGGGCGCAAGGACAGAAATGGTCGGGTTTACGAATAGTCAGTAGAAAC
>PBHT01000037.1 GCA_002720285.1 Acidobacteriota bacterium | reverse complement strand
CTTTGCCGTTTTCTTACAGCTGGTGACGTTGATGGTGATGGCACTCTGGAGCTAGTTGCTGCGACTTACAAGGCTGGCCTCTGGCTGTTACTTCCAGGCGACGACGGTTGGACGACGGAGTTGATTGACGCCGAGTCCTCAGGCTTTGAGCACGCAGCTATCCTTCTGGACTTAGACCGGGATGGCCGGGATGAACTTTACGTGGCAAGTGACGACCAGGGTCAGGTGCGGAGTTACGCTTGGGCTGACCACGGGTGGCACCGAAGCGTCATTCTGGAGTATTCGGACAAACTTAGCCGATTTACTTGGAATATCATGCCGGTGCCTTCTGCCTTACTACCGGCGAGCAAACCAGCATTTGTTTTTGAACAGTGAAGGGATTCAGCGAGATGAGACGGCGAGAGGATAAAGGTTCTACACCGGTGATTGGGATCTTTGTAGTGGTTGTAGCTGCAATCTACATGATCGGTTGTGGGGGACAGGAGGTTTCTGAGTCGAGTACGGATGGGGAATCGGACGCTTCTACAGTTGTGGAGGCAAGTGGACCCCGCGGTGTTCGGGTGAACACGCCTGAGGCGTCGCCTGGATATGTGTACTTCTCGCCGCTCCTGTCGGACACGACCTATCTCATTGATACCGATGGTCAAGTTGTGCACACGTGGAAGAGTAATTACGCGCCGTCCGGCGGGGTTTACCTATTGGACAATGGTCATCTGATCCGTGGCGCACGCGAACCGGAGGTGCCGACGTTCAGTGGAGGTGGACTGGGTGGTCGTATCCAGGAATTCACCTGGGATGGTGAGGTGGTGTCGAACTTTACCTTTGCCAACGAGGATCATCTTTTGCACCACGACGTAGCGGTGCTCCCCAACGGCAACATATTGGCCATTGCTTGGGAGCGCAAGGGCGTCGAGGAAGTACGGCGGGCGGGCCGACGGCCGGAGCTAACTCCCGAAGCGGGGCTGTGGCCAGACATGGTTGTTGAGTTCGAGCGCCAATCACCCCACGAGGCTCGGATCGTATGGGAGTGGCATATGTGGGACCATACAATCCAGAACTACGACGACACTCTAGACAACTACGGCGACCCATCCGAACACCCCGAGCTAATTGATGTTAACGGTGAGCTAGAGCCCCCGACGATATCCGAGGAAGAGCTTGCACGACTCAAGACGCTCGGCTACGTCCCGTCGGACACCACGCCAAAAGACCTGCAGTCAGACTTCATGCACACCAATGCCATCGCGTATAACGCCGATCTCGATCAAATCGTTCTAAGTATTTTGAAATATAACGAGGTCTGGATCATTGACCACAGCACCACGGTCGACGAAGCTGCCGGTCACACTGGCGGGCGTTGGGAACGAGGAGGTGATCTTCTCTACCGCTGGGGAAATCCCCGCGTATACGGGCGGGGCGATGGCACCCAGCAGCGATTGTTTGGCCAGCATGACCCCCGGTGGATTCCCCAGGGCATGCCCGGTGCGGGGCACCTATTGGTATTCAACAACAACCTTAATGGGCCCGAAGGCCCTTATTCTGCTGTCTTTGAGTTCGCGCTACCAACGGACGATGATGGCCTGTTCGTTGTGCCAGATACCGAGGCCTTCGGCCCAGAGACTCTGTCGTGGAGTTACACGGCGCCCGATAAGAGTTCAATGTTTAGCTCGTTCATTTCGGGGGCTCACCGTCTAGCTAATGGTCGTACGATGATCACGTCAGGTGCGCAAGGACGATTCTTGGAAGTTACTTCAGAGGGAGAGATCGTCTGGGATTACTGGACGCCCTACTCGGGTGATGTGAAGATGCCTGATGGATCGCGGCCCCATCCGACGTCTAGCTGGACCTACCCCGTATTCCGAGCCACAAAGATCCTTCCCGATCATCCGGCGCTCGCCGGCCGCGACTTGACACCCCTCGATCCGCAACCGCCCATCGTGTTACCCAGCAGTTCGGCGGAGGATAGTCCTTGAACGCATTACGGCGACGGAGGGTCAAGATTGGTGCGGAAGAGGGGATTCGAACCCCTACGATGTTGCCACCGCCAGCCCCTCAAGCTGGTGCGTCTGCCAGTTCCGCCACTTCCGCACCTCAATGGTTGGGTACAGTCTCAGACCGAAGGCCGTGATCAGATCTAACTACCGCTGAGGCGGTTCGACCGACGTTTCTTCGGCAGCTTCGGTGTCTGCTGGTGTCTCCGCCACCGCCGGTTCTACTGCGGTAGCAGCAGCCGGTAAAAGCGGCACCCCTTGAGGATCATCGAAGCCGCTTAGGAGTGAACCAGGCCCTTGCTGACCAATAATCGCCAAGACGAGCGCTCCGACGATGAACAGCGTTCCAAGGACAGTCGTTGCTTTTGAGAGAACAGTCGCACTTCCTCTCGCGCCAAATGCAGTCTGGCTACCACCCCCGCCGAAGGCGCTCGCGATGTCGCCTCCCTTGCCTTGCTGCAAAAGCACTACTAGGAGTAGAAGGAAACAGACAAGCACGTAGACGGTTAACAGTGCGTAATAAAACATAGCCACCNATTATACTGTCGTAATTCGGCCACCTTCCACAATCTCGAAAAAGCTCTCCGGGTCGAGGCTNGCACCGCCGACTAGCGCGCCGTCAATCTCCGGCTGCGCAACAAGCTCTCNNACATTTCCNGGCTTGACGCTGCCACCGTATACGATTCGACANGACTCGGCCGCACCTTTNCCAAATTTNTTCCTTAGCGTTGTACGAATGTGGCTATGTGCCTGACCGGCTTGCTCGGCGGTGGCATGGTGCCCTGTACCGATCGCCCAGACGGGCTCATAGGCGACAACGAGCGGGGCGATGTTCCTACCGGCTAGACCATCAAGACCCTGACAGATTTGGCGGGTTAGCACANTAAGNGTTTCGTCGTTATNACGNTCCTCGAGTGTTTCTCCGANACAGAGGATCGGNGCTAATCCGAAGTCGAGCGCAGNTCTCATCTTCCGGTTGACNGCCTCATCAGAATCCCCAAAGANCTGCCGCCGTTCAGAGTGGCCGATGATGACGCGAGTGGCGCCAGTTTGNAGNAGTANCNTTGGACTGATCGCACCGGTGAACGCNCCNTCTGCTTCCCAAAAGACATCCTGTCCAGCGACGGCAATTGANGAACCTTGNACGNCCGCTACGACAGCTGTCAAAGCCGTGAACGGTGGTGCGATCACGATATCGACGCCAGNCACATNTTTNGTCAGGCGACGGAANACCTTGAGAAAGGCCCNCGCTTCGTCAACCGTCTTGTGCATCTTCCAGTTNGCAGCTATGAGGGGAGTGCGCATCGTTACCTCGGCGAAAGGAAACCTATACAGACTTGTCGGCTAGACGATCGGGTATGGCTGCAACGCCGGGCAGTGTTCGCCCGCCGAGAAATTCTAATGAAGCACCGCCACCTGTCGAGATGTGAGAAATGTGATCTTTAACGCCTAACCCAGCTATTGCCGCGATAGAGTCACCGCCACCAACGATAGTGGTGCCACTGACGGCCGCGACGGCAGTGGCAACACCTTTTGTACCATTAGCAAAAACATCGGTTTCAAAGATGCCCATTGGCCCATTCCAGACCACAGTACTTGCTCCAGCGAGGATGCTCGAATAATGTTCCACAGTTTTCGGCCCAATATCGACTCCCAGTCGGTTGCCGATTGCTGGATTGTCCACCTCAAGCACTTCGTTTGCTCCCGAACCATCAGTCTTGAATGTCACGACATGATCCACTGGGAGTTCGAATGAAATATCTCGAGTTTTGACTCTACTCATGATGTGTCGTGCTGTTTCCAAAAGTTCATTCTCGACTAATGACTGGCCAACAGGAAGCCCCAGTTCTTTCAAGAAAGTGTAGGCCATGGCGCCACCAATAAGTAATGTGTCGGCACGTTCGACCAGATTGTGAATTACGTCAATCTTACTAGACACCTTCGCGCCACCGATCAGAGCCACGAACGGCCGTTCTGGATCGTCAAGCACTCGCCCTAAGTAATTGAGCTCAGCTGCCATTAGGAGTCCAATGCCTACTTCGTTGAAATATTGTGTAATCCCTTCAGTTGACGCGTGGGCTCGATGTGCGGCACCGAAGGCGTCATTCACGTAAATGTCAGCGAGGTCAGCGAGTGCCTCAGCAAACTCCGGAGCGTTGGTTTCTTCTCCCTTGTGAAACCTAAGGTTTTCGAGGAGCACGACGTTACCAGGTTTTGTATCAGCGATGATTCTCTGCGCGGATGCCCCGATTGTTTCTTCAGCGAACTTAACGGGCCTCTTGAGGAGCTCAGACAGACGTGCGGCGACGGGACGTAACGTAAGAGCATCGCACCGATGACCTCTCGGCCGTCCGAGATGTGATGCGAGAATGACAGTGGCGTTTCTCGTGAGCGCGTAGCGAATGGTTGGAAGCGATGCTCTGATCCGGGTATCGTCGGTAATTTTTCCGTCGACGATCGGAACGTTGAAATCGACCCGAATGAAGACCCGCCTGCTGGCGATGTCGAGGTCTTCGATAGTTCTCTTACGGAGACGAGTAGCCTCAGCCATTCACGCGGGGCCAGAAATCTAGATGCCCTTTTCGGAAATAAATTGCACGAGATCGACGCACCGATTGGAATAGCCCCACTCATTGTCATACCAAGCCAGCACTTTGATGAAGTTACCGTCCATCACCTTTGTGTAGGCTGCATCAACGATTGACGAGTGTGGGTTGCCCTTGAAGTCGACCGACACGAGCTCGTCTTCAGAAACCTGAAGAACACCCTTCAGTGGACCATTAGCCGCTTCTTGAAACGCCTTGATCACTTCGCCACTTGTCGTCTTATTGTTCACGTTGGCGACGAGATCGACGATTGAGACGTTCGGCGTAGGTACCCTGACGGATATCCCGTCGAGACGGCCCTTTAACTCTGGTAACACCTCACCGACGGCGAGCGCTGCACCTGTTGTTGTCGGTATCATCGAAACTCCGGCAGCACGTGCGCGCCGGTAGTCCTTGTGAGGGAGATCCAGTAACTGTTGGTCATTAGTATAGGAATGAACGGTCGTCATCCATCCGTGCTCCAGTCCAAAATGCTCATGGAGCACCTTAGCTACCGGGGCCAAACAGTTGGTTGTACAGGAGGCGTTCGAGATTAGCTTATGTTTGGTTGGGTCGTAGAGATCGGCGTTGACTCCGAGGACTACGGTGACATCGGGACCTTTGGCCGGCGCGGTTACGATGACCCGCTTAGCCCCACCCGTGAAGTGCTTGCTTGCGGCCTCACGATTAGCGAAGAGCCCAGTCGATTCCAGAACTATATCCACACCCAGGTCGCTCCATGGCAAATCGGCCGGGTCGCGGTGTGAGACAACCTTAAACGACCGACCGTCTACGCGGATCTCACCTTTGCCAGCTTCGACGGTGGCCGTCAGATTCCCCATGACCGAGTCGTACTTAAGCAGGTAAGCCAGCATGTCTGCACTGGTTAGGTCGTTAACCGCGACAACCTCAATATCTGGCCTAGTCATTGCCGCCCGCATGATGTTCCGGCCAATGCGGCCAAATCCGTTAATACCAATTCGTATGCTCATGTAATCCCGTCTCGAAGGTGTCTCAATTCTTACCGATCGTCAGTCTTCACTGGTGTAAAAATAGCATTTTAGTTAACGATCTTGCGAATGGTCAAACTGATGGCTATACTCGACCGACGTCGAAGAGATGGCGTTGCTGCACCGAACAGGCCAGCGTGTGGCTATTAACGGGTGCAGGGCATCTCCGATGTACCTCATTTATAGTCTGCTAACGTTCGCATTCTTCGTGACAGTGTCGCCGTATTTTGGCTATCAGGCACTGCGCTACCGTAAGTACGTTAACAGTTTTTGGCAGCGGCTTGGATACCTTCCGGTGTCTCTTAATGTCGACGCCGAATCATCCATCTGGATTCACGCCGTCTCGGTTGGTGAGGTGTTGACCGCACGTGCACTATTGCCAGAGCTCAGAGAACGATACCCGTCGCTTCGGTTGTTCATGTCAACGACGACGATGACCGGTCAACGATTGGCACGCGAGAATCTGCAAGGACTCGATGGCGTCTTTTACTTTCCATTCGACCTGAATTTCATCGTGAACAGGACATTGCGGCTGGTGAAGCCCAAACTGTTTATCATGATGGAAACAGAAATTTGGCCAAACCTGTTACGAGCGTGTCATCGTTACGATGTTAAGACGATTCTAGTAAATGGCCGGATCTCCTCCCGGTCGTATCCCCGCTACCGCGCTATCAGACCGTTGTTCTGTAAGGTCTTGGCCCACGTCGATCGTTTTTGCATGCAAGGAAACGAATCATCGAGACGCCTGATTGAGCTTGGCGCGGATCCCGGGCGCGTGACCGTAACTGGAACCTTGAAGTTCGACTCATTGGAAACCCCGGCAGCGCGACCAGGTCTTCAGACGAAGGACCGTGTGTTGCGATATTTTAGAATTAGCGATCTTCGTCACGTGGTCGTTGCGGCGAGTACACTGCGCGGCGAGGAGGAGCCTGTTTTGCGGGCTTTCGCCAAGATTAAGCTCGACACAGCAGACGCCCTTCTCATCATTGCCCCCCGACATCCTGAGCGTTTCGACGAAGTTGTTCGAATGGTGGATTCAGCAGGATTCTCGGCTGCCCGCCGAACAGACCTTCCCATCGATAGTGAGCCCCGCGTCGATGTCGTGGTCCTTGACACGATTGGCGAGCTTGCGCGCCTCTACCAAATTGCGACAGTCGTTTTTGTGGGAGGGAGTCTAGTCGATGTTGGGGGGCACAACATTTTGGAGCCTGCCATTTTTGGTAAGCCGATCGTTTTCGGACCTTGGATGCAGAATTTCAAGGAGGTGGCCGAAACATTCTTGGCAGCCAACGGTGCCTGCCAAGTGCAGTCTGGTGATGAACTTGAAGAGACACTACAGGCATTGCTTAACGATCCAGTGCGTCGAGCTGGGCTCGGTGCTACTGCTCGAGCGCTTGTCGAGTCGAATCGCGGTGCCAAGGAACGGAGCCTTGAGGTAATCCAAGAGCTTTTACCTCCCGTAGACTCAGAAACCTCTGTAAGGGTGGTGAGCCCCTCCCGTTTTGCTCCGTAATAAGTTGTCTGAGGTTGTGTGCAGCTAATTGATTCACTGTATGCGGTAGTTGCTCGACAGAGACGCCGGTGGTACGAAGCAACCCCGACGCGTCGCCGACGTTTGAAGCAGCCTGTGGTGAGCATCGGCAGTCTCTCTGTTGGAGGGAGTGGTAAGACGCCAGTCGCGGCCTTTGTAGCGACGTTGCTTCGGGATGCCGGTGAACGACCAGCTATTCTCAGTCGGGGCTACGGTCGGCAAAAAGCAGTAGATGGAGTTACGGTGGTTCGTGATGTCGATGGGATCCTGGCGGACATAGAGCAAGCGGGCGACGAGCCAATGATGCTGGCGCATGCACTGGATAGGGTGGTAGTCGCCGTTTCCTCCGAACGTTACTTAGCAGGTCACTTTGCAGAGGCTCGACTTGGAGCTACGGTCCACGTTCTCGATGATGGATTTCAGCACGTGCAACTTGAACGGGATGTTGACATTTTGGTGATGCAGGCGGGGGAGTTAGACGGTCAGTCAACGCTGCCGTCAGGTCGACTTCGCGAACCGCTGGGAGTGGCAGTTCGAGCGCACGCATTGTTAATAAGTGGCGCTACGAGGAGTGAAGCGGAGGTGGCCGGCGCCCGTCTTGGTGTGTCTACTGTGTTTGAGTTTACTCGCCGATTGGCTGGACCGGTTGATATCGACCCGAGCAAGCCAAGAGTTCCACTCACTTCAGAGACGCGGGTGTTGTGCGTGGCTGGCATCGCCCAGCCAGAACGATTCTTCGAAGACGTGCGGGCAACGGGCGTGACGGTTGTTTGTGAGTTACGGTATTCTGACCACCATCCGTTTTCTGTAGACGACATTCGAGATATTGAGAGGAAGGTAAACACCACACGCGTGGACCTAGTTCTCACCACAGAAAAAGACCTTGTGCGGTTACGACAGTACCAACCGCTACCATTCACTGTGGCTGCACTGCCACTATTTGTCGAAATGGTGTCAGAGAGCACGTTTCGATCTTGGCTACTGGCGCGAGTGGAATCAGCTCGTCGTGAGCGGCTGCGTGGGTAATGGACGGCCACAGCGCGATTCGTTATCGCTGTGAGTACGTGGCACTCGTCGTCATTGCGATGATTGTCGGGGTGCTACCGTGGTCTTTCACCCGGTGGGCTGGCCGGGCTCTTGGACAGGCCTTTTATTTGTTGTTCCATTCGCGTCGCCGATTAGCGATTGAAAACTTACAAACAGCCTTTCCAAACCGAAGTTCTGCTGAATGTCGAGCTTTAGCTCGTTCCACTTTCCACCATTTCGGTCGATTCGCCGCTGATCTCCTAAAATTCCGAACGCTGTCGCCCAATGCGATGCTCGACTTGATTGAGGTGTCAGGTGCAGAGCGCGTCGAGAAAGCACAAGCTTCTGGCAAGGGCATCCTGTTTATTACTGGACACTTCGGATTTTGGGAAATCCAAGCGCTGGCTCACGCCCTTAAGTTTGAGCCGATGTCGGTCATGGCGAGAGCGCTCGACAATCCTCATGCGCACAAGTTTCTGGAGCGCATCCGTGTTTCCACGGGCAATGTGGTGATCTATCGTCGTGGCACATTGCGAAGAGTGTTCAAAACTCTTCGCCAGAATGGTGCGGTGGGCATTCCTATCGACCAGCACGTCCAAAGTCGAGACGCGGTTTACGTTAAATTTTTCAACCGTACTGTTGCGACAACCGCCGCCCTGGCAGTTTTGGCGGCGCGTACCGGTGCGCCAGTGATTCCCTTGTTTGCCTTACCCCTGAATGATGGACGGTATCGTCTGGTGTACGAGCCGGTGGTCCCACCACCCGAGAACGAGACTCCAGAGGCCCTGCTTGCATTCACCCAGCGGTGTACGAATGTGCTTGAGACGTACGTGAGGCGACACCCCAGTTTGTGGTTGTGGATGCATCGGCGGTGGCGGGACGAAGAGTCCGAGTTTAAAGAGACTGATGGCGTGTTTCCAACGGCTCAGTAAGAGAGAAGAATAAGAAGCACCTCAATTAAGTAGTTCATCCGATGAATCGTGACTGATCCGAAGCGCGTGTTAATCGTGCTGCCGAACTGGCTCGGGGACATTGTGATGGCGCTGCCATCGGTAGCCGCTGCCCGGAACCATTTTGCTTCTCAACATCTTGCTGTGGCGTTGCCTAGAGCGATGACGCCGGTTGTCCGAATGCTCACGGGTCTCGACGCGGTCGTGTCCCTTGAGGGTGGGCAGGACGGGTTCGCTTCGGACGTGGCAACTTTGGCTGGCAGAAAATATGACGTTGCAGTTTTATTTCCCAATTCATTTCGCTCGGCNTGGATGACGTACCGGGCTGGCATTATGGAGCGTTGGGGTTACGCAGCTGACTTTAGGAGGTTATTGCTAACCCGAGCCGTCAAGCGACCACGGGAGNGAGGTCATCATTCAAACTATTATCGTACGTTGTTGGGGAAACTNAAGATTTCGATAGAGGACGATAATGCCAAGCTCGTTGTAACAGACTCGCAGCGGGCTCGTGCCGCGAGGCTTCTCGAGCGNCACAGAGTCGCCTCTAGTAGACCGATTGTGGTAATGGCNCCGGGTTCGGCGCACGGGCACGCCAAGCAGTGGCTACCTGAGCGGTATGCTGAGGTCGCAAGACGATCAGTGATAGAACTGGGCCAATCGGTTGTGTTTGTTGGNGGTATTGACGACCGGCCAGTTGGTCGTGCGATAGAATCCTTNATAACTGAGGCTGGACACGGATTGTCTGATGAGAGACGGATCGTCAATCTGATTGGGCATACTGACCTTACGGAGCTAATCGGAATACTCGCAAANTGTGAGGCGTGCGTGTCAAATGATACCGGCGCGATGCATCTTGCGGCAGTACTCANCAAGCCCGTGGTTGCGGTGTTCGGGCCTTCGGATGAGCGAGTAACGGCACCGATAGGACCACACGAANTGTTNTCNCANCCTGTCCGGTGTCGTCCCTGTCTACTACGAGATTGTCCGATCGATCATCGNTGTATGACTGGCATCTCGACTAACGATGTTTTCAGTGCTCTCGTGAGATGCTTAAACTCAAATGAAACAAAAGAGGCATCCTCGTGACTCCAGCNGTCTTTCTCGATCGTGATGGCACGTTGATCGAGGAAGTTGGATATCTGGACCGGCTTGATCGTATTGTTTTCTATCCATGGAGTATTGATGCGGTAAGACTTCTNAATCGAGCTGGCTTCAAGGTCATCATTGTGACGAACCAGTCGGGTGTGGCGCGCGGCATGTTCGAGGAATGTTTCGTCGAGGAAGCTCACGAGTTTATCGACGGACGCGTACGNGAGGGCNATGCACTGATCGATCGCTTCTATTACTGTCCTCATCATCCNGACGCGCCNATTGAGGCCTATCGTCAGAAGTGTGAATGTAGAAAACCATCCCCCGGCATGGTTCGCCAAGCGCAGCGAGACTTTCATCTCGACCTTGAACGGTCATTTGTGATCGGCGATCGGTGGCACGATGTTGAATTGGCCCAGTCCTTCGGTGGTCTAGGTNTACTCGTTCGAACGGGCTACGGNGAGGCCGAGATTGCNAAGCCGAGGCCCAAAGTTAACGCAGCGTTGATCGCACCCGAGCTGATGACCGCGGTTGGATGGATTCTCCGNCGNATCGCNTAAGGGACTGATATGTACCCACGACTTCCCGTAAAGGCTTTACCAGGCGATCACGACCAGGCCAATCGCTTCCTTGANCTTATTGATGGGCTTGCGAATANGCACGTGGCAATTATCGGCGACGTAATCGCCGATGAATTCATCTATGGTCGGATTGAGCGAGTTTCAAGAGAAGCACCGGTGCTGATCTTAAACTACGATTCATCCGAGATCGTAGCAGGCGGTGCCGGTAATGCCGCGAACAATGTAGCCGCGCTCGGAGGGCAGTCTTGGCTGTGCGGATTGTTGGGGCGGGANCCCGTTGGCGAATCCCTGCTNGCTGGCTTTCAGGACGGCGTTGAGACCTCGAGTCTTGTGCGCCCGCANCGTTATAGGACGCCGACGAAGACACGTATTCTTGCTGGCGGTGTGCACTCGGCGAAGCAGCAGGTCGTCAGGATTGACAGGACGCCACCTGCATTTGACTCGTCTACGTCCAAGGTATTCCTACGAGCCGTGCAGCGTGCAGTCAGAGGCTGTGATGCGGTAATCCTCTCTGACTACGGCTCTGGCCTAGTTACACCAACGTTAGCGCAGACCATCAAGCTGCAAGTTACCAAGACGAAGCGTCGTCGCCCGGTCCCGATTGTGATCGATTCGCGATACCACCTCCTAGACTATAAGGGCTTCACGGCGTGTACACCGAACGAGGGTGAAGTTGAGCAGTTGTTGGGCTTTACGATTGGGGAAGATACGAAGACTCTTGAGAAAGCTGGGCGAACCATACTGAAGCGATTGCAAATGGCGGCTACGTTAATCACACGCGGTAGTCGGGGGATGGCCCTGTTTGAGCGTAAGCAGCGCACCGCGCACGTGCCGATCTTCGGTTCGGATGAAATCGTTGATGTTACGGGTGCCGGTGATACGGTAATTGCTACTTTGACGCTTGCGTTGGCGGCCGGTGCCTCAATGTTTGAAGCGACGCGGCTGGCCAACTATGCCAGTGGTCTAGTTGTTATGAAACGCGGGACTGCAACAGTCACTGTTGAGGAGCTTCGGGAAGCTGTAATACGGGACCACGAACTCCCCGAGCTGTGACGCAGCGTGGAGTGTGATGTGGGACGGGTTGTCGGTCGTGATGAACTCGTGAGGCTAGTCGCTACATTTCGGCGCAATAAAGAGTCAGTGGCGCTCGCCAACGGCTGTTTCGATCTCCTCCACGTGGGCCACATACGATACCTGCAAGGCGCTAAACTCGAAGCC
Source organism: Acidobacteriota bacterium (assembly GCA_002720285.1). Lineage (GTDB taxonomy): Bacteria > Acidobacteriota > Vicinamibacteria > Vicinamibacterales > UBA823 > UBA11600. The sequence continues at coordinate 20,406 of PBHT01000037.1, read as the reverse complement.
GACCGATTGGTGGTCGCTATCAACGACGATTCGTCCGTCACTGCAATCAAGGGAGCCGGTCGACCGACTCTTCCAGCATCGGCTCGTGCGGAGTTAGTGTCGGCTCTTCTTGTCGTCGATGCCGTGGTGATCTTTTCCGGTTTAACGGTCAATGACCTACTCCGGACAATTCAACCTGACGTGCACTGCAAAGGAACTGATTACACCGTTGAGACAGTGCCGGAGCGCGAGACTGTCCTCGCTTACGGTGGCCGTACGGCCATTGTCGGAGATCCAAAAGGTCATTCGACCCGGGACCTGTTGGCTCGCATCAAGCAAAGAGTGGACAAAATCGACTAATGACAAATGTCGACCGGATCTTGATCGTCCGACTTGGTTCACTCGGGGATATTGTGCACACGTTGCCGCTAGCTGCCGCGCTACGGCGTGGGTTTCCTTCAGCGCGTATCGATTGGGTCGTCGATGAGCGTCACCATGAGTTCCTTGACCTTGTGTCAGTTATAAACCGATGCATCGTTTGGCGAACCCGTTCTGTATCCGCTTGGCGAAGTATCGGCGGAGTGATTACTGAACTGCGTCGCGAACACTATGACGTCGTGCTGGATTCTCAGGGACTGTTGAAATCAGCTGCGCTCGCAAGGATGGCGGGTGGTCGCCGCGTGATTGGACTTCCTAGAACTCACCTCCGTGAGCCAGCGGCTCGGTTTTTCTATGATGAGCAGTGCTCTCCAAGCACGAGGTGTCATGTTGTCGAGTTAAACCTCTCGCTGGCGTCGTTTCTCGGTGTGGAGCGTGGGCCTTGGGAGTTTCCACTCGAGGTTCGTGACACGATCACTTGCACCGATGTTCACCGTCAGCTTGATGTTGGAACTGGCCAGTATGCCGTCCTGAATCCTGGCGCTGCTTGGCCCAATAAGCGGTGGCCTCCTGAGCGGTTTGGCTCGATTGCGCGGCGTCTTCGTATGAAGCATGGACTCCCAGTTGCAGTAATCTGGGGGCCGGGTGAGGAGTCTCTCGCTGAATCTGTTGCAGCTGCTTCTGATGGGGCAGCAATTGTGACTAGATCGACTTCACTTGCTGATTTGGTTGCGGTGTTAAAAAGTGCGACCCTCCTAGTGTCTGGAGACACGGGCCCACTTCACATAGCCGCGGCCCTCGGAACACCGATTGTGGGGATTTACGGTCCGACTAACCCTGACCGTAATGGCCCGTGGGCAGCTGCGGACCACACGGTGTCACAATTCGCCGAATGTCGATGCCATCACCGTCGTTCCTGTCGAGTGACAGGATGGTGTGTTGGCAACATTGCCGTCGATGCGGTCGCCGAGGCCGTCGATTATCGACTGTCGGCTATTTCGTAGCATGCCTGAGTGGGATTCCGTGAAGACCACGGTCTTGATACGTGTTGCGCGGCTACGCGTGCCGATCGGCTTCATTGTCGGCATTCTGACGATTGCGATGGCACGTCCAACTTATGTGACGTTGGTGATCGGAGCACCGATTGTTGTAGTTGGTGAAGCACTTCGGATTTGGGCGGCTGGACATCTTGAGAAAAAACGTGAGGTTACGAGCTCTGGGCCATATCGTTGGTCGTGCCACCCGCTTTACGTTGGTTCGTCAATTCTTGGAATTGGATTTGCTATTGCAACGGGAACAGTGCTCGTCGCAGCCGTCGTGGTCGGCTATCTTGGGATGACCTTGACCGCAGCGATTAAAACAGAGGAGGCTTTCCTGCGTGAACAGTTTGGGGGTTTGTATGATCAGTACAAATCCGGCTTGCTACCAAACGCTCATCGATCGTTTAGCGTGGCTCGGGCGATTCGAAATCGAGAGTACCGGGCAGTTCTTGGCCTTTTGATTGTTGCCGCTATTCTCTGGTCGCGCGCCTCAACGTGATGATTGTTAATTGCCCGCATTTATCGGCGTTTCCCTATGATGATGTAATTGTGATGAAGTCAACAAGTATGCTGGGGCGGTTAGCTCAGTGGTAGAGCACCGGCTTTACACGCCGGGTGTCACAGGTTCAAGTCCTGTACCGCCCACCAAATCTTGCCGATCGTCGCGTATCGAATTAATGGCGTAAATGTGGCGCTCTCTGGAGTCAGCCCACTCAAGGCGTTCAGATTTGAGCTTCGATGTTCGAGGTATCGGGAGAGATACGATGGCGAAATGGGTTCGTGTAAGGCAGAGTGGCGAAAATGCATTATAGTACGGGGNTGGATCGNGTGTGTTACATCTAACGGGGTCGTAGTTCAGTTGGTTAGAACGCCGGCCTGTCACGCCGGAGGTCGCGAGTTCGAGTCTCGTCGGCCCCGCCATTTACTTCCAAGCGGTATCGGATCGAGTGACAGCGATCCCTGCTTTTCACTGTTCTCGGGTGACGTGCNCTTAGGGGCTGCACTCGNTCCTTCCTCTGCGGCCGCCGTGATACGATCCGTGTGAGGTTTTCATGCCACTGCGGGCGGTTACCGGTCACCGGCCTCTAATTAGACTCTTGGCCCGCGCCGTTTCACGCGNCACGCTTCCGCCAACCCTNCTGTTTGCTGGTCCCGAAGGCGTCGGGAAGCGAACNGTNGCCNTNGCCCTNGCNCAAGCTATCAACTGTGAGACGCCAGAACAGGCATCGGCGTCGTCAAAGGGCGGTGATCGCTCTGAGTTTGATGCCTGTGGTGTCTGCCAGAATTGCAAGCGAATTGAGCGTCGACTTCACGGTGAGGTGTGGTTGGTTGATCCCAACGACAAGAGTAAGATCGACATCGAACAAGTGCGAGAGGTTGTGCGCCAGGCAAGCTACACACCATTCGAAGGCCGAACGCGTGTTGTAATTTTTGACCAAGCGGATCGGCTGACCTGGCAAGCCCAGGCAGCGTTACTAAAAATTTTGGAAGAGCCGCCGGCTAGGTCGGTGGTCATCCTTGTGTCATCCCGTCCTGATGCGCTTTTTCCCACTGTGCTCTCGCGGTGTCCGCGGTTGCGCTTTGGACGATTAACGGCAGCTGAGGTTGCCGAGCTTCTTGTTCGGGATCACGGATATAACGAAGGGGACGCGAGCGTGGTAGCGGCAACAGCGGACGGCAGTCTTGGTCTGGCGCTTCGGTTAGATTCTGATGATTTAGCCAGCGCTCGTGAGTGCGCCTCAAAAAGTTTACAGAGCTCAGCAACGACAGCTGATTCGAAGCGCCGTTTAGCCGCGCTAAAGGAGCTTTTCAAGGAGTTCGTCGAGAGGAAGAGTCCTTCAGCTACTAGGGATGCATTAGCCCTCATGCTACAGGTGATGATGTCGCTACTTCGAGACATTGGCCTAGTCACCAGTCGTGCAGATCGCAAAGCCCTCGCCAATTCCGATCTTGAATCGGAGTTAACCCAATTGGCGACCGACTATGATGACGGCAGCGATCGAGTGTTAAACGCATTTTCTTCGGTCGACCAAGCTCTTGACGCTTTGACCGTTCGAAACGCTAACCCAAAAATTGTTGCGGACTGGCTGATGTTACAGCTCTGACACGCCTGGGTAAGTTCGACTTTTGCGAGGCAGATTCAGCAGACAATCCATGTCCAAAAGACTCAAGATTGCGATAACCGTGGGCGATCCGTCTGGGATTGGTCCAGAGGTGTCCCTCAAGGCGGCAGAAGATCCAAGGGTCAAAGCAGCCGGGGAAATTGTCCTCTACGGTCCCAAAACGGATACGGAACTCGGGGAATTTTCTGCCGGAAAGGTTACAGCCAAGGCCAGTAGCTCTGCATACGAGACTATTGTGCAGGCGGTTACCGATGTTCAGGCTGGTCGGGCGGACGCACTCGTGACGGCGCCGATTAATAAGCAAGCGTTTGCTAAGGCGGGCTTACCGTGGCGCGGGCATACCGATTTACTAGCCCATCTCACTGGGACGTCAAGAGTTGCCATGATGTTCCACTCCGAGGCGTTGCGTGTGGTGTTGGCAACTGTACATGTGCCGCTTGCGGAGGTCCCGGCCCTCCTCACTACAGATCGTCTTGAGGCGACCATTCGTCTTACCGCGACCGAGTTGCCCCGTTTCGGATTTCCGAATCCACGGCTAGCTGTAGCGGGACTCAATCCACATGCGGGAGAGCAAGGCCTGCTAGGACACGAGGACGAACAGGTTCTACGGCCGGCGGTGGAAGCTTGCCGGCAGGACGGTATCAATGTGGTTGGGCCGCTTCCGGCAGATACCTTGTTTGTGAATGCAATGCAAGGTGAACACGACGTTGTGGTGGCCTGCTACCACGATCAAGGGCTGATTCCGGCCAAGCTGGTGGCCTTTGGTCGCACGGTTAACGTGACGCTTGGGTTACCAATCGTCCGGACGTCGGTCGATCATGGTACGGCATTCGACATTTCCCGTCAGGGAGTTGCCGATCCGTCGAGCATGGTGGAGGCGGTCCTACTGGCGGCGCGGCTGGTCAAGGCGACGCGCAATCGGTCTTCTGCATGACCGGGCGCTCACGAGGGGAACGACCGATCACGGAGCACCGCAAGGCATTTCATGACTATCACATTATTGATACTTTCGAGGCGGGTATCGTGCTCACAGGCACTGAAGTTAAAGCGATTCGCGAGGGTCGTGTGAATCTACGCGACAGTTATGGTCGGGTAGAGGCCGGAGAGGTATTTGTTTATAACATTCACATTAGTGCTTACAGTCACCGTGGCTATGCTGATCACGAGCCCACGCGCCGGCGAAAAGTGCTATTACATAAAACGGAGATTCGGAAACTTGTCGGGAAGACAGTCGAGCGTGGCATGACCCTCGTGCCGGTTCGAATGCACTTTAAGAACGGCCGTGTCAAACTCGCAATCGCGTTGGCTAAAGGAAAAAAAACCCACGACAAGCGTGAACGAATCCGGCAGCGTGAAACCGAACGGGAGACGAGAGCTGCAATCAAGGAGCGGCAAGGAAGATGAGGCAGCCAAGCGAGATGACGGTGCCACTGGTTGATCTCAAGGCTCAGTACGACTCTATTCGCGCTGATGTGTTCGCCGCTATCACCAGGGTCTGCGACAGTCAGCAATTTATCCTTGGGCCAGAGGTTGAGCTGCTCGAGCAGGAGTTGGCGGAGTACCTTTCGGCTAAGCATGCCGTTGGAGTGTCCTCCGGAACCGACGCACTACTTGCGATCATGATGGGGCTTGGGATTGGTCCAGGTGATGAGGTGATTACCACCACCTACTCGTTCTTCTCGGCTGCGGGCTCCATCGTGCGACTCGGCGCCACCCCAGTGTTTGTTGACATCGACCCGGACACCTTCAACATAGACCCGGCTGCGGCTGGGGACGCCATGACCTCTCGAACGAAAGCTATGGTTCCAGTACATCTATTCGGCTTGAGTGCGGATCTTGATCCACTACTAACTGTCACTTCAAGAAATGGTGTTTCAATTATTGAAGATTCCTGTCAAGCCATCGGGGCTCGGTACAAGGGGCGGTGTGTTGGGGCGCTCGGGATGGCTGGTGGGCTCTCGTTTTTTCCGAGTAAAAGCCTTGGTGCATACGGGGATGCTGGGTTGATTGCTACCAATGACGACGCTTTGGCGGAACATCTTCACTCGCTTCGGGTACACGGCGCCCAGCCCAGGTACGTGCACAAGCGCGTTGGTGGAAATTTTCGATTGGATGCGATTCAAGCAGCCGTTTTACGAGCAAAGCTTCCGCATCTAAACCAATGGTGTAGGGCGAGACGTGAGGTAGCGGATAGATACCATCAGTTGTTTGCCAATGCAGGATTGGAGGCCTTTGGTGTTGTGCTTCCCGTCCAGCCCCAGGACCGGTGGCACACCTATCATCAGTATGTTGTCCAAACGCCGAGGAGAGACCAGCTTCACTCACATCTGGAGTCACGCGGTGTCGGGACCGCGATTTACTACCCGGTACCGCTGCACCGGCAGGAGTGCTTCGCGAGTCTTGGCTATTCAGAAGGTGCGTTTCCCAAGGCCGAAAATGCCGCTCGCACTGCGTTGGCGCTTCCAATGTATCCCGAGTTAACCGAAGACCAGCAGGCGTACGTGGTTGAGATGATCGCAGAGTACCTGCGGATGTCATAAACGTCCCACGATGGGAAAACGAAAAGTCCTCGTGACCGGGTCGGGTGGTCAGCTCGGCGGGGCTATCTGTGCTGAATTTAGTGACGAAGAACTTATTCCTTTGACTCATGCAGAACTAGAGCTGGTTGACCACGGTAATCTTCTTAAGGTTGTAACAGCACATAATCCGTCAATCATCATCAATTGTGCCGGGTATAACCGTGTTGACGAGGCCGAAAACAACGTAGAGGTGGCATTAGCGGTGAATGCGTTCGGCGTCCGTTCCCTCGCACGTGCAGCTACCGACGTCGGTGCCATCTTTGTCCACTACAGCACCGATTTTGTTTTTGACGGGGTTGCCACGGTGCCATACACCGAGCAAGATGAAGCAAGTCCGAGAAATGTGTACGGCACCTCGAAGTTGATTGGGGAATGGTTCGCGAGCGACATTATGGGTGCTTATATTCTTCGTGTCGAGAGTCTGTTCGGTGGCACGCCCGCCCGGAGTAGCATCGATCAGATTACTGACGCGATTGTAAATGGCCGTGAGCCGAATGTGTTCATGGACCGCGTGGTGTCGCCAAGCTTTGTTTACGATGTCGCTCGAGCGACCCGGTCACTTATCGACGCGAAGGCGCCAGCTGGGCTTTACCACTGTGTTAATACGGGTCACACGACATGGCTGCACCTTGCCGAGGAAATCACACGGCAACTGCAAGCGACAACATCCCTTAGGCCAATCTCTGTTGCCAGTTTGTCGCTGCCAGCCGTTCGGCCAGTGTTTTGTGCCCTTTCCAACGCGAAGCTTGCAGCGGCGGGTTTCAAAATGCCGTCTTGGCAGGACGCTCTGACTCGTCATCTAGCGTCTCGGCGGCAGGCGTTACGATGAGCCCTAGGAAGTTGTCTGGCGATGCGCAAGCGTGGTTCATTCCCTCAGGAAACAGCGTGCTATAGTGGCATCGGGATGGGTGGCGCAACTACTTTGCTGCTGGAACGGCTGAACAATCGATCCGCTACTGTCGGGGTGATCGGCCTCGGATACGTTGGGCTACCGCTGCTTGTGGAATTCGCGAAGGCGGGTTTTTCGGCGTTTGGCTTTGATGTCGATGGTGCGAAAGTGGAGCGAATTGGTCGTGGTGAATCTGACATTCCAGATGTAGCTACTGAGGAACTCGCAGCCGCTGTAGACGCTGGTCGTCTCGTGGCGACCAGCGATTTCCAAAAACTTGCAGAGGTTGACACCGTCAATATCTGTGTGCCGACGCCTCTTCGCAAGACGAAGGATCCCGACCTCTCGTTCGTGGCCGCAGCAACTGAGTCCGTCAGTGCACATCTACATCCTGGCCAGCTAATTATTCTTGAGTCGACGACCTATCCGGGAACGACCGAGGAGGTCGTCCAGCCGTTGCTGGAACGTAGTGGATTGAAGGTGGGACAGGATTTCTTCCTAGCATTTTCTCCAGAGCGTGTGGACCCAGGCAACTCCGAGTGGCGTACTGCGAACATTCCTAAGGTCGTTGGTGGAGTTGATTCAGCATCAACGGAGGTAGCTGCAGCCTTGTACCGGCAAATCGTCAAGACGGTCGTGCCTGTTTCTTCAACACGTGTCGCTGAGATGGTTAAGCTATTGGAAAATACTTTTCGGGCGGTCAACATTGGTCTCGTCAATGAATTGGCGCTGATGTGTCGCGATCTAGAGGTCAATGTTTGGGAAGTTATTGATGCTGCGAAGACGAAGCCGTTCGGATTTATGCCGTTCTATCCTGGCCCTGGCCTCGGTGGGCATTGCATTCCGATCGATCCGTTCTACTTGAGCTGGAAAGCACGCCAGAACGGCTTTGAGAGTCGCTTCATTGAGTTGGCCGGGCATATCAACGGCCGGATGCCTCGCTATGTGCTCGAGCGAGTTAGTGATGCGCTAAATACAGTTGGCAAACCACTCAAGGGAGCAGCAATTCATTTATTCGGTGTTGCTTACAAAGCTAATGTGGGTGATGTTCGTGAGTCGCCGGCGCTCGACCTATCACAGTTGCTGCAGGAGCGTGGTGCTAAGTTGTCCTACAGTGACCCGTATGTGGCGTCCCTCGAGCTAGGGCAAGTGCATTTGGAGGCCATCGAACCCTCTGCGACTTTCGATCAAGAATTTGACTGTGCGGTGATCACCACTCCTCACGCGTCGTTTGATTACGACGAAATCGTTCGACGTTCGCCGCTAATCGTAGACACTCGTAACGCACTTCGGGGCCGGACCGATCTCCATATCGTGCGACTGTGACGGGAACGACCCTGGCTGAAATGGGCGCCTCACGCTGCGATCTTCCTGAGCCTAGGGATTGTTAACGACAGACCGAGACGCCCAGCTATAGAGCTGGTTACCCTTCTATGTTGTCTAAGGACTCTCAGGCTCTCTATGTTTCGTACGATGGCGCACTTGAACCGCTCGGCGAGTCACAAGTCGTCAATTACTTGACGCGACTTTCGGTCAACTACCGAATTACGCTGATTAGCTTCGAGAAGCCTGAGGACCTGTCGGATCATACGCGCGTGATAGCGATGGAGCAGCGGTTCCACGCGTCTGGCATCAACTGGATTCCATTGCGTTATCACAAGTCGCCCCCTGTCTTCTCAACGATCTTTGACGTTGTTTGTGGAGCGCTGACCGCCTGGCGCGTCTGCCAGCAGGGGACCATCCGAATCGTGCACGCCCGAGGCTATGTAGCAGCATTGGTCGCCCTGTTCGTTCGCCGTGGCGGCGCCTCGCGATTCCTGTTTGACATGCGAGGCTTCTGGGTTGACGAGAAGGTGGAAGCTGGGCATTGGCGCGCGTACGGGTTTCTTTATCGACTCGGTAAGTGGTGGGAACGGCGGTTCTTTGAACGGGCTGACGCCATTGTCTCTTTGACGAAGGCTGGCGTGCAGGCACTGCCGGCGCTTGGGTACGACATTTCGGATACCGTGCCAACGGTGGTGATCCCGACCTGCGTCGATTTGCAACGGTTCAAGCCCATCAAGAAAGACCCTGATTTGATTGGTCCACTCGGTCTTGAAAGCAAGCTTGTGATCGGATGTGTAGGCACGATGAGTAACTGGTATCTGCGGACTGAGATGCTTCGTTACCTAGCGTATTTGTCGAAATCGATTCAATCCTTGCGAGTTCTCATTGTGACGCGTGAAGACCATGAGACTCTACGGCGGGACGCTGTGGCCAGTGGTATTCCTGATTCTGCCATGGTACTTACCAGAGCCAGCTTTTCAGAAATGCCTCGCTATACGGCCTTGTTCGATGCCGGGCTGTTTTTCATACGCCCGACACTGTCGAAACGTGCATCAGCGGCTACCAAGCTCGCGGAGTTTCTCTCATGCGGAGTTCCCGTGATCCTGAACGATGGAGTTGGCGATTCTGGTGCGATTGTCAGGCATCACGACGTTGGGGTGGTCCTTCCAGCAATGGACCAGGAGGCGTTTATAGCCTCACTTCCGCCCGTGCGAGCCCTTTTCACTGGCCTGGAGACAAGCAAACGGTGTCGTCGCGTCGCGAGTGAACTCTTCGACATCGAAAAGGGCACCGAGAAGTATCGAAAATTATACGAAAGTCTTGATTTTGGTCTAACGGAAAAGTCTGGCTGAGTTGAGAAACTTCATAAACGCTAAGAAAAAGTGTGTTCATTTATTGAACGATTGACTATCTGAGGGATTACGAAAGACTCCATGCGGTCTGGACCATGAAATTGGTCTAACTTGACAAACCCATGAAAACTAAGGAAAAATTATGTTCAGTTCATGAACGACTCACTAGAGAGGGGATTTTTCATTCCTATACTGTAAGTGAGAGGGCGTGAGTCTGCCCGAGGGTTAGCTTGGGGATGGCGTCCAAGTAGAAGATACCAAACATTTTATTCGACTGAGAAGCATGCCCGCGAGCATAGCCAGCTAAACGCTTCTACCCCAAACGTTTGAACTATTGGTCGTTGCTACATGAAGTTCACTGAGTTGGCGCTGCAGGGGGTGTGGCTTATTGAGCCGGTGGTCTTTTCTGACCAACGAGGTGGCTTTCGTCGTCACTTCTGTACCGAGGAGTTTGCGGCACATGGTCTTGCACCAACTGTTGCTCAGGGCAATATTTCGGAGAATGTTCAAACTGGTACGCTTCGGGGCTTTCACTACCAGGTGGGCCGATACGCAGAATCCAAGACTATTTCGTGTATGTCCGGTGGGATTTATGACGTAGTCGTCGATCTGCGGCAAACCTCACCGACTTTCATGCAATGGGTCTCGGTAAAGATTTCAGCTGATGACCGTCGAAGCCTTTATGTGCCAGCTGGCTGCGCCAACGCTTGGTTGACGACTGTTGCGAACACCGTGCTTCACTATTACATGAGCGAAATGTTTACTCCAGAGTCAGCGCGGGGCTTCCGTTACAACGATCCTGCGTTCAAGGTGAACTGGCCAACAGAACCAGCCGTGATCTCGGAACGGGATCGAACTTTTCCTGATTTTGATCCAGCGTCGCTCGAATAGTTCTGAATTGCGATGCGTGTATTGTTGACTGGCGGCACCGGTTTTATCGGGAGCCGCGTAATTCCTCTTTTAGGGGAGCACGAAGTGCTTTGTCTCTCCCGAGACCCAGCTAAGCTGCCTCGGCGTCATGGGATGGAAGCGATCACAGCTGATTTGGGGAGAGACGGTGACTGGATTAAGGAAACCATAAGGTTTCAACCCGAGTGGTGTCTCCATCTGGCGTGGGAAGGGTTACCGGACTATTCGCTTGAAAGGTGCCGCACGAATCTGGATGCTGGCCTTCGACTTATCGGCGCTGTGGCGCGATCGGGTGTACGGCGAATGGTCGTTGCAGGAACCTGTGCAGAATATGGTCGCGCTTCTGGAACTGTCTCCGAAGAAAGCGTTCCAGTTGACCGAGGCTTCTGTGCAGCAACGAAGCACGCGCAGTTGAACGTGCTGGAAACGGTCGCTCGTGATGCGGCATTTAACTATCAATGGGCCCGGATTTTCTTTGTCTATGGACCTGGGCAGATGCAGGGTTCACTAATTCCCTCTCTTCGGGTCTCTTATGCCTCCGGACAAAAGGCAAGTATTCGCACACCGAATGCCTTTAGGGATTTTGTTCACGTTGATGACGTAGCCTCCGCTTTAGTGTCGCTGGTCTCTTCAGACATACCCTCTGGGGTCTTTAATATCGGAAGTGGCCAACCAACGAGTGTTGGCCACGTCGCAAACTTGGCTGCGGAGTACTACGACATGCCACGTCCGATCACACATCCTCTAGTCGAATGCCCTCCTGATGGTGACGGATTCTGGGCAGATACACGTAGGCTCTGTGCAGCAACCGGTTGGCGTGCACGCATCGGCATCAAGGAGGGGGTCGTAAAGACTCTGGAGGCTCTGGACGGCAAGTGAGCGAGCTGCAACGGGTAATGATTATTTTCAATCCGATACTGACGGTTACCGTAACGTGACTTTTCCTCTAGTATCAATTTGTGTTCCCACGATCGGGCGTGTCGAGTATCTGAGTGCCGCTCTGAAATCTCTCCGAGAGCAGACCTACGAGAACTACGAAGTGATTGTTCTAGATAATGCGAGTGGACCCGAAGCCCAGTCGGTAATAACTGGATTCGTGGCGAACAATTCAAACGCGCGAATCTTGAGGGTTAACGAGCGCGTGCCGATGTTCGAAAATTTTAATCGCGGCATTCGCGCCGCGGTTGGTGAATATGTCGTTTTTTTTCATGATGATGACCACTACGATCCAAGATTCCTGGATGCCCACGTTGCAGTGCTTGAAGCTAATCCACAGGCGGCATTCGCTGGTAGTAACTGGAATATGATCGACGGTGAGGGACGACTGACCGTTCGTCGTCGATTGATTAAGAAAACCGGGACTTGGAGTGGCAGAAACTTCATTGAGCGGCTAGTTCGCAGAGGAAGGTCTGAACTGGCGACACCAGCCCTTGTATTCCGCCGGGAAGTGGTGAAGACGTCTGGCTTTGATGAGCGCTGCCCAATCCACTGGGGTGATTTCACGATCCTAATGCGGATTGCTGAGCAGTGGGATGTTGCTGTGGTGGCCGAATCGCTCTTTTCGTGGAGGTCGCACGAACAGAATTCTTCAAGGATGGCCTTCAGTCAAAGTATTCCTCTCCGAACGAGTGTGCTACGCGATTACTGCTCGGAATACGCCCTACGACATCCCGAGGACTTGGAGTTCATAAATCGATTAATAAGTCTTGTGGACCGCGGACACAGTCGAGGTTTGTTGTGGGGCTGGCTTGTGGCTTCTAATGACGCGGAGTCTCGTATGTGCCGTCGTCTCTTGGAGGAGGCGTCCTGTCCGATGACCGTAGGGCTTTTGAGACTGCTGGAATCAGTTGGCTTGACGGTAACTTCCCGACGGTCGCTTGTTCCAGCAGCGCGTCATGTAATTGACTTGATCGGCATCTAAGTTGAGCACCGGCTGTTAACGAATTCTGACACCTAACAAATAGCGCCCATCTCTATGTCCAAGCGAGCGATCATTACTGGCATCACTGGCCAAGACGGCTCCTACTTAGCTGAGTTGCTTTTAGACAAGGGCTACGAAGTTGTCGGAATGGTTCGCCGTTCTAGCACGCCAAATTTATGGCGCATAGAACACCTGCTCGACAGGGTTCAACTGCGAACGGCCGACCTCCTTGATCAACTCTCGATGATTCGTGTCATTGAGGAGGTGCGGCCACACGAATTCTACAATCTGGCGGCGATGTCGTTCGTACCAGCATCGTGGGACCAGCCGATGCTTACGGGTGAATTTAATGCTCTTGGGGTAACAAGGATCTTGGATGCAATTCGTCAGGTTGACACCTCAATTCGGTTCTATCAAGCCTCCTCTAGCGAAATGTTTGGGAAGGTGCGTGATGTGCCACAGACCGAGGCGACGCCATTTTATCCAAGAAGTCCCTACGGTGTTGCTAAGGCGTTCGGACACCACATCACGGTAAATTACCGTGAGAGTTATGATCTATTTGCCGTTTCAGGGATTCTCTTTAATCATGAGTCACCACGGCGAGGTCTGGAATTCGTCACCCGTAAAGTGAGTGATGGAGTTGCTAGAGTCAAGCACGGTCTTATCGACTCACTGTTGCTTGGTAACCTCGATGCACGCCGTGATTGGGGCTTTGCGGGTGACTACGTTCGCGCGATGTGGATGATGTTGCAGTGCGATCGTCCGGATGATTACGTCATCGCTACTGGTACAAGTCACTCGGTCAGAGACTTGGTGCGGCTTGCGTTCAGCCACGTAGGCCTTGAGTGGGAAGAGTGGGTTCGTGTTGATCCAAATCTATTGCGCCCTGCGGAAGTCGACCATCTAGTCGGGGATGCCTCGAAAGCTCGACAGAACATCAATTGGTCACCAACGGTAGATTTCGAACAGTTGGTCGGCCGAATGGTTGACGCCGATATGGAGCGAGTGACACGCCAGGGCTAAGATTCCTGGTAATTGTTTTTTCGATCAGCGCGTGATTGGTTGTCATCCTGCTGGTTTGCTTTCACATTGTTCATGACGACATCTGATTCTTTGTAAGTGTGTGCGCCTAACTAACTCTGCCGGTTATAATCGTTCCTGTGTTCCAGCGTTTCAAATGGACACCCCGTTTTTCTGCACTGTTAAGAAGTGCGATAGGCAGCTTAACCGCATCTCAGGTCCTCACGCGTGACTGGTCATACTAAGCGTCAGACGTGTCGAGTGTGTGGCGGCACCCAACTGACTAAATTTCTTTCTTTGGGGCCGACACCACTCGCGAATGCTTTTTTGCGTTCAACTGATGAATTTCCAGCAGAACAGTCCTATCCTCTTGATGTCTACCGTTGCGAGGGGTGCTCACTAGTACAACTGCTAGATCTTATCGATCCGGGAACGCTGTTTAGCCATTACATCTATGTCACGGGAACTTCGGAAACCGTGGCAGAGCATAATCGTACTTACTCCAAAACCATTGTTGAACTTCTCAAATTACAACCTGGGAACTTGGTTGTTGAGGTAGCGAGTAATGATGGGAGCCTCCTGAAATGCTTTGAGCCATATGGAATGAGGACACTTGGTATCGAGCCTGCTGAGAACATCTCAGAATTGGCCCGCTCACAAGGAGTCGAAACACTGACGCGGTTCTTCAATGAAGCTACCGGTCGTGAGGTGCAGGAGACATACGGTGCAGCTCATGTGGTTATTGCAAACAACGTCTTAGCGCATGTGGATGACACGCCAGATTTTCTGGAAGGGTGTAAGCACGTTCTCAAACCAGACGGGCTCATTGTTATCGAAGTGCCTTATCTTCGAGATCTACTGGATCGTCTGGAGTACGACACGATTTATCATGAGCATCTGTGCTACTTCTCTGTAACAACGATGATGCGTTTGTGCGACTGCGTTGGCCTATCCATTAGGCGAGTTGAGCATGTACCGCTTCATGGAGGGTCGTTGCGGGTNTATCTGGGTAGACAAGAGGTTCAAGGGAATCANGCAGATGCCGTTCTTGATTATGCTGCGGCGGAGACCGAAGCAGGGTTCGAAAACATGGACCGCTATGAGCGATTTGCAGCTGACGTAGCTTTGAATCGACAAGCTATTCGCCGTCTACTAGAAAAGCTCAAATCTGATGGCAAGGTGGTTGCGGGCTATGGTGCGCCGGCGAAAGGGAACACTCTACTTAACTACTGCGGCATTGACACTCAACTCGTGTCGTTCACGGTTGATCAAAACCCCATGAAGATTGGCCACTATACTCCAGGCACGCACCTGCCAGTGCTTCCGGTGGAGGCCCTCCGTGAACGTGAAGCTGATTTTGCGTTCGTCCTCGCGTGGAACTTCGAAGAGGAAATCAGGCGACAACAGCGCGACTACGCCGAGGCTGGTGGTCGGTTTATCATTCCTATTCCCGAGCCCAGGGTCGTTTGAGCCACCGGTAATGCATGGAAGGGACTAACTTATGGTCGCTCATCCACACCTAGATTTACTTCATCGCAGATATCGGGCTCGTTCCAAGGGTGACCAGGAAGCTTTGAAAGGCATTATTGCGGACAATGTGGTGTGGCACGTTACTGGTAAGAGTCAGGTCTCAGGTGACTATCGAGGACCTGAAGCCGTGTTTGGGCTCTTTGCTAGGATGGAAGTTCTTGTCGGCGGGACACTGAGTGTCGAAGATCAGGACTTTTTAACGAGTGACGAACGAACCGCCGTTCTTTTCAAAATGACTGCGACTCGAGGAAACAAAACACTAACCGCCAACTGTTGTGAGGTGGCTCGTTGGCACGATGGTCAGATTACCGAGGCGTGGGGTTTCACGTCTGACCAATACGGATTCGACGAATTCTGGTCTTCAGGATGGTTCAGCGAGGCAGCAGACGGAGTGTGGGCTCGCCGTGTGAAATTGTAACTTTTTCACTGACTCAGCCTTGGTGCCAGAATGACTTCAATGTTAACTGTGTCAGTGTTCTGCCTACCGCAGCGGTCTCAGTTTTAGTGATCTAACGCCCCTTCGGGGCTTCCACCGCGGTTTTCAATTTCATTGTTGGGATGTTAAGGGCTGTGGTCGAAATATTCGACCTCCATTGTCGTGAGAAAAGATTGGTCCGACTAATGTTGACTGCTTCCATTATCTACGGCGGAGGGAGACCTCAATGTAGTCGTAGGACACCCACGATTCTTCTAAATGGGCGCTTATGGTGTAGCTCATGGGGAGGTCATTGTGGATCCTGAGGCGCGCCGCGACCTCGAGGCACTCGAAGCCATTGCGGAGAATTCGCGAATTACCCAGCGTGGTTTGTCAACCAAACTAGGGATTGCCCTAGGTCTGGCTAATCTTTACGTGAAGCGTTTGGTCCGCAAGGGTTATGTCAAGTGCGTCAACTTCAAACCGAATCGGATTTTGTACGTGCTGACTCCGACTGGCATTGCTGAAAAGACGCGACTCACATATGAGTTCATGGACTATTCGATGTTCTTGTATGGCCAGGTACGGCAACACCTGCGGTCGGTTTTACAGCCGTTTACGGAAGGTCAGCGCAGGCGCGTTGCCATCTACGGCACTGGCGAAGCGGCAGAACTAGCGTATTTGTCACTAACCGAATTAGGCATGGAACTCGTAGCAATATTTAATGGTGTGGGCGCCGACAAGTTCTTAGGAATGCCGGTACAAGACATTCGTGAACAGCACAGTGTTGACTATGACCTGATAATTGTTGCGACACTAGAGCAGCCTGGTGCCATGGTTGAGGGCCTGCTCAGCTATGGTGTACCACGCGAAAAGATCGTGATGTTTCAAAATTGACGACGAGTGAGGATGGACCTTGCCGGTCCCGTCTAAGTGAATGATATGAAGCTACGCTTACTTGAATGGCTTGCCTGCCCAGTTTGTTCGAAGTCTTTTTCTCATACACCCCTTTTGTGTAGGGGTGATGAGACGACGGAGGGGTTACTCTCGTGTGACTGCGGTCGCAGTTACCCGATTGTGGACGGCATACCTCGCGTGGTGGAAGATGCCTTCGGCCTTTTTCCAGCTTTCGGTGAGAAGTATGCCAACCTTTTGCCTAACGCGCGTCCCAGAAATGTTGACAGTCATCCCCCTGGTGAGGAACTTCGGCGCACTCGTGAGAGTTTCGGTTATCAGTGGACAGCATTTTCGGCGATGGTGATCGATTTTAGAGAGAACTTCCTTGAGTATATCCATCCAGTCCAACCAGCGTTTTTTCCTGGTAAGCGCGGGCTAGATGTTGGCTGCGGATTCGGTCGACATATTGCAAACGCAGCACAGTTCGGCGCTGAAATGGTGGGTGTCGATATCAGTGCAGCAATCGACGTGACCCACAAGAACACCTGCAATTTGCCGAACGTGCATCTGGTACAAGCGGACGTGTACCGCATGCCGTTCAGGCAAGGGACCTTCGATTTTGCCTACAGTATTGGCGTTCTACACCACCTGCCCGATCCCGAAGCCGGGTTTAAACAACTCGTCTCTGTCGTGAAATCTAAAGGTGCGGTGTTCATTTGGGTCTACAGCAAGAAACGGCGTCTCGTAAACGCAATGCTTGAAACGGCACGGGCGTTAACGACACGACTTTCTCCCCGTTTCCAAATGGCGCTGTCGTGGGCTGCCGCTGCAGTGGATTGGGGCGGTTTCGTCGTCCCGTACCGGATCATGTCTCAGTTGCCAGGCTTAGGTTCTGTGGTGCGCCGGTTCGGAACCCCACGTTTGAAGGTCTATGGTAATTATCCGTTTCAAGTCGCGTGGGCCGATTGGTTCGATCGTCTCGCGGCGCCAATTCGTTTCTACTACAATGAAAATGACCTTAATGGCTGGCTGAGACGTAGCGACCTCAGCCGTACCCTCGTATCTCCAACTGGCCTGTTTGGGTGGCGGGCGTATGGTGAGCGAGACGGACAAACCACCACCTCCACTCGATCGCAAACCTAATGGATAAACCCCCTGTGATGATCCTTTGTGGCGGTTTGGGAACTCGGCTCCACGAGGAAAGCGACGTTAAACCGAAACCCATGGTGATGATTGGTAACCGGCCGATTCTGTGGCACATCATGAAAATGTATGCGGCACACGGCTTGACGGAGTTCATCGTGTGTCTCGGGTATAAGGGCCATGTCATCAAGAACTACTTCATGAACTACAAGACCTATAGCGCCGACTTCACGGTCGATCTCCGAGAACCAGAGCGTATTGAGTACCACAATCATCCGATCGAAGAAGATTGGCGGGTGACTCTAGTCGAGACGGGTGCGCACAGTCAGACTGGTGCTCGGATACGGCGGGCAGGACGGGAATACGTGAAGAGCGATTGTTTCTTGGTGACCTACGGTGATGGCCTAGGTAACGTTAACATTGATGAGCTCCTGGCTTTTCACCGTTCTCACGGGAAAATCGGCACGGTGACAGGCGTGCGCCCACCCGGGCGTTTTGGTGAAATGTGTGCCGGTAATGACGATCAGGTGTACGAGTTCAACGAGAAACCACAGGTCAGCGATGGCCTGATCAACGGAGGTTTTCTGGTATTTCAGCGCGAATTTCTTGACCGCTATCTGAGGGATCGGGACGATGAAGTTCTGGAGCAGGAGCCGTTGAAGCGACTGGCAAGCGATGGGCAATTAATGGTCTACAGACATGATGGTTTCTGGCAGCCGATGGACACCTACCGTGAGGTGAAAATCCTGAATGAGTTGTGGGCAAGTGGTAAAGCACCGTGGAGTATCTGGACATGAACTCGGTTGGAGCGTGGCATCGTCGTCGTGTCTTGGTCACCGGCTGCACCGGTCTCTTGGGCTCGTGGCTTACCCGATGGTTGGTTGATCAGCAAGCTGATGTCGTTGGGCTCGTGCGTGATCACGCGCCCCAGTCAAATTTCTACCGCCTTGGTCTCGACCGCGAAGTCAGAGTTGTACACGGAGCTTTGGAAGATCATCCTCTCCTTGAACGCTCGCTTAACGAATACGAAATTGAAGTCGTTTTCCATCTCGGTGCACAGACGATCGTTGGTATTGCCAACGAGAATCCTCTGTCGACCTTCAGTGCGAACATTCAGGGCACCTGGAATGTGCTTGAGGCCGCTCGCCGGCGAAAAGGCATTTGTGCTGTTGTCGTTGCCTCCAGTGACAAGGCCTACGGGGCTCAGGCTGAGCTGCCGTATCGAGAGGATGCCCCACTTATAGGTCGGCATCCGTATGATGCTTCGAAGAGTTGTGCCGATCTTATCGCGCAGATGTACTGGCATACGTATCGCCTGCCAGTGGCCATTACCCGTTGCGGCAACTTTTACGGGGGTGGCGACCTTAATTTTAACCGCATCGTACCGGGCACGATTCGGTCACTGTTCGACGGCCAGCGTCCTATCGTTCGCAGCGATGGGACGCTCCGCCGCGACTACGTCTACATTAAAGAGGCTGTGAGTGCTTATGTGCTGCTCGCAGAACGATTAATGGAAGGGGAGGCGGGCGGTGAGGGTTACAACTTTAGCCATGGACAACCGCTTCGCGTTCTTGAGTTGGTCGACGTCATCACTCGTGTAATGGGACGTACTGACCTAACACCGGTGGTGTTAAGCGAGGCCACGAATGAAATTCCCGACCAGTTCCTTGATGCGAGTAAGGCCGCTGCGGACCTCGGTTGGACACCGCGCTATCGGTTGGAGGATGGACTGCAGGAGACGGCAGTGTGGTACGAGGAGTTCTTTAAAGCGCAACGCGGTGCGCGAACACTGGACGAGTAAACGTGGGTGCAATCGATCTAAATGGGCACTTGGCGGTTAGCACTGAGGGTTTTCACCGCGTCTATAGCGAGATTGGTTGTGGTGCATTGGAGTCCTCTAGCGGAACGAGACAGTCTGCTGGTGACCGTGGGCTATTTGGCCGACACTACGTAGAGACACCGGCTCCTGCCTTTACGTGGTTGCAAGCAGGGATGTGTGCGAGATTTAGCGTTTAACTGGAGAGCTGACTCGATTTTGTCATCTTCACAGGGGTGAGTGAGACTGGAATAGGAATAGCCTATGGCTCTTATTGACGATCGCGGGCGTTTGTTTGGTCGAATCAACCTAATTGATATAGCCGCAGCTCTCGTAATACTTCTGTTACTTCCTTTAGGCTACGGTGCCTATCAACTCTTTCGCACGCCCCCGCCGGAAATCCTAACGATTGAGCCGGGAACATTGACTCAGGGTAGTGATCTCAGCGTCACCCTGGAGGGCAGGTATCTCCAACCGTTCTTGAGAGCCGCCGTCGGTTCTCTTGAGGCCGAACTACTTGTCCAAACTCCGACTCGGGCCGAAATCAACTTGCCGGCGCTTCTCGGGCCAGGGTCGCACGACCTCGTTTTGTACGATGTGGCCCGGGAGGTCGCCCGTCATCCTGCGGCCGTTACCATTGAGGCGCCCCTTGGGGAGCCGCCCCCCCCGCCGCTTCCGCCTCCAACCCTGATGCAGATGCGCGTCCTCGGCGCCTTTACCGGTTTGGACCGTGAACGTACTGCAATGCCCGTAAGGGCTGAAACGTTTGGGACGGAGGGGGAGATCGGTGCTGGAGAGATTCTTGCTGTCGCTCCAGCGGAACGAGAGGCTATGGAGTTGGGTGGATTCCCTCCCCTAGCGCGAAGTGATGGTGACACAGTGCGAGTTGTCGCCCTGGTTCGTGTCTGGTGTGAACTCATTGGTACTGACTGTCGGGTTGGCGGCACCAACGTGGTGCCTGGCGAATCCCTTGGTATCGTGAGGGGAGACGACGAGCGTGCTCGGTTCGAGGTCATGGAACTCTACCTTCCTTCGACCGAGTTACAGACTGAAGTGACCGTTATGGGAGCGTTCGTCGGGCTTGACGAC
>PBHT01000036.1 GCA_002720285.1 Acidobacteriota bacterium | reverse complement strand
CCTGGTCGACCGACTGCGTTTGCTCCCACCAATGTCCAGATGATCGCCATGGACCGGCGCATCGCTCAACCGAACGACGACCGATACCACCACTTGCCGACACTAGAACTGGGCATCCACAATCGACCGTCACTTGTGCAACTAATGGAAGGTGGAATCGACGTGAGATCGCGATAGGACCGGTTTCCTCTGCCGCTTCGAGATGTATTGCCGATGACATCGTCGGGTCGAAAGGTCCGACGTCGAACGCATTGGGATGGTGCGTCTCGGATAACACGGGGGTGCCGCACCGTTCTGAGCCCATCAATATCTTCAGACGTGCTAACAAAGTTGATAACTGCTCAATCGAAGGAACAGCTTTCTCAAACAGTGAGAATTGCGTAATACGCGAGGGTGCGGGAATCGCAGTGACCACCACGCGATCGATACCTGCTGGCGGCGGATGCGATTTAAGATTAAGAACTAGAAGCGTGCAGAGCATCCGTGAATCGCAAATCGGTGCTGGTAGTTGCAGCGTTCGTGTATACCAAACCCGTGTGACGAGCCAGAGACGAACAATTAAAACAGCCGCCGCAACACCCGCCTGGCTGAGTTGTAACACCAGCGACTCAAGCATCGGGCGGAGTCCTGAGGCGAGCGTCTCGAACCCTTCAACCGGCCATTCAAAGTCAAGCGCCACTTCGAATGGCCGATTTTCAGGCGTAGGAATCAACAGCTGTGACTCCTCGCCGCAAGCGCATTTCTGCCACATAACACCTTCTGTGCCAAATCTTGAAAAAAGTGCATCGCGCGGTAGTGCCGCCACATCACCAAGCGTTGCGAGCCCCCAGCGTTTAAAAATGTTGATCATCCGACTTACGTTTCGATTACGTACTTCGAGGGGTATTGCAGCATTCCTCTGCAAACCAAAATTTGCGACCCTTGTAAGAATGTCCAAAGGCAACGTGGCAATAGTTGTAGCTTCTCTACCGGGCTTAATCACCGTAAGTGCATCAGTACGGCCGTAGACCGATAGAACTGCGGCAATCCGTGTCGCCGCTAGCGCCACACGGCAGTGGATCCCCTGTTCGATGGCCTTCCGTTGCACGGCAGCTCCAAACGCTCTAGGACTGCCCCACATTCCACGCAGTCCAGTCACATCTAAAACAACCGTCCGCGCATCGACCATTTCCAGACGAGGAGAAAAGTAACGGGCCAGAGAGAGGAGATCTTTAGAGAATTGATCGCCGGATAATGAACGGCCTCGACGAGATCCCGCAACATACACACTAGCGAACATAGCTAGGGTCTTACGAGCCGGAAAGCGACGAGGAATGCATCGCGTCAGCTGAAATGAACAATTTGAAAGCACGGCCGTCGTCCGGACGCCGTGCTCCAGTCACACGGACGGTGACTTCAAGACCTCTCAGCAGGCTACCGTGGCCAATGTTGCCAGACCATCGGACAGCGTCTTCGACCTTTTGCAGGTTTAATGTCACCCCTCCTGCACTTCGAGCAACCGGCCGGTTACCCATCAGAACACAAACTGTTGGCTGTCCCTTGATAGCACGCGGTAACCGCATCCATGTGGTGAACGGAATCCGACTGAGTGTGCGTTCTGACAGATCGGTTAGGTCTAGTGCGACTATTCCGAAACCACCTGCATTGAGCAGCAATCCAAGCGCCTTGAGCGCCCGGCCTAGAGCGTGCGCCTCGTCTTCGCCGTGGGTATCCGGATGCCCACGGATCCATAAGAGATGCGATAGTTTAATTCCGGATGTTACTGCCGAGCCTGGGGCGAACGTATCAAGCGTGTCAATAAGACCTACCAGCTCGCCACGACTGGTTGCCGCTGCCATTGCCGCACATAGCACACTCATTCGTCCGGATGAACGTAACCCGACGATCTCCGAAAGCTCGCCTTTAGGTAGCCCACCGGAAAGTGCCCCATCAAGTGCATCAATACCTGTTGACGCTAACTGAACTTTCTCCAGGTAATTTATGTAACTATTTGATAATAAAGTGTTTCCTAGATCATTACTCCTGAGAAGTCTTTCTAAGTCTACTTTTTTCAACACAACTTTCGTATTTTATTCGCCATTAAAGAAAAATTGCAAGAAGCCAACCTACACTGACCTCACTCCGGTAAATCGCTACACGGTTTCCTACTCGGTGCGTGAAACGGCCCACGCCGGACCAGAGGACCCCAGCCCAGAAGACCCAGTGATAAGGTAGTGGCTTGTGTCCATCCGCTAAACTCGCCGTTCGTAATCAACCAACCATCTGTAAAGAATCCTTACCACGCGGCCAAACCATTGAGAGATGACCCGGAGAACTCAAACGTCACTTCTAGATCCATGCTAGCGTCGCCGGGCTCGCGTGCCTTACGCCGCCTCGGCGCCGCACTTGCCTACCGCAACTTTCGCATCCTCTGGTGCGGCTCCTTCGTATCCACGGTCGGCATGTGGGTACAAAGGGTCGCGCAAAATTGGCTCATTCTTACACTCACTGGCTCAGCGTTCTATCTCGGCCTAGCTTCGTTCATGAGCGATCTACCGGTTCTACTTTTTACGCTCATCGGAGGTGTCATTGCTGATCGTCACGATCGCCGTTATCTACTGATCGGTTCGCAATGCATTCAGATGGTCCCGGCTTTCGTCTTGGCCGCACTTGTCTACTTCAACGTCGTTCAAATCTGGCAGATTCTGCTCCTTGCGTTCATAACCGGGTGCGGCCAAGCATTCGGCGGTCCCGCGCACCAATCCCTCATACCAGCACTCGTTCCCAAAGAAAATCTACCCAACGCGATTGCACTAAATTCAATTCAATTCAATCTCGGTCGATTCATCGGACCACTCATCGCTGGAGTGACAATGACAGCGTTAGGCACAGCTGCCTGCTTCGGCTTTAATGGGCTCTCCTTTTTCGTGGTGATCGTCGCACTGATGTCGCTGCGCGTGAAGCATTTGCCGCCGTCAACCCGACAGCGCATGCTTGATGAATTACGAAGTGGACTGTCCTACGTCCGTCACCAAGGTTCACTGACTTCATTGACTAGCCTAGCTTTCATAACAACGCTTCTCGGCTTCCCGTTACTGACCCTACTACCCGTCATCGCTCAGGATGTCTTCGCGCAGGGAGTCGAACAGTACACCCGGATGATGGCGTTCGTAGGCGCCGGAGCAGTCGTGGGTGCGCTGACTGTCGCTTGGCTGGGTAAGTTCCGTTACATGGGCGTGACGTTATTGTTTGTGCAGCTTGCCTTCGGCGGACTTGTCGTCGCTTTCTCATTTTCACGTGTAATGCTGCTAAGCGAGGTCCTGCTCTTCTTCGCTGGCACAACGCTCATCATGGTGTTCTCACTGACCACTTCTCTCGTGCAACTCGTCGCCCCAAATGAACTCCGTGGCCGCGTCATGAGTATTTTCATGGTTGCGTTCCGTGGCGGAATCCCTCTGGGCAACCTGATCGCTGGCTTCGTGGCAGACCGAATATCCGCACCATTCGTATTAGGAATAAACGGCATGGTTCTCACCGTGATCGCCTGTTATTTTCTGACTCGAAGTCACGGGGTCAGGACTTTGTAAGCAAGGTCTCAAAGATGAGAACTATCTCCATCTCAGGTGTGACGCAAAGTTCGGTCCAGCACAACAGCACCTAAAGAATTTTTCACCTCAAGAGACGGCAAGCCAGTAAATACCTAGAAGAATCGAAGCCGAGGCCGTCACCCCTGCAGCAATACGGCTCACGCCGAGCAGGATACGACTGGACATCAGTTGTGCCAGCAACATTCCGAACGAGCACATCGCCAGTACAATCCCCATGGTAAAGATCGTGACGAACCCAAGTAGGGCCAGCAATGACCCATTCTCCGCCTCAGCACCAGAGAACGACGTTAAGAGTGTCAGGGCCCGCAGACCACTAACTGCAAAGATCGCGCCTAGTGCCGTTGGAATATAGGAATGCAAAGCGTGGGCCGAACGTTGATTCTGACTGCCAAAATTCAGATACCTAGCAAGATTCGATAAGTGAACATGAGCGGGTGTGTAGACCTCACGATTTATCAACACCCAAAACCCCATCCCACCCAACACCACGAGTAGCCAACCGCTGACCAACTCCCCTCCTCGCTCTAGCACAACGGGTACCTGCCAACCAAACAGTAAGACGGCTGCAGCACTGGCACCCAGAACTACCGCGTGACCGCACGCAAACCTTAGGGCCACCCTGAAAGCTTTCCCCCTTACTTGATCATCACGGCCATGGGCTGAAAGAGCGGCAATGGCCATTAGGTGGTCAGCGCCAAGGCCATGCACAAATCCAAGCAGGAAAGCAGATGACGCTAAGAGCACACAAGACGCCTTCTCCGAGCTCCTCGGTACCCCATCAATCTATTATCGAGCGAAGGACAAGCGTCCAACTAACAGGTAAGACCACAGGGTTGTAGCAGATTACGTCGTCACACGCCTGGTACTCAAACACGCCATCGATGATCAGCGACCCACCATCCACCGCACGCTGTCGAATCTCTGGCACGGTCGGAATTGTGACGTCCTGTACGATCCGAAACGGCTGCTGATAGACCTCTACCCGCTCGTCGAGCGGCTCAAAGTGATAAATCTCCGACTCGGGATAAATGATAGGGTGGGCAACTAGCCCTTCCTTAGGATTTATTCGAAGAGTAATCACCTGATACGAATGACTACCTGGCGCGTAGACGTGCATGCCAAATTTCGGTGTCACATCGAGGACAACCGAGAACCTGTTGCCGGGCGCAACGATGCGATCGGTCGGATAGGCCACAGCCTCAAGATGGTCGGTCGCCAGCCTTATCCCGTCGACCCCAGTGCCTCTGAGCGGATTGCCGAGTTTAACCGCGATGCTCGACACGGTATTTCGCGGTTGATACCCTCGCTCGAAAAACCGCTCAAGGACCCGACCGTTGGAATCAAGAATGAACGTGCCCGGGTGTGGAATACCGTAAACACGACTTGCCGCCTCGACTGACTCGTTAAGAAGACCGTAGCGTTTAATGACTGCCGAACCAACGTCCGATAGCATCGGAAATTCCAGTCCTTGGCGATCGACGTAGGCTTGTTGTATCTCAACAGGGTCGTAAGTGATCACGGCCAACTCTAGTCCGGCCGATCGCAAGTCCTGATACCGACTTTGCAGCTCAACGAGCTGCGTCTTGCACCACGGTCACCAATCCGCCGAACGACTGAAGACTAGCATCAACCCTCGTGGTCCGTAGAGTGACTCAAGGGTGCGCGTTTCACCCCGATGGTCCAGCAGCGTAAAATCCGGTACGGTTTCAGCGACCTGCGGACCCAGTTCGCTTGGATCAAAGGTGTTAGGCTGAGCCCATACCATTTTCGATAGACCTAGGCACCCGATAAGAACCAGCGTTATCACCAACGTTCGATTCACGATCCCAGCGCTCTGAAACCTATCCATTACTAGCTCAGCTATGTGAAAACACCTTTGGCCAGAACAGTTTAATCACATTAAACAAGCCATAAGCCCGTTAAGAAACGACGCCAGATTATAACGCAGGAGTTTTCCCACCTAGGTGGAACAAGTGTTCAATCCTCTTCGCTAAGGTATCAAGTTCGTGAGGACTAGCTACCGCCGCAACGTACCGGTCTGGGCGGACGAGAAGCACTTCACCGGTATGCCGCCGGACAACCTCGCGAAACCGGTCATCGAGGAGCCTCAGCCACGCACCACCCAATGGTTGTTGATCGGTCGAAAATAGATGGATTACATTTACGCCTAACACTTGCCAATAGGTGTGGCGGAGCGTACTGGTTAAATCCAGACTAGGGCAATCCACCGCAATGAGTGCAAATCCGTACCCAAGATGGCTATCCAGGAGAGCCGTCGTTCCAGTCGAGTCCTGCACCTGAGGCTGCGGGATCATTCTACCGACCCAAGTAGGCGTCGAACGGGACGCATCGTGCACGACTAGTCCTGCACCAATCCTTGCACGAGGAATGTATTTCATCTCGGTGATATATCCACGGGTGGGCGGAACTCGCGAAAGAACCCAAAACAGCAGGTCCCGAAAAAATGCTAATACGGCGGATCGCGTATTAACGATCCGACCAAGTAGTACTGAAATGTTGATCGTCGCTTGGGTGTGAGCTAAACGTTCGGTCTCGTAGGTATCAAGTGTCGCCATCGACGTGACACCATGAAAAACAGCAACCAGCTTCCAGCAAAGATTTGATGCATCGCGGTGCCCAGAGTTCATCCCTGACGCACCGAAGGGCGGCATCAAATGGGCAGCATCACCTAGCAGAAATACGCGCCCCTTCCGCATCGTTCGAACACACAGTGCATGAAAGGTATATACCGCTCGCCGGCAGATCTCTAGATTGTCAAAGTTCCGGAATGGAGCGAACAGTCGGCGGAGTGAGCGATCCTCGAGCATCGTCTCCGGGTCTTCACCCGGCAGCAGCATAAACTCAAATCGCCGACCGTGGAATGGCGCTGGAATACTGTCCGTTGGACGCTTGGGATTTACGAAGTATTTCGAAAATGGACTCGCATCACTGTCATTGAGTACATCAACCACCACCCATGGCTGCTTGTATGAGCGCCCCTCCATCTGGATTCCTAATAGCTTTCGAACCAAACTCTTCCCACCATCACACCCTAGGACATAGTCAGCGTGGATTTCTTGACGCACTCCGTTGTCATTCAGAATCCCGGCGACCACCACTGCCCCTCGATCATCCAAGTCAAGCAAGGGCTCCCCAAACTGAACCGTTACCGCCGCGAACCGCCTAGCGCCACGAACCAGTATCCGTTCCAATTCTGGTTGCCAAATGGCCGACCGGTTTCCATAGCCGTTTTTGGTGATAAAACCCCTGACTCGCGTGATGCAAAATCCAAAGCGAGAGAAGTAAGTGACGCCAGCCGCCGACACACAGTGCTCTGCGATTTCACCGGCGAGCCCAACCGTATCGAGTGTGCGAAAGAACTCGTCATCGATGTAGATCCCTTTCGGAATATCTGAAGTGGAACTATTTCGCTCAACCACGATCGTGCGAATTCCCGCTAGCCCAAGGATGTTGGCCGCGATGAGGCCGGTGGGCCCTGCACCGACGATGAGTACTTGAGTTACTTTTGAGGGCACGCTGTAATGACTAGCCGTTAGGGCGTTCAACGGTTGAGGTTGTTCTTACCCACGCCATCCGGCGCGACACTATGGACGAACGCTGAGAATCCATCGATGAGCTTCTGATTCTCTCTGTCTAAACCGACCGTAATCCGCAAATAATTATCGAGGCCGTAGGCATCCAACGGTCTGACAAGTATGTTGCGGCTAGTCAGAAACTCCATAGCTGAGCGAGCCAGACCGCTGCCTGGCTCGCTCACTCGGCATGTGTTGAAATTTGTTGCGCTTGGCAGTGGCGGCATGCCTAAATCGCGCATTTGTTCAGCCACCCAGTCACGGGCCTTCGTGTTGTGCCCGATGACGGACCGAAGGTGTGCCTCGTCCTGAAGAGCCGCCACACCAGCCGCCTGAGCTGCCCCACTCACCGGAAATGGTAGCCGCGCACGGTTGAAGGTCTCAATAACACGCTCAGGACCATAGGCCCAGCCCACTCTGACTCCGGCTAGACCATAGGCCTTGGAGAAGGTTCGCGTCATGACAACATTCTCGGCTCGTCCAACGAGGGGTTCTCCGGAAGAATAGTCTGCGCTCTCAACAAACTCTGCGTAAGCTGAGTCAATGACAAGTAATACTGTGCGTGGCAACCCGTCCCACAACCGTTCCAACTCGCCAGTGGATATGTAAGTACCGGTTGGATTGTTCGGGTTGGCCAACAGTACCACTTTTGTCCGGTCGGTAACCGACGCAAGAAGCGCGTCCACAGAGGTAGTGTGCCTATTTTCCTTAGCCGGCACTGGCNTGGCGCCACACGAAATCGCACTCAACTTGAATCGGAGAAATCCATTTTCGCTAAAAACAACCTCNTCNCCAGGTCCAGCGTATAGAAGNGTTAACGCGTGCACGACTTGGTCGGAGCCATTGCCGCAAACGATCTGCGTTNCCTCAAGCCCGTNCCGCTCNGCCAGTGCNTGCCTGAGGTCGAGACAGCCAGTATCAGGATAGAGACGTAANGTCTCGGCGTACTCACGATACGNGCGTAATGCNTCTGGGCTCGGCCCGAGTGCNGATTCGTTCGATGACAGTTTAATTACCGGCTCTTTACCCGTACCCCGAGTAGCGCCAGGCANATAAAGTGGNAACGCCGCAATCTCAGGCCTNGGCTNCGGTCCTCTCATAGACCTCTCNCCTTAAACTNGCNANNGTTCTCGCGTAANNCGANCAAACACCTATTCCTTAGCTTGNTGCTTCAGAGCACCGTANGCCGCACTATGAAAAGGNACNTCTATCCCAAGCAGNTTTCCAAGNCGCACAACCGNACCGCTGAGATGCTCAATCTCAAGTCGCCGACCAGCGCGTAAATCAAGCAACNTCGACGGCACTGANTCAGCAGCCATCTCATCCACAATTGACAAGGAGCGNTCAACGATATCCGGCTCAAGCTTTACTCCGTGTGCNCGTGCGACTGCAGCTGTTTCCCGCATGCCACGNTTGAGCATCGCCCGGTAATCCGGNTCNACACGGAGTGGGCCTGTNGCTAAATCGGCAAGACANGAGGCCGCACTCATCNCNGAAAATAANACAAACTTNNTCCACAGTGCAGCATCAATATCANCGGCGACCTGTGCATCCACTCCGCTGGANCGAAANACACNNGAGATTTCGGCGGANANNTCCTGTNCTAAATCGTCCCGACCGCCTATNCGTAAACGTGCGAGAGTACCCACATGCNTCACTTTGCCAGGCTCAGTGAGCATCGTATTNCCATAAACCACCGCACCNAGCAGATGACCTCGGGTTAATAACGGCGTCAAGCGATCGACCNCATCCACGCCGTTCTGAGTACATAACACAGCNGTGTCATCATGCAGGAGTGGCGTGAGNGAGGTAGCAACGGCCTNCAAATCGTAGGCCTTGANGCACAACAAAACAACNTCTACAGGACCAATAGNCTCNGGGCGGTCTGTTNTTTTGAGGTCGTGGAGNGAAACGTCGCCCAGTGCACTCTNGATCGAGAGTCCGTGTGCNAGTAGCGCCTGAAGNCTCNTCCCGCGCGCGAGGAACGATACATCACAATNANCAGCGGCNAAGCGACCACCGTAGTAGCCTCCNACACCCCCGACNCCCACGACAGCGAACTTCATGGCGCTAAAGCTNGGCNTCCGNTNNCAATTTGCGCTTCAGNTCCGCTTCAAACTCTTCACGCGGCATGAAGCCAGGATCATCCTTGATCGCTTCTAGCGTGGNCTTCAAAATGTCTTCGTCNGGNATTTCNAGGTTTAGTTCATCGCCNTGCGGCTGCGGGACATGCCAAGGTGANTCGAGATATACCTCGATACGGTTGCCTTCTGGATCACGAAAATAGATTGACCATGCGTTTCCATGATTAATCCCNATNAAATCGCTGACGCCTTCCGCTTGGACACGGCNATTCATCTCACGCAATTCNTCAAGCGANGCCACCTCGAANGACATTTGGTTAATGACNCTGTAATCAGCGTCCGCCGGACGTCCAGTCGCCAACACAAATTGATGGTGAGCATCTGGACGGCTACTCAGAAATACGAGGTCGATNGGAAATNTGAACGCTTTACCACGNTCTGTAACAACCAGTCCCATAACGCGCGTGTAGAAATCNTCCATNCNAGACANATCNTGGACNTGNATNCCCATATGACTCAAGATCGGCCGCACCGGTGGTTTCNAGGAAGTCATTTATGGTGCTCGCTCGATGTNGTGCACAAGTGTCCCNACCTTCTCAACCANAATTTCAACAACNTCNCCAACCTTCATNAAGACGGGTGGATTNCGNTTAAATCCAACACCGCCNGGCGTTCCAGTGACAATCACNTCACCCGGTTCNAGCGTGGTCCATGTCGAGCAATACTCAATCAACTCAGCAACCGANAACACCATGTCTCTCGTATTACCCTGCTGCATCACATTACCNTTCANNCGAGTTGANANATCCAAGACCTGTGGGTCTGGAATCTCATCAGCAGTCACCANCCACGGCCCGAATCCCCCAGTGAAGTTAAAGTTNTTNCCTGCGGTAATCTGTCGNGTATGACGCTGCCAGTCTCGCACACTACCNTCGAGGTAACACGAATAGCCAGCAACGTGCTGCAAGGCTGAAGCTGCCGAAATCNCNTGGCCGCCTTTACCGATGATCGCAGCNAGCTCGCACTCGAAATCNAGATTATCAGACACCTTCGGCATGATCACAGGTTGCCGATGACCAACCTGAGATGCTGCNACACGGATNAACCANGCGGGATTCGCAGTCTTATCTCGACCAGTNTCAGCAATGTGATCGTCGTAGTTCAGCGCAACAGCCAGGATTTTGTCTGGATTAGGAATAACTGGAAGAAACGAGATATCCGAAAGCGAGTAATCCCCGGTCTGCCCTTCTATCGCAAGCCGAACCTCGTCAAGCGCATTCAACCTCAATACATCTCTTATCGTTCGATGCGTCTT
Source organism: Acidobacteriota bacterium (assembly GCA_002720285.1). Taxonomy (GTDB): domain Bacteria; phylum Acidobacteriota; class Vicinamibacteria; order Vicinamibacterales; family UBA823; genus UBA11600. The sequence continues at coordinate 14,944 of PBHT01000036.1, read as the reverse complement.
CGGTAGACGTGTTTGNANATCAACCACTNAGTCGCCAACCACGGCGCCATAACTCTCTCGANCANCCNTACGATACGAAACCANCTTCATNCTNAAATTCTCCTAACTCGAANCAACACCATNTTGACCACCGNATCTNANGCNGCCCACNCCCNCTCCATTGTATACGCTGTGTTANCGTNTTCGCCTTGGCAGTGACCGTTCGGAGGNCTANCCTAGCGAAGACCGTCTTCGCCGATNACTTCANNCGAAGCGAGGCCGCCGATNCGAGCATGNATTCTNGAACCCGTTGACATCGCGAGAGCGTAGAGAATTTCGTCAGCGCGAGGGCCGTCGTGAACACCGACTTCAATAGAACTCATGTGACTCCGAACGTAGGCCGCTTGTACATGGCCAAGCGGAATCATCAACCGGGCNCCGATCGNACCAAGCGCTTTAGACGAGGGCACAACGGCCTTCGNCCCCCCCAACACTTCGCGCATGCCCCAGCCACCGGGCTCATGCCAAAGCGCCCCGTGCTCAAGCTCGCCATTGGCNCCGACAATGGCGCCTTTACCATAGGCCTCAACGGCTGATGCCTCAANNGCCAGCGCGGCGACAAGGTCCGTNGCTAACTGTTTGCCGAGTGGCTTCAATTCGGCCATTATCGGTAGGAGATTTGGCTCAAAATGTCCGGCAAAGGGATTCTTTATTATCGCGGCNACCGTGCCCACTCGAAGCGGCGGTGTCACTACCGGTCCACCCTCATGTCGAATTGTCTCCACCGTCACAATCGTTTTCCGAATGTTAATCATGGCTATTTCATCTCCTCGAATCCAGCCGATGCATCAGCATAAGGTGGAACGTCATCTNGGAGCTAGCATATCCCCCTTGCGCCGAAAACATTGGCTNGCTAAATCTGGGGTGCTTCTAGTCGTCATAATACCGCTCGNCNTCTCCAGNNCCTTATTCGCAACCGAACTTCTGATTAANACTTTTTGGCCTCCGGCGCATCTTATGCGGCAGGAAGTCTTCAACCGNTGGATATCGGACGTGGCGAGGGTGACTGAAGGACGCGTCACTGGTCGGTTTCCCACGAGNACCTTGGCTCCTCCCTCTCGTCAATGGCACATGGTCACCTCCGGAATCGCNGACGTTGGCATCGTCTTTAATGGCTTTGAGCGNAACCGTCTCCATCTGTCGACCGTTGCAGAGTTACCATTCGGNACACCCAGCGCGGAAGCAGCCTCGGTTGCTCTCTGGCGCACCTATAANCGCTACTTCGAAAAAGCTGAAGAATACTCTGGGGTCAAGCTGCTAGGGCTAATGACTCATTCNGGNGGCGACCTCTACAGTCTCCGAACAGCGATACAACATGTGTCCGACCTAGNAGGACTTAAGATTCGAACAACAGACGGCAGCTCATCTGACGCAATAGAGACGCTCGGTGGAGTCGCGGTACCTTCATCGGGCATNGGNGCATACCAACTCGTGTCCCGAGGCATCGTGGATGGTCTCATCATGCCGACTGGAGATATGCGCACCTTCAATATGCTGCAGTACACTGATTACGCTGTNACTATACCGGGCAAGATTTACAACGGCAGTTTTTCACTTTTCATGAATCTCGAAACNTGGAACTCGTTGTCCNGAANTGACCAGCAGGCCATCCTCANTGTTTCGGGGGAAACCTTCGCGCATCACGCGCGCGCATGGGACGAATCAGACCGACTAGCCATCGAAGAGATGGGGCATCGTGGTATCGAACNATCCATCGCGAGCGAGCCCTTCCTGGACGAACTTCGGGCCAGGTTAGCGTNCATNGACGACACGTGGATTCGTGAAACAGACCGTCGTGGAGTCAACGGTCGTGCAGCACTCGATTATTTCCGGACTGAAGCACGTCGGATAGCAACCTCCCTTGAAACCCTNGAATGATGNCGATGAAAGCATCCATGAAACAGATTAACTCCGACTCAGGGTTGGACNGAGTCCTTCTCGGCATCGCTGCGNTTGTGATGTTTATGATGATGTCGCTTACCTTCATCGACGTGCTAGGACGGTACCTCCTNCGCTCGCCTATTCCCGGTGCATTCGAANTNATTCAATTNTTGATGCCGTTTCTGATTTTTACGATGCTTCCTGTGATNTCGAAAGAGGATGGCCATATTACGGTGACNGTATTAGATAGCTTCGTACCAACATACATGCAGTGGGCACAGAAATTATTCATCCANGCTGGAAGCATGGCCGCAATCGCATTAGTCGGCTGGTGTCTCTGGCATCAGGGGCAGAGCTTGAACGAGGGACGATACGTTAGTGGCTATCTCGAATGGCCGATCGGACCGGTTGCTTATGGNATGTCTCTCCTCTGCTTCGNAACTTTCATNATCCAGTCAACAAANCTCTNGCGTCATCTCCGGTCAAATGGCTGAATCACTGATCGGATTGGCNGNAGTTCTCTTACTCGCNGTGGCCCGTCTCCCACTGGGTTTTACCATGGCAATNGTTGGCACGGGAGGATTNGCCATTCTCCGAGGACCAACTGCCGCCNTGGAAACTGTCGGGCAACTCGTCCTTGATTTCTCTATGAGTTATACGTTCGCAGTCCTACCGATGTTTGTACTGATGGGTGCCTTCGTCCACCGCTCAAATCTTTCCGAAGACCTCTACGATACATCCCACGCATGGCTCGGCCACTTCCGTGGTGGATTGTCAATGGCTACAGTTGCGGCTTCGGCTGGTTTTAGCGCCGTGTGTGGAAGCTCGGTCGCAACGGCAGCGACAATGGGTCGCGTCGCACTCCCAGCAATGCGTCGTTTTGGATATGCTCCTGGCCTTGCCGCTGGCACTATCGCAGCCGGTGGCACGCTCGGCATCCTCATTCCACCAAGTATGAGTCTGGTGGTTTACGGTTTCTTGACACAGCAAGATATCGGACGGCTATTTATTGCTGGCCTCGCTCCGGGTGTCCTGACCGTCCTTATGTATTTTTTAGTCGTGGCGGCAGTAACACGACTGCGACCTGAACTCGGACCACGAGGACCACGAACGGCCTGGGTGGACCGCTTCCGTCTATTGAAACGGGTCTCCGGCGTACTTGTGTTGTTCTCGCTAGTATTGGGAGGCATCTACTTCGGAGTGTTCACTCCGAACGAGGCAGGTGGCGTTGGTGCTGTCGGCGCCTGCTGCGCAGCCCTCGCGCGCCGCCGTTTGACATGGCACGCTTTCGTCTCTTCATTAACTGAAGCCGCTCGCACTACCAGTATGGTGTTTAGCGTCGCGTTTGGCGCGATTATCCTGTCAAACTTCATCAATGTCGCCGGACTGCCAGAAAACATCTCGGCTAGCATTGTAGCGCTCGAACTACCTAGTCTCGGAGTGATTATTGCAATTTGCCTTGTGTATATGGTCCTTGGCTGTGTATTCGATGGACTAGCCCTCCTCTTTCTTACAGTCCCTGTATTTGCGCCGATTGTTGCTTCGCTCGGCTACGATCTCATATGGTTCGGAGTTGTTGTGATCATCGTGTCGGAGATCGCGTTGATCACGCCACCTGTTGGAATGAATGTGTTTGTCATCAAATCAATGAATCCAGAAATACCACTTCGAACTATCTTTATGGGAATAGTGCCGTTCCTTATAGCAGACGTTACACGCCTAGCGATCGTGATCCTTGTTCCTGGAGTTGTGCTGTATCTGCCAAGCCTGATGCTATGACCAAGCTGCCCATTACGAGGACCGTGCACTGATCATGACTAGAAACATTCTGCTCATTATGTGCGACCAGCTGAGAGCGGATTACCTCTCGTGCGAGGGACATCCGACGCTTCAAACGCCTAATATCGACAAGTTGGCTGCACGGGGTGTGCGTTTCACGCAGGCGTACATACAAGCGCCAATCTGCGGTCCATCGCGGACGTCTTTCTACACCGGCCGCTATATGTCGAGCCACGGTTCCACCTGGAATTGGGTACCAATGCCAGTTGGGGAGCGCACGTTAGGTGATTTTCTTCGTCCACACGGATACCGCGTGGCTGTTACAGGAAAAACGCATGTAGCACCCGACATTGAGGGTATGCGTCGTCTCGGAATCGACCCAGCTTCAAAGACAGGAGGCTTAGTGGCTCAGGGTGGCTTCGAACCGTTCGCACGCCACGATGGAGTACACGCCACGCCGAAATCTTCAGCCCACTTAGCTTATAACGATTTCTTACGCGCCCACGGATACAACAGTGAAAATCCATGGCAGGACTACGCCAACTCGGTAACGCGAGCAGACGGATCGATTGCCAGTGGTTGGTATCTAAGAAACGCAGGCTACCCATCCCGGGTTAGAGATGAGCATTCGGAGACGGCGTTCATCACAGACCGAGCAATCGACTTCATCCGGCAACAGGGAAACCAACCGTGGTGCCTACACCTTTCCTACATCAAGCCCCATTGGCCCTACGTTGCATCAGAGCCGTACCAGCGTATGTTCGATGGGGATGATTGCCTCTCCGCCCACCGAGTTGAAACTGAACGAGATGATCCCCATCCGGTATACCAGGCGTTCATGAACAACGAAGTGTCTCAGGCATTTAGTCGTGACGAAGTGCGGCGCACCGTCGTCCCCACCTATATGGGTCTAGTTAAACAGATTGATGACCATCTGGGACGCCTGTTCACTTTCCTTGAATCAGAGCACCGAATGGCCGATACGTTGGTCGTCTTTACAAGCGACCACGGCGATTATCTCGGAGACCATTTTCTCGGAGAGAAGGAGCTGTTTCACGATTGCGTGACCAGAATCCCTCTGATCTTGTACGACCCTGACCCGGCCGCTGACCCTACTCGCGGTTCAGTCAACGACACACTCATCGAGGCTATCGACCTTCTCCCCACATTTCTGGAAGCGTGCGCGCTAGAACCAGTAGACCACATTCTTGAAGGTGAGTCGCTCATCCCGCTGGTGCGAGGCCTTGAATACACCAGGTGCCACGAGGATGTTTTTAGCGAATTAGATTATGCCTACTACGACACACGTCGAGCACTCGGACTTGAACCAAGTGAAGCTCGCAGTTACATGATTCGGACTCGTGAATGGAAGTACATCGACCATCGACATTTCCGTCCACAACTATTCGACCTCAAAAATGACCCTGGTGAACTTATCGACTTGGGCAACGACAGCAGCCGAGCGAAGATACTCCAAGATTTGTCTAACCGATTACTTCTAAGGTTACAGAACCTTAAGCGGCGGGTGACCGAAAGCAACGCAACGGTTGATGCCCGAACCGATGCGGTTGCTGACTACGGAATCTACATTGGTCGCTGGTAATACATCGTTAAGTTGCAACATCAATTTCTCAGAAAGGACCGTTTAATGAACAACGGAACTCCTCGCATGGGCACCTTGGCGGTCTGGGCAGGGGAAGAGGACCCGACCTCTGGCGCAGGCACCCAAGTGCCAATTGTCCGAAGCGTCGCGTTCGGATATCACGATGTCAGCGAATGGGAAGCTGTCGGGCGCGGTCAGACGACAGGCGACATCTATAGCCGAAACACGAATCCGACTGTGCGCGCCTTCGAACAAAAGATTCAATCTCTGGAAAACGCCGAGGCCGCGACCAGCTTTGCCAGTGGTATGGCGGCAATTAGTAACACACTCTCCACGTTCCTAACCCCAGGCGATCGCATCGTATCGACCCGCGACACCTACGGCGGCACAAATAAGCTCTTCCTTGAATTTCTTCCGCGTCAAGGAGTCGAGGTGGAGCTCTGCCCCACCGAGGACGCCGCTGTGGAGACTGCCCTCACTAAAGAGTGCCAGGTCCTGTATTTGGAAACTCCAACTAATCCAACGCTTAAGGTGCTGGATTTAACGCGTCTCCTCAAGGCGGGCCAGAAAGCTGGTACTCTGACCATCGTGGATAACACCTTTGCCACACCGATTAACCAACAACCACTCGAGCTAGGCGCTGACCTTGTCGTCCACAGCGCTACCAAATACCTCGGTGGGCACGCTGACGCGCTTGGAGGAGCCGTGTGCGGTGCGAAAGATTTAGTTTCACGCATCTACCATTATCGTGAAATTACTGGTGCTGCCCTCGACCCTACCGCCGCTTATCTGTTGCTTCGGGGAATGAAGACATTGCACCTCCGTATCGAGCGGCAGACTGAATCGGCAATGGTAATTGCGCGGCACCTCTCATCCAACCCGGCGATTGCCAAAGTCCACTACCCAGGACTTGAAGAAGACCCCGGACACCTAGTAGCAAAACGCCAAATGCGAGGATTCGGTGGCATTGTGAGCTTTGAGCTGGTCGGGGGCACTAACGCAATGCGCCAATTCCTACCCCGTCTTCGATATGCTCACCGGGCCGCTAACCTCGGATCGGTCGAGACGATTGCCGGTCCTCCATCTGCAACTAGCCATGTGGAGTCGACGCCGGAAGAACGATTGGCTGCAGGTATTCCGGAGGGGTTGGTTCGTTATTCAGTTGGTATCGAAGACACGACGGACCTCATGGCAGATCTTGACCAAGCGCTCGCACCGTAAGGTCCTGCGTACCTAACTGAAAACGAAAGACTGCCACTGAAACCGCCATTTCAAACTCATCCACAAAATGCATGAAGATCGGGATCACTNATCCATTGAGCGCATCAATCCCAGTGTAATCCCCAAAAAACACCGTAGGATTAGAAGCGAATGGAGCNAGATCNATCGGGTAGTTGANGAACGTCCGTCCCCCATCTACGCTNCGAGCAAGAGTCAATTGAGTCAGTGTTCCGTCTAGAGCCCGTCGATCGTAAAACACAACATTCACCGAACCATCAAATGAATCGACGGCCATCCAAGTAAACATCTGTGCTGCACCGTTCCCAATTGTGTCGTCATTCACACGCACCGGATTCGTCCACGACACGCCACCATCGGACGATGAGATCAGGAACACGTCAGGGTCACCATGTCGTTCATCGANCCAATTGACATACAGGGNNCCTCGGGACGGGCCNTCACTGTGATCCACGCCGGTCACTGGCATCCCGTTGTGCCGGGCCAAACCTTCCACCTCAATATCCCANCCACCCGGTGTCTCTTGAATGATCCGGTCATCNCCCCAAGTCCAGCCGCCNTCGTCAGACCGATCAAAGAAAAGATGGGCGGCCCCNCCCCACACTAGAAANACCTCACCATTAATTCCAACAGCGGGCACAGCCCCNTCAAGAGTGTCATCACTATCGAGGGCATCNCCGCCGATATCCGAAACTCTTACAGGAGCTGTGAACGAACGGCCGCGATCGAGAGAATGGCTAACAAAGATGTGTGAGCGGTCACCNGGNTCGCGGCTNCCNTAAACGTCGAAACGGGTCCACGCAAGGTAAACAGTGTCACGGTGTCTGGATTCTCGACCGCGATCGACGACCAGGTATGGCTTGTCCTCAAACGGCGTGATCGAATTTCTGTGCTCAAGTACCGGNACTGGATCGGACCAGGACACTCCACTATCGCTGGAAGTCGTCANAAAAATACCGTTGGTCGGCGNTTCAGGGCGTTTCTCGCGGAGCCCANTGAACGAAATGTAAGAATGATGCGCCGTGCCGTCAGCGGCTATCACAATCGCATCGTCTCCCTGCGTGCGCGCCTCGTGATTACGGACCGGATGCGTTCGCCAAGNTACACCACCATCATTGCTTACATATTCGAAATTCGTTGAGCGCCCAGTCTCAGGGTCAGCTGCTCTGGAGACGGCAATAATCGTGTCCGGATCGAGCGGATTGATAGCTATGGATACCTCATTNGGGTTTCGGGCATTNAGTTCGGTTACCCGTATTACCTGATGGGTCTGGGCTATCNCCTCCGCCCCGCACAGTAGAAGTCCAANNCCGNAGCTAACGCCAATTTGGCCCATCCTGCCCCCAATTCACNAACTAATTGATCTTATGCGTTTCCTNCTGATCGAACCAGCCGAACAGNGAACCAGTTACGCTATAATCCANCTCCTTTCTGCCNTGTTCNGTGGCCGTGCTGGCCGCTATTGGAGGTCCNGATGGTTCGTCGAACCGCATGTCAATTNTTCGCCNCTATCGTCCTNCTCGNCCTGCCATTTACGGTCGTGGAGACCCTNGCCGACACAGCGAGGCTTGAAGTGCCTACCTACGCACTCGTTAACGCCCGCATCGTGCCGGTAAGTNCGCGACCGATCCAATCCGGGACGCTTTTACTTCGTGATGGCAAGATCGCNGCGATTGGGCAAAGTGTGGACCCTCCGCCCGATGCCATTGTAATAGACGCCAGCGGTTGGACCCTCTACCCGGGCTTTATCGACGCTCACTCAGCNCTTGGGATGCCAGCTCCACCAGTCCTACCGCAGAACAATGCNGAGCGCGCAAGAATCATCCAGGCTCGTCGGCGCGCTGGTGGNGTGACACCNGGCCTAACGCCGCAACTAACCGCGCTCTCGGTCTACGAGCCTGATCAAGTCGCCCTGCNCGAAGCGAGAAACACGGGTATCACAGCTGCTGCCATCGTCCCANCCTTCGGGGTCTTTAAGGGNCAAAGCGCCATCATCACGTTGCGCGAAGGTCCACTAACCGATCAGGTCGTTCGTGGCAATTGGGCTCAGCACTTGGGATTCCAACGCCTGCGGGGGGAATATCCGGGCACTCTCATGGGAGTCATGGCGTCGGTTCGGCAACACTATCTTGACGCGGAGTGGTACGGTAANGCNTGGAATCGTTACCGTAGTCAACCGATAACGACCGACCGCCCAAGCTATAACGACACCCTTCAATCNNTNCAATCTTCGGTCGCCAGCGCACAGCCAGTTGTCTTCACNGCCTGGACCGAAAATGAAATTTTACGTGCGCTGANGCTAGCTGACGAACTCAGNCTCAACGTAATCATCAGTGGCGCAGTTGAAGGCTGGCGTGTCACCGACGCACTGAGGGCAGCCGACCNNCCAGTCTTAGTATCGCTTGACCTTAGNCCCCGNCAAGGTCCGGTTGGATTTGGTGGTGGCACGGGGACTGACCCGATCGAAAATCCAACTTCCGAAGACCTCGATGACGCCAAGGCAAACGCNGGCCGGCTCTACTCTGCTGGAGTAACGGTGGCCTTCACAGCCGCTGGATTGGATCACTCGGCAAATTATCTCGAGAACTTCCGGGCCGCTGTCGATGCTGGGATGTCTCAAGATGGAGCGCTCCGGGCACTGACAATTACACCCGCNGAGATCCTAGGNGTAGACGGGGCATTGGGTTCTCTTGACGTTGGNAAAGCTGCNAACGTCGTCGCCATCGAAGGCNACCTCTTCGACGAACACGCCCGTGTCGCAGCAGTCTGGGTCGATGGCACACGGTATGACGGTGACNTGGAGATGGAGACTCGTCAAAACCCCGACTCCAATGACGANGAAACTGGGAATGCTGTAGAAGACATAAAGAGCCGTGCCGAATTTGAGCNACGTGCCCCAATCGGACCACTCGGAGGTGAAGTCCCAGTGACGGCGGTGCNCCACGGAACNATCCTNACCGCTGTGAACGACACCATCTCCCGCGGTACGGTCCTGATTGAAGACGGCAAGATAACNGCTGTCGGTCCCGATGCNCAGGTCTCAGTACCTGATGGAGCAAGAGANATTGANGCAACCGGCATGTGGGTCACTCCAGGACTCCTTGATGCGCATTCGCACATGTCGATCGAGGGGGGCGGCAACGAAGGAGCGGACTCCGTCACCCCTGAAGTTCGCATCATCGACGTNATCAATCATCGGGACGAGTCGATCTTTCGNGCACTGGCAGGTGGNGTCACTACAATCAACGTCCTGCATGGCTCGGCAAATGTTGTTGGCGGTCAGAANGCCATTCTGAANTTGCGGTGGGGNAAATCAGCNGANGAACTGCTGTTTGACGACGTGACCAGNGGCGTAAAGTTCGCTCTTGGCGAGAACCCGAAGCGATCNCGNACATCCACTCCCGGCGTCGATCGAAGATACCCCGGNACTAGGATGGGCGTGGAGTTCATGCTNCGGAANAGCTTTGCGGACGCACGCGAATANCAGACCGAATGGGATGAGTATGAGGCAGCCCGATCGCGCGGNACTGANGTCCTCGCCCCGCGGCGGGACCTCNGGNTCGAAGCNCTTTCGGACATCATGGCAGGGAAGATTCTCGTGCACGCACATTCCTATCGNGCTGATGAGATCTTGATGCTGTTGCGAGTCGCNGAGGACTTCGGTTTTCGGATTGCCTCTCTCCANCATGTGCTTGAAGGNTATAAAGTCGCCGATGAAATCGCGACCCATGGTGCCGGCGCCTCTACATTTACTGACTTCTGGGGCTACAAGATGGAGGCGTGGGACGCCATTCCCTACAACATGTCCATCATGTATGAACGGGGTGTAACCGTGTCGGTTAACTCNGACTCCGACGAGCGTGTACGNCGGATGTATGTAGAGGCCGCGAAGGCCGTCAAATANGGTGGTGTNCCGGAGCAAGAAGCGCTNAAGATGATCACCCTTAACGCCGCTAACCACTTTGGNATCGACGACCGGGTCGGCTCAATCGAGGTTGGTAAAGATGGCGATCTTGCCATNTTTACGGCCCACCCNTTCTCAGGAAACACCCGCGTCCAGTACACGATCATCGATGGTCAGGTCTACTTCGANCGCGACCAAGTAGAAACTACTGAGGATGCGCTGGCNGAGNNAGGACTCGACACGGCCGAGATCNGCGGTGAGGGCGACATCCAACAGAANGTTGANGANNCGAATGATCGAATCGCTNAATGGACGCNGCCAACGCTTCCGCCAGCGGTACGTGCTGAACTNATGCCTNCCAGTTACGGAGACNTNGCCGAACCGATGCTGACAGCCGATACGATTCCGATCGCCATCGTCGGTGGACGGATCCTCACAATGACGGGTGCNCCAATTGAGCGCGGGACCATCGTCGTCCAAGGTGGCCGGATTACGGCGGTAGGTGAGGAAGTGCNGGTCCCNGACAACGCGCAAGTCATCGACGCCACGGGCATGACGGTNACACCAGGCATGATTAACGCTGGCACNGTGATTGGGCTTTCCGAGATCGGNTCGATCGCGGCGACGAATGATACGTCGGAGATTGAGGAGATCAACAGTCATATCAAGGCCTCGGTGGCNATTCACCCTGATTCCGAGATGATTCCGATAGCCCGCGCCAACGGTGTGACNACGGCGATCGCGGCNCCACAGGGTGGCCTCATCCAAGGTCAGAGCGCGCTCATCGACATGGCTGGNTGGACATCGNCTGAGGTCGTTGCGCGCAGCCCACTCGCCATGCACATCGACTTTCCCAGAGCGAGAAGGGGGCGGTGGCGGACCCGGCGGTGGNGNACCCGGCGGTGGAGAGCAAAGCCAAGAACGGGTCGACGCACAACTGAAGACGCTCGCTGACTGGATGCACCGAGCCCGTGCTCATGCCNCCGCACTCGCGGCCGGAACAGTCAAGCCAACTGAGCAGACCTACACGCTTGACGCACTCGTCCCGGTCGTTTTGGCTGAGCTCCCCGTAGTGCTTGATGTGTCGAGCGAGGAAGGAATACTAGCAGCGCTCACCTTCGCAGAAAGTTTCCAACTCAAAGCGATTATCGCTAGCACCAGAGATGTGTGGAAGGTAGTAGACGAAATTGCCGAAGCAGGCGTTTCGGTAATTCTTGGGCCGATTCAGGCACAACCAGCCGATGGCGACCCCTATGATGCGGTCTTTGTTGCAGCGAAGCTCCTGCACGAGTCCGGTGTGCCGTTCGCATTTCGGACTGGCGGGGCTAGCGCAGCTCGGAATCTCCCCGACCATGCCGCGCTCAGCGTCGCCTTTGGCTTGCCGAGGGACGTAGCTTGGCACGCACTAACCCGGGGTGCTGCAGACCTTCTTGGCGTAGGAGACCTGTATGGGTCAGTTGAAGAAGGCATGATTGCGAATCTCGTGGTGTCCGAAGGTGACCTGCTCGATATACCGGCGCAGGTGAAGCATGTTCTGATTCGTGGACAAGAGGTCAGTTTAGGGACGCACCATACGCGCCTGTGGGAACAGTACAGTGCAAGACCGCGGCCAAGATAGCGGCGTGTCTTTGAACCGTCAATCGCTACCTATCACTAAACTTCTCTTGGGATCCCCCGGGGCGCTCTGCGACCACGGTAAGGTCGAGCAAGTAAGGACAGGTGTGACATGCAGCTATTCCGAATTGTAACTATCTGCCTACTCGTCCTTTTGGGAATCCCAAAGGCCCCAGCCGAAGCGCAGGAGGCACGTCGACGGTGGGAACGAATGAATCAGATTCGGACGGAGAAGTTCGACCAAATACTGCCTGAGGCCATGCGTGAAAATGGTATCGACATGTGGATCACCATGATCCGCGAGGCAAACTACGGCACACTCTACCTTGACTTCGGGCAAGGATACACGGGCAATACCGGTTATTACATCTTTACCGATCGAGGTGGTGACCGTATCGAGCGTGCGGCACTTGGCATTAGTGGTTACCGCATCCGCGAGTCTGGCGCGTACGACCTGTTTCAACCAGCCGAAGACCTAGCAGACTTTGTTCGAGAACGTGACCCTCGGCGTATTGGCATCAACACTTCGCGGGCCATCGGTCCAGTCGATAACCTAACCTATACCGGCCATCAGCAGCTTGTTGAAACACTTGGAGAGCCCTACGCGTCGCGATTGGTCTCGGGCGAAAAGCTCGTCTCGGATTTCCGATCGCGGCGGACGACGACTGAAATCGCGGCGTTCGCAGAAGCTGGTGAGATTTCCCGTGAAATTGCCGAACGAGCCTTCTCAAATGAAGTGATTACACCTGACGTTACTATGTTGGAAGACGTCGCCTGGTGGATGATGGACCAGTTGCTCGCTCGTGGTCTCGACACATCATTCGGCATGCCGTCGGTGTATATCACCGGCCCAGACGGCATTGAGTCCACCTCAAATGATCGAATCATCCGCAGGGGTGACCTACTAATGATCGATTGGGGCATCGGCTTCCTGAACATGTATACCGACATGAAGCGGATCGCTTACGTGCTGAGACAGGGTGAAGCTGAGGCGCCTCCAAGCTTTCAGCGGGCATTCGACAAGGGACGTGAAGCCCGGACCATCATCACCAACACAATCCGTTCCGGCATTGCTGCCGCCCAAGCCGAGCAGGAGATCTACGATGCGCTGGCCGGCGCTGGATTCGCCCGAATCGGTTTTAATGAACCAACCAGTAACCCAGATGTTACCGATGTGGTTATCGGCTCTCACTCGGTCGGAAACTCGGGACACGGTATCGGCCCCTCCATCGCCTTCTTTAACCCTGTGCGAATTGAATACACCCTGCGGCCAACTAATTTGCTCTCAATTGAACTGTTCGCCTATACAGCCGTACCAGAATGGAACAACAAGAAGGTCAGGATTCCACTCGAGGACGACGCTGTGCTCACAACCCTCGGGGTCGAATGGCTGTATCCGGTGAACAGTAGAATCCTATTGATTCGTTAGGCTCGGCTTTAAGGGGTGTGAAGGTAGGTTTTTTGTCTTCCGGTTAGCACCTTCCCTTCAGCCCAGGTCTTGGCTGAACCCGAACATTTCTCAAACTTGGCACACCGGGTTGCTTTTTTTGTTCAATTACTTTACTATACCGTATAGTAATTTAATAGAAACCTGTCCAGGAGACATAGGCCAATGATTCCATCTACAGAAACAGTAACTAGAACCAAGCCAGGACGGCCGGTCGATCCCAGCGTCAGAAATGCCATCCTAGATGCTGCGTTGCAACTATTAGCCGAAGAAGGCTATACGCGAATGTCGATGGATGCCGTTGCAAAAAAAGCGGGGGTCACGAAGCCAACAGTATATCGCCGGTGGAAAACCAAGGAGAAATTGGCAATGGCGGCAATTGAGCAGTTGCTCGGAGATGAGGCGCCCCCCCGCCCCCACCCGGCACCCTCAGCTCTTCGATCAATCCTCGGCACTCTACAAAACACACTCTTCAAGCCTGATGGAATGCCTATCATCGGCGCCGTCATGGTCGAACAGCGCCACACGCGAGACCTAATTAACCACTTCCGGGAGAGGGTCGTCCAACCACGCCGAATGATGCTGCAGGATGTCCTCAAACACGCCGAAGAACGTGGAGACCTCCGCCCTAAGGCAGACATCGATGCAGCAGTCAACATGCTCATCGGTTCGTTTTACGCCCATTATCTAACTGACGAAAAGATCCCAGTAACCTGGGCTCGTCGGATCGTCGATACTGTGTGGAAGGGAATCGCAGCAACCGACGGGGAGCGTGAGATTCGCAAACACTGACATGGACTCCCCAGTTCAAGCTGTAAAAATACCGTGCGCCCCACATCGGTAACCGGTGTATTCTGTCCGCTCCAGTGGCCATCTGACAAAGGTTTCCACCGGTAGTCGTGCTCGGCATAACCACACACACTTGAGGGGAAAGTTTCAGATGAACAAGTCTAAATCGACGTTGGGCATGGCCATCATTGCTGCGATCTTCCTCATCACGTCATCCACAGCAGCGCAAGAACCCGTTTACTGGGACGTCGTCGATGACATTCGGTCCGAAGGGTTTGACAACTCTCACGTGATGGAGAGCGCGGGCTATCTGGCCGATGTCATCGGCCCACGTTTCACCGGTTCTCCAAACATGCGCCAAGCACAAGAATGGGCCTTGGCCCGCATGACCGAATTCGGTCTCTCCAGCGTCGAGAAGGAAGCTTGGGGTGAGGAGACCGTGGGCTGGGAGATTCAACGGGTGTCGGTGCACATGACCGCGCCCGATTACCAGATGGTGATCGCCTACCCGTTCGCCTTGACTCCGGGTACGAGTGGTCCCATCGTGACGAATGCCGTTATCGCGACCATCCGGACCTCTGAAGATTTCGACCGGTATCGGGGTCAGCTCGACGGAGCTGTCGTGCTATCCACACCACCGATGCCAATG
>PBHT01000035.1 GCA_002720285.1 Acidobacteriota bacterium | reverse complement strand
CCGAGACGCACCATCCCAACGCGTTCGACGTCGGGCCTTTCGATCCGACGATGTCATCGGCAATACATCTCGAAGTAGCAGAGCAAACCGGTTCTATCGCGATCTCGCGTCGATTTCACCTTCCATTAGTTGCACAAGTGACGGTCGATTGTGGATGTCCAGTTCTAGTGTCGGCAAGCGGTGGTATCGGTCGTCGTTCGGTTGAGCGATGCGCCGGTCCATGGCGATCATCTGGACATTGGTGGGAGCAAACGCAGTCGGTCGACCAGGAGCTCTCAACTGGCTACTGGAGCCGTGACGAATGGGACGTTGAGCTTGATGACGGGAGTGTCTATTGCATTTATCGCGATCGTACACACGGTGAATGGTTTGTTGCTGGATTCCTCGACTGATGTATATCGAGCTTCATACTGCTTCAGCTTTCTCCTTTCTCGATGGTGCGTCGACGCCAGAGGCACTTGTTGATCGCGCAGCCGCTCTTGACTACCCAGCGCTTGCGTTACTCGATCGTGACGGGGTTTACGGCGCACCGAGATTCCATCAGGCGGCAACAGCTGCCGGAATTAGACCGATTATCGGAAGCGAACTAACGATTACGACGGTGCGAGAGGATGTTGACGGATTTGGTGACGTATGCCCTTGGCGACTACCGGTGTTCGTCGAGTCGAAGGAAGGCTATCGTAACCTCTGCCGACTCGTGACCCGGATGAAATTACGGGCGCCAAAAGGTCGAGGAACACTCACACTTGAGGAATTTGATGGTGCAACGCGTGGTCTTGTTGCACTGGCCGGTCGGCCGTTACTAGACAGTCAACAATATGGCGTCGGCGGGATGCTTGATCGACTCATTGGGCTATTCGGTTCTGGAAACGTCTATGTTGAGGTGCAACGGCATCTGCTCCGGGACGAAGAGGCCGATACGCAGGCTCTGGTGGCNCTTGCNTCGGCGTATCANGTGCCGCTCTTGGCGACTAATGGCGTGCGATTNGCCGCGTCAGCCGATCGTCCGCTCNACGACATCCTGACATGCATTCGCCATAGGACAACGGTCGACCAGGCTGGTCGACGTTTAGCACGTAATGCCGANCGTTATCTGAAACCGTCCAGCGACATGGTTCGTCTGTTCCACGACTTTCCTGAGGCGGTTCGCGCATCCGAAGTACTCGCNGATCGACTGCAGTACACGCTGGCTGATCTCGACTACCGTTTTCCGGAGTATCCAGTGCCGCTGGGTGAAACGATGGCATCATTTCTGAGAAAGATTACGTTGGTCGGTGCGCACNAACGCTATCGGCCGTACAGCGAGCGCGCTCGACGGCAGATTGCACGAGAATTAGACCTCATCGAGAAACTCAAGCTAGCGGGTTATTTTCTTATTGTCTGGGACATCGTCAATTTCTGTCGTCAGCAAGGAATTCTTGCGCAGGGTCGTGGTTCGGCGGCTAACAGTGCTGTCTGTTACAGCTTGGGTATTACGGCGGTAGATCCTGTAGGCATGGATCTACTGTTTGAACGGTTTCTTTCGGAGGAACGTNGAGAGTGGCCTGACATTGATCTCGANTTACCGAGCGGCGANCGGCGCGAGCGTGTCATCCAGTACGTCTATGAGCGTTACGGGCAGTTGNGTGCTGCCATGACAGCGAATGTTATTACCTATCGNGACCGTAGCGTGACACGTGAGTTGGGCAAGGCGCTAGGGCTAGACTCCAATGAGGTNGACCGTCTGGCTAAACGGAGCCGCTTCGAGTTGACCGACTCTGAGGAAATTCCTAAGCATCGTCTTCATGATGCAGCACGCGACACCGAGAACCCTCGTGTGCGAGCTTTTACCGCGCTCTGGCCTCGGATGCGTGATTTGCCTCGGCATTTGGGACAGCACTCCGGCGGTATGGTGATATGCCGCGGGCGGCTCGATGAAGTTGTTCCCCTTGAAAATGCCAGCATGTCCGGACGTACTGTTATCCAGTGGGACAAAGACGACTGTGTTGCCATGGGAATTATCAAGGTCGATTTACTCGGGCTTGGCATGATGGCTGTCTTGCAGGATGCGATTACTCTCATCAATTGCCAAGGAGGAAATGATGCNGACNGTAGGTCTGACGCCGTGCGTNTGGACCTAGCGCNTTTACCGCCGGATGACCCCGATGTCTACCGGATGCTCTGTGAAGCTGACACTATCGGCGTGTTCCAGGTCGAGTCGAGAGCNCAGATGGCGACTTTGCCCAGGCTCCGTCCCAAGTGCTTCTATGACCTAGTGGTAGAGGTTGCGCTCATCCGTCCTGGNCCGATCGTTGGTCAGATGGTNCATCCCTACTTAAAGCGACGAGATGGGCGNGAACCAGTGACGTATCCGCACCCGTCACTCGAACCAATTTTGCGTCGCACATTNGGAGTGCCGCTCTTTCAGGAACAACTCCTGCGGATGGCGATGGTGGCGGCTGGATTCTCTGGTGGTGAGGCTGAGGAGTTACGGCGAGCTTTNGGTTTTAAACGATCAGAGCAGCGCATGGAGAAGATTGAGACGCGCTTACGCGAGGGNATGGTTCNGCAGAGGATTTTTGGTTNTGCAGCNGACGAAATCGTGCAGTCGATCACGTCGTTCGCACTGTATGGGTTCCCCGAATCACATGCGGCGAGNTTTGCGTTAATTGNCTATGCGAGCGCATATCTTAAGGCACATTTTCCAGCTGCCTTTTATACCGCTCTCTTGAATAACCAGCCAATGGGGTTTTATCACCCTGCAACATTAGTCAAAGATGCGCAGCGTCACGGTGTGCGGTTCGAAGCGATCGATGTGCAGCGATCTGGCTGGAAGTGTGCGGTTGAGGTAAACGGTGCGATACGACTAGGGATTTGTTACGTGTCCGGTGTACGAAGAGATGTTGGGCAAGCCATTGAAACTTCTAATCGATTGGAAGTGGAGGCAAATGAGAGCGAGGANCTAGCACGCTTTNCGTCAATCGAAGATTTGATTGCACGGACCAGTNTTCGGAAGGACGANCTAGCAGNGCTCGCGGAGATTGGTGCNCTGAACGCATTCGGACACGATCGACGCAGTGCGTTGTGGCAGATTGANCAGGCGGTTAGGCCGGAAGGAGACCTCTTCAAGGGGANAGGTGNCAGTAAGNTGAAATCANNAGTAGGTAGATCTCCTTTGNAACCGATGACGCTGACCGAACGCGTAATTGCCGATTACGCTGGAACAGGATTNACGCTTGGACCGCACCCGATGGCTTTACAACGTGGGGANCTGGCGATGCGCGGTGTGTTNCGGGCTATTGATTTNCCACGTACGCGNAACGGTCGGTACGTTCGCATCGCGGGTATGGTTATTACCCGTCAGCGTCCCNGCACNGCTAAAGGTTTCGTCTTTCTAACACTTGAGGANGAGACTGGTACGGCGAGTGTTATCGTGANTCCCTCTCTATTTGCCAAGCAGTGTCTAGACATCGTGGATGAGTCATTTNTGATGGCTGAGGGTACACTGCAGATTCAGAANGGGGTGACATCGGTTAAGGCAGAGAGGTTGAGNGGACTCAGTGGCCAGTATCCAGCGGTCAACTCACACGATTTCTACTGAAAATNCNGTATGNATTCCTTGAGAGATTAAAATNGNATCTAATGCGCCACGATACAATGACGATAGTTATGTGCCGAGTCNGTTTAACGAGTTAAATCCACGGNGGTGTAAGTGAGTCGTCGACNAACATTGGAGGATNACCAGGAGCGGGCGAAGACGNTGATCGAACGAAGGCGCTCAAAGATTCACGGNTGGGGTGTATTTGCAAAGACTCAGATCAANCGAAGCACGAAGATCATCAACTACGCGGGTGAGAAGATCACCCAAAANAAGAGTCTCCCGCGTCAGGACAAGTANCTGGAGAAAGGNCACATCTGGTGTTTTGAATTGAATAGCAGATGGGTGAGGGATGCAGGCGTGGGCGGGAATATCGCGCGCTTCATCAATCACAAGTGTAAGCCTAATTGCTGGGTTGANATTGAAGGCGACGTTATATGGATCCGAGCNGCTAAAAATATTCGAAAGGGCGAGGAGTTGGGTTATGACTATGAGACCGATGGGGATAAGACCATTCAGTGTCGATGTCGGCCTGGTTGTAAGCGTAAGCTCTGAGNTANACAGAAGCCGGCAAGTATNNTGANGAGTTGTGTCNGCCCGAATGCATCTATTTTATCTNCATGGTTTTGCGTCGTCCGCTAAGTCCACAAAGGCGATGTGGCTTGCGGAACGCTTNCGGNCCCTTGNTNTACCGTTGCACTGNCCAGACTTTAATGAACCNGAATTTAAAACTATTACAACATCTCGCATGATTGGGCAGGTCGACAACGCCATTGCNCGACTGTCNGNGGGNCCGGTNGTCTTAATAGGGTCCAGTCTTGGGGGGTTTGTGGCGTGGCATNCTGCCGCGCGCCAATCTTTCGAGGCGGCAGCTCGTTCACCAATTACACGGCTAATTCTCCTAGCCCCGGCCTTAGACTTTGGCACNAATCGCCGTATGGGNACGGTTGGGGTTGAGCAGTGGCGAGATGATGGGCATCTCGATATCGTTCATCACGCTTTTGGTGAGCACCGTCAGGTGGGTTATGAGCTTTACGCNGACGCGGCGCAATACGACTCATTCTCNATTCAAGACGGACCATCGACGATNATCTTCCAAGGGCGTTTGGACGACGCTGTTGATCCAGTCATGGTAGAGCGCTTTGCCNGGTCACGTTCCTACGTAGAGTGCTGCCTACTTGACGATGGCCATCAGCTTCACGATAGCCTAGACACTATCTGGGATCGCATTNCCACTTTTCTTGNTCTAAAGGGCAGCGGGTGAAACTTCTGAATCNCGTGCNATTNCTCTAGGAAAGTAGTCCAGCGGTGTCCTGTGTTGTAGTTCAGGGGATATGACACGTACGAGCGAACCGTTTATTTCGATCATTATTCCTGTGNTACGCGATGCGGAGCAATTGGCACGTTTGATTAATACGTTACCNGTAGTGAGCGTAGAACNCTCAAGTGAAATCATCGTTGTCGACGGCGGCNNCGANCCGGCCNTCGAAGAGTTNCGCGTCAGGTTTCCGAACATTCGCTGGTTNCAGTCAAGGATTGGACGTGGGCCACAGATGAATCATGGNGCTGCGGTTTCGAATGGCCAGTGGCTGTGCTTTATCCACGCTGACACCNGTTTACCNGTCGGGTGGGACCATGAGATCGCTCGCATTNACGNAATGTCGGACGTCGTTGGTGGGAGTTTCCGATTCGTACTCGATGCTGAAAATTGGCAAGCGCGTCTGCTCGAACGCGGTGTGGNGTGGAGAGTCCGGTGGCTGGACTTNCCCTTCGGTGACCAAGGACTNTTTNTCAGGCGCGATGTNTTTGAGGNGATGGGNGGTTNNAAGTCATGGCCATTGATGGAGGACGTTGACATCGTGCGCCGGCTTCGACAGCGAGGGCGGCTCTGGCATTCNGNTCTACCCATCCGAGTATCGCCGCGACGTTGGCGTCGCGACGGCTGGTTCCTTCGAAGTGCGGGAAATCTCTGCCTGCTNATGTTGTATNTGGCCGGCATGTCGCCNGAACGACTGGCAAGGATTTACTACCGTCGCAACATTCGGGCTTAGTGTCGANAGGTTTTAGGCAAANAGTTCGTATTCCCNAGGAACCATTTGATATGGACGCTAATTCGNTTATCCANCCACTCGACGANGCGAACCTCAAGTTGCTGTCACATGTACGTCCTAAGAACTGGAGGAATCCTACCGGTGACGAAGTCTACGATTTACTNGTTATTGGTGCTGGCACAGCCGGTCTTGTGACCGCTTCTGGTGCGGCAAGATTAGGGGCGAAAGTGGCGCTTGTTGAGCGGGCACTTCTGGGTGGTGATTGTTTNAACGTGGGGTGTGTGCCATCTAAGAGTTTATTGAGGGCAGCTCGAATNGTNGNTGAAATACGNAAGGGTGAGGTGCTAGGTATCAGTGTTGGTGCAGTGGAAGTTGATTTNAAGGAGGTTATGCGGCGGATGCGCCGNCGCNGAGCAGATATCNGCACGCACGANTCNGCCCAACGTTTTACGAGTCTTGGTGTAGACGTCTTTTTTGGTGACGNCCAATTCACCGGNCCGGCNGAGGTTGCAGTNAACGGGCAGGGGTTACGGTTNAAGCGCGCGGTTATTGCAACGGGTACGCGGCCAGCCGTACCATCGATTCCTGGTCTCGCTGACATTCCCTACTTAACGAATGAGACCCTGTTTTGNNTGACTGAACGACCNAGNCGANTNGTGATCATTGGTGGAGGGCCTGTTGGCTGTGAGATGGCTCAGGCTTTTGCGCGGTTTGGTAGTGAAGTGACATTACTTGACTTGTCGACTCAGCTCCTANNNCGGGAAGACCGCGATGCTGCTGAGGTGGTGGCAAATCAGCTTCGCCGTGATGGGGTGCGAACGGAACTAGGGCTACGGCTTCAGCTGGTGAAGNNGANTAATGATGGTTTCCAAGTGCAGTTTGANCGGGATGGCGTNCAAAGNGANGTTATCGGCGATCAACTNCTTGTGGCGACTGGTCGNACGCCGAACGTGGAAAATCTTAATCTTGAGGCCGCCGGCGTTGCTTACAGTCAGCAGGGNGTGGTTGTCGATGACNGGNTACGAACNTCAGCGGCACGTGTTTTCGCCGCCGGAGACGTCTGTTCTTCNTTTAGGTTTACTCACGCAGCCGATGCGATGGCNCGTATCGTNATTCANAATGCTCTATTTTTTGGTCGGAAGAGCGCTAGTGCATTGGTGATTCCTTGGTGCACCTATACTGATCCCGAGATAGCTCATGTGGGTATGTATGAGCAGGAGGCTCGAGAACAGNGACGACAGGTCTCNACGTTGACGGTCCCGCTTTCTGACGTCGANCGTGCNGTAATTGATGAAGAAGCTANNGGATTTGTGCGNGTCCATCACGACCGAGGCAAGTTNCTTGGATGNACTATTGTGGCAAGGCATGCTGGTGAAATGATAGGTNAGGCAGCGTNCGTNATTACTCATGGTGGCAGTCTNGCNGACNTATCTGCNACGATTCATCCTTATCCGACCCAAGGGGAAGCGCTTAAGAAGATTGGTGACATTTATCGGCTGAAGTTATTAACACCGCGCTTACGNACTTGGCTTAAACGTTACTTCGCTTGGTGCCGATCAGGGTAAGCCTCGATTNCCNCTGAAANNTNTTNGTCTTTGATACGATGAGGGGGNANGGTNGNCCGTAGTGNTTACANGCNTCGCNCNGGCCAACGACNATANGGAAATGGAGAGNATTTATGCTGATACAGCCTCCGCCGGACATCGCCTCCTCTGAGATTACCGAGGAGCGCATCTTTCTAAATCGGCGGGAGTTTATCCATACTGCGGCCGGTGCCACACTTGGTGTCGCGACGGGCGGTCTTGCCNTGGGAAAGGATGCTGAGGCGATGTCGCTGGGTCAGGAGNAGATTNCAAATGTTCAACCCGGNCCTTTTGGAACNGATGAGCCAAANAATTCATTTGAAGANATTACGAGTTACAACAACTACTACGAGTTCGGTCTCGATAAACGTGATCCATCACGCAATGCACATACNTTAACTACGTCACCATGGACNATCAGGGTCGATGGTCATGTGGCAAAACCTGCGGATTATCACATTGAGGACCTCCTTAAAGGAATCTCTTTAGAAGAGCGTGTATATCGCCTTCGCTGTGTTGAAGCTTGGTCGATGGTCATACCTTGGGTTGGCTTTCCCCTTTCCACNCTCATTAACCGTTTTCAGCCAACATCCAAAGCGAAGTACGTAGAGTTCACTACGGTTCTCCGCTTGTCGGAAATGCCAGGTGNGCGTCGGCCGGTGCTCGANTGGCCGTATGTTGAGGGCCTTCGTATGGATGAAGCGATGCACCCACTTACAATTCTCGCTGTTGGGCTGTATGGTAANACGCTCCTCAATCAAAACGGNGCTCCAATCCGACNANTAGTGCCGTGGAAATACGGNTTCAAGAGTATTAAGTCAATNGTTCGAATGCGNTTTACAGCTGACCAGCCAAGAACTGCGTGGAACAAGGCCACTCCAAACGAGTACGGGTTTTTCGCCAATGTGAACCCCNCTGTTAACCATCCGCGATGGAGTCAGCGTTCGGAACGGCGCATCGGTCGTTTCNTCCGGCAGCCNACTTTGATGTTCAACGGGTACGACGATCAAGTAGCGTCCCTNTATAACGGTATGGACCTGCGCCGGTTCTTCTGAGGCTGTTCGGTTCGAAGTAGTGAGGTTTCGTTGTGAGTCTCGGCTCTCTCAAGCGAGCGGTATTTGTGGCTTGTGTTCTGCCTGCCCTTTGGTTGGTTGGTAGGGGGTTCACAGATGATCTTGGTGCCAATCCGATCGAAGAGGTCACCCATCAAACAGGTATTTGGACATTTCGTTTCCTCCTAGCCACCTTGGCGATCACTCCGCTGCGCTACTTGACGGCTTGGAGCAGGCTTGTGCCACTTCGGCGTATGGTCGGCCTGTTCACATTCTTTTACGCATGTCTGCATTTCCTGACCTATGGTGTCGACTACTGGTTTTTCGATCTGGACGCGATTCTTGATGACGTCATCAATCGGCCATATATAACGGCTGGATTCACCGGATTCGTCCTGTTGATTCCATTGGCTGTCACATCGACACACGCCATGGTCCGCCGACTTGGTGGTCGGCGGTGGCAGCAACTACACCGGTTGGTCTACTTTAGCGCTGGCGCTGGTGCTGCGCACTTTCTTTGGCAGACCAAGATCGACTTGAGGCGTCCAGGAATATATGTAGGTTGTCTGGCGTTGCTATTCGGGATCCGGTTATGGGAGCGTTTTGGTTCGAGATGGCTGAGCAAGGTGACGAGATAGCGACCCGAAGGAGTTATCGTTCACTGATGTCATTCAAGGTCCAGTCGTACTTTAAGAACCTGATTTTTGGCGTTCCGGTATGCGCTAGTGAAGCGATTTCCCTAGGTCCGTAGGTTGCGACCAGTCCAAGGAAGGCCCTGTCACGTTCAGCACGATTAGCGCCGACGGTCTGTCCAAAGTGCGAAACGAAGTCTTCGCCGAACCAGTCAAGGATGGCGGTTAGATACAGAGTATCGTCATGAAGTCGCAGCCAATTGGTTTTTTCGAGGGTTTTTCGGGTTGAATCAGTAAGCTGAATCTTGAGGGTATCGGCGCGATAAGGCTCGTTTCTCAATGGTGGACAGCTTACCGCGGCGCAATTGATAGCGAAGTGTAGAAGTGGTTCATTGAAGGTCGGACGAAGAATGTCGTGTTCAATTTCGTCCAGAGTAACTGTTTGCCCACCTGCCTTCCACGTAATAGTGTCCCACGCGCCATCGATCTGTTGAATGCTGTTACGAGGATAAAGGCTGAACCAACTTCCTTGGATGGGGTAATGATCAACGATCGTCCGCAACGTGAACAAATTGTAAACGTTTATCCAATAGGCGAGGCGCTTCTCTCGGCTCCACGCGTTAAACGTTAATCTCGAAACTGCAGATAATTCTTCAACTACGGTGTCTAGACTATCGNGGTTGTCAGCTAACCTACGGTAATCAACGCGGTCATCGACGACAAATTGGGACAGGATGAGGGCATAGGTTGAATAATCGTGATCGAATTTCGGCTGGGCAATGCTGGGGGCAGTGATGGTAAGCGTTCCTCCAAGCACGATTCCGACGAGCCCATGTCTCAGCATGTTTCTGTTCTTCTTTAGTTTTTGAAGGATAGTGCCAAGCTGGACTGTAACATCCACTATTTAAAAAATCTTTCGTTGCTGGACTCGCTGCTTTGCTGAGAGGGTGAAAAGTGGCTCGACTGGTCCCTCGTCTTCGATGCGATCGGTCACGTATTTCCCGACGGCCGGGCCATGCTTAAAGCCATGGCCTGATCCTCCACCAACGAGCCAAACATTGGCATGCTCAGGATGACGGTCAAGCAAGAAATCGCCAGTCGAAGTATTTTCGTATTGGCAGACTCGGGTCTCCAATAAAGGCGCCTTATCAAGTGCGGGGAAACGAAGTCGAAGGAAAGTGTGGGCCATACTTAGGCCGTCAGAAGAGATTCGTCGGTCGCCAGTGTCGGGGTCGAAAGGGGGACCATGACGATCGATTCCCACTTTTAGACCACGTCCTTCTAAATCGGGCATGCCGTACACCTCGTTGTCGAAGTCAATCCAAGCTGGCAATTGGGATGGTGCGAACGCTTGGGTTCCACTTGGACAGCCAAAATAGAATACCTCCTGACGGGTCGAGAAAATTTTATCGCCGAGTAAACACGGAAACATCTTGGGTAGCCACGCCCCGCATGCGTAGACGTAAGTTCTGGCGTGGACTTGTTCACCATTTACTGTGGCTAGGGAAGTCAAGTGGTCTTCCGGTGGCGGCAGCACTTCGGCGATTCGGTATTCAACCCCAAGGTCGATCGCAGCATTGACAACGGTTTGGACTGCGCGCCTTGCCATGAGCACGCCAGAATCTGGTTCTAGAACAGCCCATGCCTTCTTACCCAGCTTCATCTGGGGGTAACGATTAGCAAGCTCGTCGGCGTTAAGTAACTCGCATCGTATTTGTAGCCTCTGCAATGTTGTTAGGGTTGCTTGCGTCAGAACGTCATTCGGTCTTGCGATCCATAGAACCCCGGTTTGATGGAAAAGGGGTTGTTGCTTGGCGGCGAAAAGGGCNCTCCACCCGGTTAGGGATTGCACTGCCCACCGTGAGTACAACTCGGCATCGCCGTAGCCCATCCTTATAAGGCGCGATTCACCTCCAGAACTGGCACGCGTGTGTCCTGCACCATAGGTGTCAAGCAGAATGACCGACCGGCCTGATTGGCGCAGATAATAAGCGATCCAGGCTCCAAAGACTCCAGCGCCAATGATAGCTACGTCGGCCGAAGTCGAGCCTTTCGTCATCTATATTGGCCACAGGAGCGTCAGGAAATGGCCGTCAATATCTATCCGCCGCGGGTGTGCATTTCGAGGTGGGGTTCTTCTCGAAGCCGCCGAACGGGGATCAGCGGTTCACGTTGGCCTTCTGCAAGGCGCATTTCAGCTCCGCGGTCGACTCGCTCCTTCCATGCGGAGGTGATCTGATCTTGGAGGTCACCGATTGAGGCACCTTCACGAAGCGACTTTCGAAGGTCAGTCCCAGAATGAGCATATAAGCAGAGATACCAAATACCATCTGCAGTCAACCGACTGCGATCACAGCTTCGGCAGAACGGTTGGGTTGTCGAAGAGATGATGCCAAAAATTGTACCGTCCGGTAAGGTGAACCGGTCTGCGGGTGCGGAGTTGANCTCCTTAACCGGCGTGATAGGGCCATACTTCTCGGAGAGAGTGCTGAGCATCTCGCGCCTTGATACAACCGCTTCATTTGACCATTGCGTAGCTCCTCCGACATCCATGTATTCGATGAAGCGGACCTCCATATGGCGTTCACGGCCGTAGTCAATTAAGTCTGATAATTCGTCATCATTGACGCCTCTAATGACCACAGTGTCGAGTTTGATGTTGTCGAATCCAGCTTCGATGGCCGCGTCGATACCGGCAAGTACGGCTCGATGTGAATCCATCCGTGTCAGTTTGACAAAGCGCTCGGGCCTAAGGGTATCCAGGCTCACGGTGATACGGCTTAGTCCAGCGGAGCGCAGTGCTTGGGCTTGGCTGGATAGGAGGACGCCATTCGTCGTAAGTGCGAGATCGCGTAATTCAAGTTTCGACGCTAGTAAACTGATGAGAGCGTGAAGATCCTGGCGAAGCAATGGCTCACCACCGGTTAAACGGACTTTATCTACGCCCAGGGCTGTAAATGCACCGACAAGGCGGGTTGTTTCCTCGAATGTGAGGATACTCTCGCGTGGAAGCCAGACATAATCGGCCTCTGGCATGCAGTACTGGCATCGGAGATTACATCGGTCGGTGACCGATAACCGTAGGCTGGACAACGGACGGTTGAGCGCGTCGCTGACTCGCATGGGACCTACAATTATGCCATGATTGATGGCAGTTGATGATTATCCTTCCNTTGGNATTGCCACGATCANTTACTGCGACCCTCGCCNTGTCGTCGGTCGCTGAATAGCTCGTGAGCACACGACATAGATGATTTCAGCCGTTAGAGGAACGCGGGACATCCTACCGGACCAGGTGGAACGCTGGCNGCGGGTGGAGGAAGTCGCGCGGCGGNTTTGCAGCCGTTACGGATATTACGAGTTACGCACTCCCATTATTGAACGGGAGGAACTGTTCTCGAAAGGGACGGGTGAATCGACTGACATTGTTCAGAAGGAAATGTATGCATTCGACGACAAGGGTGGTCAGCGGGTAACACTGCGTCCTGAGGCGACGCCTAGNATTGTCCGGGCGTTTGTCGAGCACTCTCTCGAACAGTCACTATCNGTNGCGAAGCTCTTNACGCTAGGTCCAATGTTTCGGTACGAACGGCCGCAAAAGGGAAGGTATCGACAGTTTCATCAGCTAAANGTCGAGGTCTTCGGTGTTGCCGAAGCGTCGCTTGATGCGGAAGTCATGGAGATGGCCTGCACANTCGTTGGTGAACTGGGGATCGACGAATCCGANTTGGTGATTAATTCGGTGGGNTGNCCTGACTGTCGGCCGNTGTTTAGCGAGGCTCTGCTAAATGCATTNGGAGGAGACCTGTCGAAGCTGTGCGGAGATTGTCAGCGGCGAGCCAAGACCAACCCACTACGGATTTTCGATTGTAAGGTAGAAGCTGACCAGTCGACTATTGACCGACTGCCACACTCGNCGGATTATCTGTGCGATGCGTGTCGTGGGCACTTTGAGGCCGTGCANCNGCACCTACGGCTATACGANCAACCGTTCCGATTGTCTCATCGTCTGGTTCGGGGTCTCGATTACTACACCCGAACGACTTTTGAGCTTCTCTCATCGAAGCTNGGCGCGCAGAACGCATTGTTAGGTGGCGGACGCTACGATGGTCTTGTCAAGCGCCTAGGNGGNCCAGANCGACCAGGCATCGGTTTTGCAGCAGGCCTTGANCGNTTGGTGCTNGCGCTGCCGGANGTGANTGATCAGATGGNGCCTGATGTGTTTGTGGCTGCGATCGGTTCGTTAGCACAGGATGCTGTTTTTGTGCTCGCCCGAGCGTTACGGGCGGGNGGGCTCAGAACGCTGGTGGACTATGAGGCNCGGAGCGCCAAGGCGCAAATGAAACGCGCCAATCGTGCTGGAGTAAGCCATGTGGTGATTCTTGGCGATGATGAATTAGCCNCCGGNGAGGTGACGGTCAAGACGATGGCCACAGGAGANCAGTGNAAGGTGGCGCGCGACAAGATTGTAGANGTATTGTTATCAGCATCATGATTGAGGAATNACAGCTCTAGTGAGTGAACAACTAAANGATCTCGTCAGGACCCATACCTGTGGNGCGATAAGGGAGGCCGATGTTGGTAAGCCGGTGGTCTTGCTCGGCTGGGTACATCGCGTCCGTGACCTCGGTGCACTCATCTTCTTCGATGTGCGTGACCGTTACGGTGTAACNCAAGTGGTTGCTCGGNATGACAGTGNTNTGCTNGCNACTGCCAAGCGGCTGCGTCCAGAGTTCGTGGTGGCGGTTATCGGCNCAGTGGAGATGCGGTCGGNGGAAACTGTGAANCCTAAGTTAGCCACGGGAACAGTTGAGATTGCTGCCGGTGANATTCGAGTGCTCAATGAAGCCGTAANACCGCCATTTCAAATTGCTGAAGAGACTTCTGTNTCTGANGATCTTCGCCTGCGGTACCGTTATCTCGATCTGCGTNGGCCGCGAATGCAGCNAAACATTCAGCTCCGCCACAGGGNGACCAATGTGATCAGGCGGTTTTTNGATACCCATGATTTCTTGGAAATTGANACNCCGNTTTTGACTAAATCGACACCGGANGGCGCAAGAGACTACTTAGTGCCGAGTCGAGTTCACGCTGGACAGTTTTTCGCCTTACCCCAGTCGCCGCAGATCTTTAAGCAACTGCTGATGATTGCCGGCATGGATCGTTACTTCCAAATTGTGCGATGTTTTCGTGACGAAGACCTCAGAGCCGACCGGCAACCAGAATTTACGCAGGTCGATGTTGAGGTCTCGTTTGCCAGTCAAGATCAAATCTTTGAACTCATTGAGCGATTGATGCAGGAGTTGTTTGAGGCTGTTGGACTCGGGAGCATTGAAATACCGTTTCGGCGACTGGCCTATTCGGAGGCCCTAGCTCGTTATGGTAGTGACAAACCTGACCTTCGCTGTGACCTAGCTGTGGAAGATATTTCCAAGGCTTTTGTTGACTCGAACTTCAAGGTGTTTAGGCAGGTGGTGGAGACAGGGGGGGCAATTCGAGCCCTGCCGATTTCTGGTGGTGGAACTGCGTCCCGGCGTGAGTTGGATGACTTGGTGGCCCGCGCCGGTGAGTTGGGCGCGGCTGGACTTGTTTGGGCCCGTTACGGTCCTGACGGAAAGGTGCAGAGTTCGGTGCTCAAGGTGGCTGGTGAAGCGGCCGTGCGTTCGGCGCTCGAGTTAGCGGGAGCCGGGAAAGAGGACCTCATTCTGATTGCTGCGGGCGATGGTGTGGTCGCATCGAAATTACTAGGGCAGTTACGGCTGGAGATCGCTCAAAAGCGCGGATGGCTCGACCCGAACCGGTTTGTTTTTACTTGGGTGGTGGACTTTCCGCTGCTTGAATGGGACGAAGCCGGTCGCCGGTACACCGCAATGCATCATCCCTTTACTTCCCCAGTTGATGCTGATCTAGAACGGCTCTCAAGTGAGCCGGGGGCTGTACGGGCGAAGGCCTATGATCTTGTGCTGAATGGAAGTGAGATCGGTGGAGGTAGTATCAGAATTCACGACCAGGCGACACAGCGACGGATGTTTGAGTTACTAAACATCGGGCCTGAGGAGGCTAAGTCGAGGTTTGGCTTTTTTCTCGATGCTCTTGAACACGGTACTCCCCCGCACGGAGGTATTGCGCTTGGCCTCGACCGAATTATCGCTTTACTCGCAGGTGAGACTTCTATCCGGGATGTGATTGCTTTTCCAAAGACTGCAACGGCCGTGGATTTGATGGCTGGTGCACCAGCTGATGTAGACCCGAAACAACTCAGGGAACTTAAACTGCGTTCAAACGGTTGACACGAGCATGGCTCCGACCTCTTCATCCCCCATTCGAAAGATACCGATTCCAGTTGAGGGGATCGAAACATTATTCGGATCGTTCGACGAGAATCTCAAGAACTTCCAACTTCTCTTCAACGTTACAATCCGTACAAATGGGAACGAGCTGCTGGTCGAAGGACGCGCGACTGACATTGATAAGCTTTCGGGTTTGGTTGAGCAGTTGGGCGCGTTATTGCGAGATGGTCACGACTTCGCTAAAGGCGACGTAAAACGGGCCGCCCAGTTAGTAGCCCAGGATCCGGCTATCGATCTCTACGATTTTTTTCTTCGCGGCACGGTGGTTCCCTTGGGCAAACGACATGTGAGGCCCAAGAGTATTAATCAGCGTAAATACCTTGATGCCATTGAGAAATTCGATATCGTCTTTGGAATTGGTCCAGCAGGAACAGGAAAAACCTATCTTGCGATGGCCGAGGCGGTGTCCTTTCTGGTCGACAAAAAGGTCAGCCGGATTATTTTAGCTAGGCCGGCTGTTGAAGCTGGTGAAAGGTTGGGTTTTCTACCTGGCGATCTTCAGGAGAAAGTGAATCCCTATCTGCGTCCTCTTTATGATGCACTTTACGACATGCTCGACGCTAAAAAGGTCGAGCATCTCCTTAGCCGTGGCGTGATCGAGATTGCACCAATTGCGTTCATGCGTGGTCGAACCCTGAACGACGCCTTCGTCATTCTTGACGAGGCGCAAAACACAACGTCTGAGCAGATGAANATGTTTCTTACGCGCCTCGGCTTTGGATCNAAAGCTGTAATTACGGGTGATATNACCCAAATCGATCTTCCGTCAGACCGNGTNTCAGGCTTAATTGAGGCGATGGNCATCGTTCGTCAGATCAATGGGATCGCGTTTATCAAATTCGATGACCGCGACGTTGTGCGCCACGGNCTTGTGCAGCAAATCGTTAAGGCCTACGATGTATTCTCGCCCGGTTCAGTNAGAGGTGNNGGTNTGAAGCGACCGGTGCGTGNAGTCGAAAGGCCTTGGCCTTCAGTTGTTTCCGANAGAGACGACTAGTCATTTAAACGCTGATATGTCTATTGGCCGCGGTCGGGGTTCCCGNGGGCGACTAGTTGTCACTGTGACCGACGGATTGGGACGAGGNATTAGGCAGAACAATCTGAGAAAGTGGCTTCTCATGGCTGCACCAGCCTCGGCGANNGGGGTGNTTACGATTGCGTTGGTATCGGACNCGAAGATCCGCGCGTTGAACAGACAGTTTCGTGGNATTGATCGGGTNACTGACGTNCTGTCGTTTCCAATGGAAGAACAGGAAACNCACCTTAAAGANCGCAGAGCGAAACGATATCTTGGGGATATTGTTATTGGCCTGGGAAGNGCCANTCGTCAAGCNAGAAGAGTGGGNCATTCTAGGATAGCNGAGTTGAAGATCCTCGCACTTCACGGGTTACTGCACTTNCTTGGNTANGATCACACTAGTGACAACGGGCGCATGGCTCGAGTTGAACGGGAATGCCTTCGCCGTGGTGGNGTGAACNTGGGNCTNCTTGCCCGGTCCNATAGTGATANTTNTGATNNNTAGTGCTCCCAGTGNNGTTAAGCGCTTATGAAGGCTGGTTTCATATCNTTANTCGGGCGACCCAATGCCGGGAAGTCTAGCCTCCTCAACAANATTATTGGGGCGAAGCTTGCAATTGTTTCGGATAAGCCACAAACGACACGAAACCGGATNATCGGAGTCAAAAGTTATCCATCTGGNCAGGCGGTCTTTATGGATACGCCTGGAATTCATCGGCCCTTGCACCGTATGAATGTTCGGATGGTAGAAATGGCCCTTGACTCGATTCGTCGTGTCGATGTGCTTGGGGTAATAGTGGATGCTGCTGAGATNATTGGNGGTGGCGATCGATTTATATTGCAGCAGTTGAGGCGCGTTAAGAGTCCAGTGTTTTTNGTGCTTAATAAGATCGATCTAATAGCGAAACNGAAATTACTGCCGATGATTGATTGGTATCGCCAGCNNNATGAGTTNNAAGAGATTGTGCCGGTATCGGCGTTGGTTGGTGATGGAGTGCCTGAATTGGANTCGTTGCTTCTGAAGCATCTACCGGATGGTGACCCGCTTTATCCCGAAGACTATTTGACCAATCAACCCGAGANATTCTTTGTAGCCGANACCGTTCGGGAAAAGTTATTGCAACATACGCACGCAGAAATTCCCTTTTCGAGTGCGGTCGTGGTAGACNAATTTCANGAGGTGGATGAACGGGGCATAATNCGTCTCCATTGCTCGATCATAGTGGAGCAGGCCTCGCAGAAGCCNATCGTGGTCGGTCGAGGTGGGTCGATGGTGAAGACGATTGGCATGGANGCTAGNAAAGAGCTTGAAAGCTTTTTCGACACTAAGGTCTANCTTGNNCTACATGTTAAGGTGCGTTCTGACTGGCGTGAAANCGATCGCCTNCTCAACGACCTCGGTATGCTGAGCTCNGGCGACTGAGTTGGTCTGAGCACNCCGNAACNATTCNGATTNCCTAATANTCNGGTCGAGANAANAAANGGTGNGCAGCACACCCGAAGGGGTGGTGNNGCTGTTTGTCTGNANAAGTTNNGATGGTAATAAGANAAAGANAGTTTGATGTTCTTAGTTTATTCTCGTGNTTTGATGGACATNGAGNATGTNACACTTAGAGAGTTCTGTGGTATCGTGAGNGGTTNCTGATCGCNCTATGAACGACGACAGTTNCCCATCGGACCGGAAACCNNCTGCTGTGAGAATGAACCATGCCTGCCCAGCGCCGAATCGANCTGGTGCTCGAGTCAGTCAAGCGACTGCAGCGGATCGGTGCGAACGCTAACCTCCTCAATCTCCTCCAGAAGCAGCATCCAGCAGACCTCGCNCANGTNTTTGGNGAGCTGACCGANCGCGATCGGCGCGACAGTTTNGCGTTNCTAGTGGAACGTTACAGCAGGCTCGCGATGGANGCGATTAGNGAGNTGGGACCAGAANCCGGTGCTGCAATGCTAGCCGATCGGTCAGCTGAAGACCTGGCTGAGCTNCTTCAAGAGCTGCCGAGTGATGATGCCGCAGCGCTAATCGANCATCTTCCAGAGACGTTATCAATCGCAGTTCTCGATTTACTGGAGCGACGTGANGCNGGCGATGTNCAGAATCTGCTCGAATACGCCGAGCAGACGGCTGGCCGCATCATGAATCCTAATGTNTTTGCGTTGTCCGAAGATCTGACCGCAGGTGAGGCNATCGCGGCGCTTCAGACGTCACGAGATGTAGAGATGGTNTTCTACCTTTACGTCGTAGACGTGCGNCGGCATTTAGTNGGTGTNGTGTCTTTGCGGAGGCTCTTNTTGGTTNCGACNGAAACGCCACTTAAGCGGATCATGACGACCGACATAATGAGCTCACGCGTCGACACAGACCAGGAAGAGGTGGCACGGATGGTCGCGTCNTATAACTTNCTGGCCATTCCCGTTGTNGATGAGGAACACAAATTGGTGGGCATCATTACNGTGGACGATGTGATTGATGTCATTAAGGATGAGGCGACTGAGGACATTTATCNTTTAGCTGGAATGGCGGGTGATGAACACATTTCTACGCCNCCGGCCGAGGCCTTACGTAAGCGTCTACCGTGGCTTGGTGTCAATTTGGTAACGGCCATNATGGCNGCCGCGGTCGTNGCGCTTTTTCAGGANACNATCAGTCAGGTGGTGGCACTTGCTGTCTTCATGCCAGTCGTAGCTGGTATGGGTGGTAANGCAGCNACCCAGACACTCACGGTCACGGTCCGAGGNATCGCGTTGGGTGAATTAACGTGGGGAAACNCCCGGAAAGCATTGGTNAAGGAAGTCCTGATTGGNCTTGGGAACGGTCTTGTCTTGGGCTTTGTTGCTGCGGGTGTGTCTTGGGCCATGCAGGGGAANCCCGTCCTNGGGCTAATNCTGGGNTTGGCGATGATCTTGAATATGCTGGTTGCAGCGACTGCTGGGACCCTAATCCCAATNGTGCTGNGGGCGTTAAATNTTGATCCAGCGCTGGCATCTTCGGTCTTTATTACGACCCTGACTGATGTTTTNGGCTTCTTATCGTTTCTGGGGCTNGGTACGTTGTTTCTGCNNTANCTCATCTAANNCATCACCTAAAACAGGCTNCGAGTACATTAGAATACTGCGCGTCNGGGTGTCCGGAGGACTAAGNCACCTTGNGGGGCGCTGCCGTNGCTGACTATGCCGCTGTTTAGTTCGGAGGCTCTTGTNCTTCGNACCTACCGATTGGGAGAAGCTGACCGNATCGTAGTCTTTCTGACNAGCGACCGAGGTAAGAAACGTGGNGTGGCTAAGGGTGCCAGNCGTACNNNGTCAAGATTCCTTGGAGCCTTGGAACCGTTTACGTGCGTGCNTGTGTCTTACTACGAACGGGAANATCGAGACNTGGTGCGTGTNAGTGANGTGGAGACGGTNCGGTCCCCNTTAGCANNACGAGANTNGGGNTCGTTGAACTACATTGGATACTTTGCCGAGTTNGTCGACGAATGTGCTCAGGAGGCCGATCCAAATGAGCGCTTATACCGNCTCGGAGNATCGATAGTTGAGGCGATGGTTTCAGGNGTGTCGNTCGAGCGGCTGGCNCGNTATTTCGAGTATTGGNTGCTTCGGNTACANGGGGTNTACCCGCCGGCGATTGNATGTCACGAGTGTGNGGCCGCACTNGAAGACGGCGGTGNGTGGATTTCAGCTAGAGAAGGGATGTTTCTCTGTCCNAGCTGTGGAGAGCNGAGAGAGGGCTTGCGATTGTCGGCGTTGTCGATCAGGTTTCTTCATGATGCGTCACGAATTNGACCAGCCGACTTGGAGNNGATANCGTGGTCAATTCAGATTAGNCGTGAANTAGANGCGGCTCACAGCTCGTTAATAGCTACACATTTGGATAAGGAGTTGAGATCGATGCGAGTGATGNGNGNATTGCAGAATTGATTGCGGTGTCATCGCTCGCTGAGNTTCCATAAGACGAATCGTGACTTTTCAAGATCTCATTTCTGCCCTATCCAACTATTGGGCTTCGAAAGGGTGCTTGATNNACCAGCCGCTCGATTTNGAGATTGGAGCGGGGACAATGCACCNNGAAACGTTCTTACGGGTGCTAGGNTCGTCCCCATGGCGGGTNGCTTACGTTCANCCCTCNCGGCGTCCNGCCGATGGTCGTTTTGGTGAGAACCCGAACCGATTATTTAAGCATCATCAGTTTCAAGTGCTTTTGAANCCATCCCCAGACCNATCTCAACAACTCTTCTTGGAGAGTCTCGANGCGTGTGGCATCAACTGCGCGGNCCANGATGTTCGATTTGAGGAGGATAATTGGGAGTCCCCAACCTTGGGTGCNTGGGGGATTGGCTGGCAAGTAATGCTCGATGGTCAAGAAATTACGCAGTTCACCTATTTTCAGCAGGCAGGTGGCCAGGTGTTGTCTCCAGTTTCCACGGAAATCACTTATGGCCTAGAGCGTATCGCCATGTTGTTGCAAANGGTGGACAATGTTTTTGATATTGAGTGGTCNCCGGGNGTCAAGTATGGTNCGGTTCGATTACAAGANGAGGTCGAACAATCAAAATATGTGTTTGGAANGGTCGACCAGNCACCCGAAGACTTTGCTTCNTTCCATCGAGGNTTATTTGAGCAGTATGAGGCTTTTGCGNAGANGTTGCTTAAGACGCGTCTCGTAATTCCTGCACTGGACTACTGTCTTAAGTGTTCCCACATTTTTAANATNCTTGACGCAAGTAGCGGGATAGGNGTAGCNGANCGCACGGCCTATATTCTTCGAGTGAGGAAACTCGCNGTTGCGATCGCGCNAGCATANNTCGACAATGGAGAGGTNANTGAAGCAGGTGACTAACACCTGCATNCTCNAGNTNTGAATNCAGGTTAAGACTGGATGGAACGAGAGCTTTTAATCGAGATCGGNTGCGAAGAGTTNCCAGCAGCTTGGTTGCCAAAGGTGACACTTGAATTTGCNCGCCANCTGGAAGTTCGNTTGANCGANGCGAGGATTCCGNNNGGNAGTCCACNGGAGGCTTTCAGTACACCGAGAAGGCTCGTTGTGACAGTNGCCAAACTTNCCGANCACCAGAGTGATGTGGAGGAACTGATTACCGGACCAGCAGTGGCAGCGGCCTANACTTCTGATGGNGCGCCAACTAAGGCGGCGACAGGCTTTGCTCGTAAGNANGNCTCNGAANTCTCTNANCTNATTGAGNTTGACACNCCGAAAGGACGGTATCTTGCTTACTCGCGTCATCAGNCGGGNGCGGCGTCAACNGCNGTGTTGCCGGCAGTNCTTGCTGCNACACTCCGTGACNTAANTTTTCCGAAACAGATGCAGTGGGACGCAGCGCTCGACGATGGTCNTGGCGANCTGATGTTTGGACGNCCGATTCGATGGATTTTGTTTCTGTTTGGTGGGCANGTGGTNCCGTTTGAGATTGGTCGAACCACCTTGGCAGAGNNNANTGATGTGGAGGCGCTCCAGTCNTCCAATTTTACCTATGGCCATCGTTTTCTTGGTAAGAGGGCAAGTGAGCCTNTNAAGGTGAAGTCAATAGCAGACTATCGAGCAAAGGTCGNNGAGAGGTTTGTNGTGCTCGATCACNCTGAACGCCNGCAGAAGNTTCAGAAGGCCCTGCTCGCTANAGCTGAGGAGCATAGTGGNTCAGTAGATCTNGCATCTCCTTCAGTTTCNGCGCTGCTTGAAGAAGTATCAGACCTTGTTGAN
Source organism: Acidobacteriota bacterium (assembly GCA_002720285.1). GTDB lineage: Bacteria > Acidobacteriota > Vicinamibacteria > Vicinamibacterales > UBA823 > UBA11600. Next base: position 9,279 of record PBHT01000035.1, on the reverse strand, counting down.
TGGCCACAGGTTGTGGANGGTAGGTTCGATGAAACNTTTCTCGAATTNCCCCGNGANGTGCTCACAACGACGNTGATGCATCACCAACACTTTTTCCCANTAGCAGGTNCTGNCCAGAGCCTTTTACCGGTCTTTCTGGCTGTGACGAACACAGCCNNAANNAACAGTGAACGCGTCTCGCGAAACGCCGAGCGGGTAATAGCGGCTCGCTTNCGAGATGCAAGATTCTTCTGGGAGGCTGATCGTGAAATTCTGCTCGAGTCAAGGCTTACCCGATTAGACACACTGCTCTTTCATAAACGCTTAGGAAGCTATCGAGAGAAATCNGAAAGGATTGAGAAGCTGGCAGGCTGGATTGTNGACAAGATTTTCAATCGCAACGATGTGCGTCCTGATACCTGTAAGGCNGCTCGGCTGGCGAAGGCCGATTTAGTGACCGAGATGGTGGGNGAGTTTGGAGAACTGCAGGGCATCATGGGAGGCATTTACGCTTTGGAGCATCAGCTTNCCGAACCTGTTTGGAAAGCNATTTATTATCACTATTTGCCCGTTAGTCCNGAGCCCGNGGCACGTCCCACTGCANNTGATCTCGGGACGGGTGCTGTTACCTGGGCNGCNGTAGCGCTTGCCGACAAACTCGACACAATCGTGGGATTATTCAGCGTCGGAGAGCGTCCAACTGGCTCTCGNGACCCGTTCGGTCTTCGGCGACAGGCGCATGGCATTTTTAANATTCTCTTAGATTTNCCGGAACTGACTGGGTTGACTGNACGGCCATCGTGNGACGACCTNCTTGCCGCNGCNGCCTTACCCTTCGAGTCATGGAAGNCCGATGCNAATGTTAAAGAAGCTGTTTCGACNTTCATGCTGGAGCGANTGCATTACGTTCTGGATCAGAGGGGGCATGATATTCGTAACGTCAGAGCGGTNATCAGGGCAACTGGTTCAGAGGTNANGCCCTTGGAAGCTCGNGGGAAACTCGAGGTGCTTCCTGANTTTACTGAATCGTCAGAGTTCAAGCAGCTCGCCATGGCGTTTAAGCGGGTTCGGAACATCGCGNGCGATTTATCCGATNCCGACTATGAAAAGGCTGAGCAGTCCAGNNCCGATCTAGGAAGCCTNCTCACGGAAGANGCTGAGCGCCATTTATTGGCNGAGATCGAAGCTCGCCAACCGNTCATTGAAGACGTCATCGATGNCGGCGAGGATTTTCGNCGNGGCTTTACCGAGGCGGCNAAATTCGGTCCTNCTGTTAATAGATTTTTTTCGGAGGTNTTTGTCATGGCNGACGATCCAGTNGTTCGGGTTGCNCGGCTAAGGCTGATGAAGAGGTTGGAGCGTCTGATTCTTCAGTTGGCGGATATTTCAGANATCGTNGTCGAGNCTGGTGAGGGCAGNGNTAGTCATCTGACCGNTGATGTTGGAANNTGACTAGTAGTGNGCAAAGGGAATGACAAANAGANCTAGGAAACAANCAACGAAAAAGGTTGTCCGNGGNCNTCGTGCCGCACAGCGGAAAACGACNNGGAAAAACGGTCGTGGGCGAGTGACAAGAAAGGCCCGAACAGCNAANAANGTCTATTTCTTCGNCGAAGGTAAGGCCGAGGGGAACCGGGATATGCGGAACTCGCTGGGTGGCAAGGGCGCGGGTTTGGCAGAAATGACTAACGCAGGTCTCCCCGTACCGCCAGGNTTTACGATATCGGCNGANGTCTGTGGGCTCTACTACGCGCGNGGAGGAAANTTACCANGNTCNTTAGACAAAGAAATCCTTAAGCATCTTATGCGNCTCGAGCGNGTCACTGATGCTAAGTTCGGCTCAACAGAGAACCCTCTTTTGGTGTCNGTCAGGTCTGGTTCGANATTCTCAATGCCCGGCATGATGGACACAATTCTNAATCTTGGNCTGAATGACAAAACGNTTGAAGGTCTAAANCGTAAGACGCGGAANGGTCGCTTTGCAGCGGACAGCTACCGNCGTTTNATACAGATGTTNGGCAATGTGGTGTTAGAAATTCCGAAGGAAGCGTTTGATGGTGTGTTTGAACGAGTCAAGCGCGACCAACGCACGCGGAAGGATACGGGGCTTAGTGAAAAAGCGTTAAGGATCGTCATTGATCGTTACAAGCGACTTGTCAAACGGAAGACAGGAAAAGTGTTCCCCCAAGATCCGTATCAACAACTTCAAATGGCTCGTGATGCTGTATTTCAATCATGGCAGAATCCGCGTGCGATCGAGTACCGAAGAATTTACGATATTCCGAGCGACATTGGAACGGCTGTGAATGTCCAGTTAATGGTGTTTGGGAATACCGGCAATCGGTCGGCCACCGGCGTAGGATTCACACGAAATCCAGCTACNGGTCAGAAGGAGTTCTACGGCGAGTTTCTTGTTAACGCTCAGGGTGAGGATGTCGTGGCTGGCATTCGAACTCCAAAGCCGATCGCCGAGTTGGAAAANCTGATGCCGAGCGCCTACCGCCAGCTCAGANAAATTACTTCTCGGTTNGAACGACACTATCGTGATGTGCAGGATTTTGAGTTCACAATTCAGGACGAAGAGCTGTATATGTTGCAAACCCGCAGCGGCAAACGAACGGGATACGCCGCGGTCGTTATTGCCACCGACCTTGTTGCGGAGAAGCGGTTGTCTTCTAGGGAAGCACTCTCGCTAGTCGATCCCGAGTCGCTGACGCAGTTGCTCGTGCCTATTTTTGATCCAAAGGCTTGGCGCGCCTTACCAACGGTGACCGAAGGGCTGCCTGCTTCACCCGGCGCAGCCTCTGGTCATGTTGTATTTACTGCTGATGATGCCGTTTTATGTGAANNAAAGGGTGAACCTGCATTGCTNGTTCGGAAGGAGACCGNGCCAGATGACATTCACGGNATGTATGCTGCTCAAGGTGTATTGACGGCGACAGGCGGCATGACATCTCACGCAGCGGTGGTTGGCCGACAGATGGGTAANCCNTCGGTCGTCGGGGCTGGGGAGCTCGAGATTGATGAGGGGCGAGGGCGTGTGCGAGTTGGCGGTGTAGAGATACTCAAAAACGAATACTTATCCTTCGATGGACTGACAGGNGAGGTGAAGTGTGGCCAGGTGGCTACAAAGCCAAGTGAGATTCTCCAAGTGCTTGGGGGCGATCTCGATGGCAAACATTCCGAGATTTATCAACGATTTGAACGGTTNCTTCNGTGGGCTGATACACATCGNCGCCTCGGAATCAGGGCAAACGCGGACTTGGCCGATCAGGCAACGATTGCTCGCGCATTTGGAGCTGAAGGAATCGGACTCTGTCGGACGGAACACATGTTTTTCGGCGAAGAACGCATTCCGATTGTCCAGCAAATGATCATGGCGGACAATGAAACTGACCGTCGTGCGGCGCTTGACAACTTGCTTCCTCTACAACGGGACGACTTCTATGGCCTATTTAAGGTTATGGAAGGGCAGCCGGTGACCATTCGTCTGATCGATCCTCCTCTTCACGAATTTCTACCAAAACGTGAAGAGTTGATGGTTGATATAGCTATCGCCGAGGCACGGGGGGAAGTNGATGAGGCTGTCGAGTCCAAGCGACAAGTGTTACGACGAGTGGAGCAACTCCACGAGTTTAANCCNATGCTTGGCCATCGTGGCGTTAGGCTCGGNATCACTTATCCNGAGATCACTGAGATGCAGTCTCNCGCCATCATTGAAGCTGCTTGCCGTCTCGCGAAGGAAGGTGTCAAGGTAATTCCCGAAATAATGATTCCCTTAGTTGGCGACGTGCGTGAACTCCGAGCACAGAGANCAATCGTCGATCGGGTGGCGGTTGAAGTCATGGACGCNCAAGGAGTGAAAGTGCGATACCTCGTGGGAACCATGATTGAGGTGCCACGTAGTTCGGTCACCGCCAATGAAATTGCATTAGAGGCAGACTTNTTTTCGTTTGGNACGAATGATCTTACACAGATGGGCTACGGCTTTTCACGCGATGACGCTGGNCGATTTCTNAGAATTTATCNGGACCTTAAGTTGATTGAGCGGGATCCTTTCCAGTCAATCGACACTGTGGGTATAGGCGACCTCGTGCGGATTGGGGTAGAACGGGGGCGGCAAACCCGACCGAACCTGAAGCTTGGGATCTGCGGTGAGCACGGCGGTGATGCTGCGTCGGTACACTTTTTTCATCAAGTAGGACTCGATTATGTTAGTGCTTCACCGTTTCGTATACCGGTCGCTCGCTTGGCCGCAGCCCAGGCCGCGCTACGCGATTCAGCTTGAGTCTCGACGTCTCCGAACGTCATGGCTAAGATCATTCGTCTTTCCGCTGAGCTNGCNAACCAGATCGCTGCGGGTGAGGTGGTTGAGCGGCCCGCGTCTGCTGTTAAGGAGCTTATCGAGAATGCTCTGGATGCTGGAGCACGACGGATCAGCGTAACGATTGAACTAGGGGGGAAGAGGTTTATTTCAGTTGAGGATGACGGTGAAGGAATGTCGCCAGACGAGGCGATTCTAGCGCTTGAGCGACATGCGACCAGTAAGCTGGCGAAATCAAGTGACCTTGCTGCTATCCATACGTTGGGGTTTCGCGGTGAAGCGTTGCCAAGCGTGGCATCCGTGTGCCGTCTAAAACTTAGAACTTGCGGTCGTGGTCAAGTTGCCGGGACGCTGATCGAAGTGAGTGGTGGCGTGACTACCTCGGTTCGCGAGGTGGGGGCGCCAGTAGGCACGCTGGTCGAAATCCGTGACCTTTTCTTTAACATGCCGGCGCGTCGGAAATTCCTCAAATCAGACAGGGCGGAATCAGCCAGAGTGTCAAAACTGGTAACGCAATTAGCGTTAGGTTATCCGGAGGTCGGATTCAGTTTGAAGAGTTCTGGGCGGCAAGTGGTGCAATGCGGCCCGACCGAAACGGTNANGGAACGCTTTTATCAGCTTTATGGTGACAGGCCAGATCTCCTCGAGGTTCAGAAAAAGGTTGGGGAAATAGCGATTAGTGGCTATGTCGCAGCTCTNGCNAANCAACGACCNTCACGTGGNNCACAGAATATTTTTGTGAACCGGAGAATCGTGAAGGACCGAACAGTTGCACATGCGATCATTGATTCCTANAGTCGAGCGACGATCAAGGAGCGTCGACCNGAAGTGCATCTATTCATCGAGGTGCCCGCTGATCGGGTCGATGTCAACGTACATCCGATGAAGGCCGAGGTGCGATTCTTGGATCAATCATTCGTCCACGAGGTGTTGCGGCGTACGCTAACCGAGGCCCTTGGTGAAAGTGGTCCCTCTCAACTGCACTCTAAGTTAATGGCGACAGAACTCAACGAACCTAAGGTAATCCCGATTCCTGAAGTCATGGTCGGAGCATCAATTCCGAGCCGGTGGACGCCAGTGGTAGCTGCTTTCGTGCGGGAATCACCAGCGACTCTGATACCTGGAAATGTCCCTGAGAACGAGGTGGTCACTTCTGTGTCACAGCCTGGCGGTGGCATCAAGCCGATGATAGCTCTGGGACAATTTCGCGACACCTTCATAGTTGCCGTGGATGAGGAAGGCATCGTTGTAGTTGATCAACACGTAGCCCATGAGCGTGTGTTATTCGAACGTGTAATGACCCGTTTATCCTCGGGTCGTTTAGAGAGTCAACGACTACTTCAGCCCATTTTGCTGAAGTTATCCGTTGGTCAACGTCAGGGACTCGCAACACATGTCGAGGCGCTGACTCAGATAGGCTTCGATATTGAACCGTTTGGTGGGGAAGATGTACGGGTTCGGGCTGTGCCAGCGCTATTGACACTTGGTGATTGTGAAAACGCAATTCGAATTCTTGCTAACGATCTGGATGAGCTTGATGCTAGCCATGGTGTNGATGAGGCGCTACGTCNGATTGCGGCGACCACNGCTTGTCACGCGGCCGTAAAGGCGAATGACCCGTTAACCTCAGAAAAGATGCGATACATTCTCGATGAACTCGGTCGTACCTCATACTCAACCGTGTGCCCTCACGGGCGTCCTGTCTTACTCCGCCTTGGGCGGCGTGAGATTGAGCGTAGTTTTGAGCGGTCGTAATGCATTGGGCTTTCTACTACACAGGCCGATTTCTGCAACTCTTAGGAATGTCGATATTGTTGTTTGCAATTGTCAATGCCGGGCCACTCGGCCCGAGTCCTCGTACTTTCGCTGGCGGTGTAGCTTTGTTCATCATCGGTTGGGTATTGTTAAGGCCGACGATGCACAAGTGAGGGCTTCTATTGCAATCTCCTAATTAGGCTTGGTCGACGTCTCGTGATTCAGTCAGTGTTTTAGGAAATTCATAAGGCTCGTTCTCACGTCTTCCNATTCTTCTTGGCTTTCGACCTCTTCAATTCAAGTAGACGTTCGGAGATAGTTCGCTCGTAACCACGGTCGNTCGGCCTGTAGTATTGGCGCTTCTGCAGTTCAGGGGGTAAGCAGTCCATCTCGGTGACGGCTCCTGGCTCATCGTGTGCGTAACGGTAGTGTTTTCCATAATTGAGAGACCGCATAAGTTTTGTCGGTGCGTTGCGGAGGTGGAGGGGNACTGGTTCTGCGGTGCGGTCGTGTGCATCTGCAGCGGCGCGTGTATAGGCGGTGTAGACGGCGTTGCTCTTTGGCGCCATTGCTAGGTAGAGCACAGCCTGTGCNAGGGCGGTATTGCCTTCNGGCATNCCGATAAAGTGCACGGCTTCCCTNGCTGCCACCGCGAGCATCAAGGCACGTGGATCGGCGTTACCGATATCCTCAGAGGCAAACCTAACCAAGCGNCGTGCAATGTANAGTGGGTCTTCACCTGCTTCGAGCATTCTGGAAAGCCAGTAGACCGACGCATCAGGGTCGCTATTGCGCATCGACTTATGGAGAGCTGAGATGAGATTGAAATGCTCTTCGCCGGTTTTGTCGTAGAGGAGAGCTCGTCGTTGGAGTAAATCGGCAAGTAAGGATGTATCAATGGTTATCGGTAAGCCCTCTTGCTGTAATTCACTTTCCGGGTCCTCTCTCTGGGCCAACGTTGCTGCGAGTTCGAGCAGGTTGAGTGCTACTCTGGCATCGCCGTTTGCATGGCGAGCAATTGCTTCTAGGGCCTCCGACGTTGCAGTCAGACCACAGNCACCAAGTCCACGTTCTCGATCGCCGAGGGAGCGTGTGAGGATAGTTATGAGGTCAGTTACTTCTAATGGCTTTAGGACAAAAACTCGAGATCGTGAGAGGAGCGCTGCGTTCACTTCAAATGACGGGTTCTCCGTCGTGGCTCCGACGAGCGTGATGTCGCCAGCTTCGACTCGGGGCAGGAATGCATCCTGTTGAGCTTTATTAAAGCGATGAATTTCGTCGATGAAAATAATTGTGCTTTTGCCCAACCGCTTTCGTGCATCCTGAGCCTCAGCCATAACAGTCTTGATTTCTCGAATTCCTGAGAGCACTGCGCTGAAGGCTATAAAGTGTGCACGTGTATCGACAGCGATCAGTCTGGCGACGGTAGTTTTTCCAGTGCCTGGCGGACCCCATAAAATAATTGATTGAAGTGTATCGAGTTCAATCGCTTTTCGGAGTGGGCGGCCTGGTGCAAGCAAATCGTGTTGACCGACGAATTCAGCCAATGAACGCGGTCTCATTCGTTCAGCGAGCGGCGAAGCTGCACCCTGAGATGCGTCTTGATTGGGATCAGAGAAAAGGTTGTTCGACTCCATCATCAGTTACCTTCCAATGAGGAAGCACCGGCGAGGTAACGCTGCCTAAACGCTTCGTAAATAATCAGGGCAGCGGCAGTTGCAGCATTGAGTGAGTCGGCAGAGCCTGGCATTGGAATGAAGAGAGCTTGGTCAGTTGCAGAAACGATCTCCTGCGAAAGGCCAGAGCCTTCACCGCCGACCATGACGAGGGTTGGCACCGTTAAATCGATCTCGTATAGCGATTTACCCCTACCCGCAGCTGCAGCCACAACTTTGAGTCCAGACGCCCGGGCGTCGGCAATGAACGACAACGAGGCAGTAGGCCACGTGACTGGAATATGAAATGTTCCACCCATCGCTCCTCGTAAGGCTTTCCAGCTGTAGGGGTCTGCGCTTTTTCCGGTTGCTGCAATTCCGGTAGCCCCACCAGCTTCCGCGGTGCGTATGACAGCGCCAAGATTTCCAGGATTTTGGACGTCGACTAGTCCAATGACGAACTGGGGAGTTCTACGCAGGACATCGTCAACGGTTACGAGTGGCCGCTCAGCAAGAGCGACAATTCCTGATGGAGTAACGACCGGACTAATTACATCCATCACACTTTCGGTAACGCTAATCACCTTAGTGCCTACTTCGACCAATGACTCTGCGAGTAAAGGGTTATCAGCTAGGCGCGAAGCCGTCATTGCCAGGGTTTTGATGGAGAGGTTAGCCCGTAGCGCCTCTTCAATGAGATGTCTGCCATCGAGTAGTAGCCGTTCCTGCTGCCCAGCGGCGGCGGTACGAAATGCGGTGACGATGTCGTTTCTTCGACTAGAGATTTGGTCCACGTCGGAGCACCTGATACGGTGATTACCACGGCCTGTTGTAGTAGGGCGCGGCGCTACCAGAGCAGAATAACAGACTGTGCTAGTCTTGGGAGGCGAGACTGTGGACGATTTTTGTATCTGGTGGGTGTCGTAATCCAATGGTTAAAGGGCCGCTACTTAAACGTTTCGATGATGAGATTCAGAAGCTCGAACGAGAGCTCAAACACGAGCTCCCTAAGGAGATTCAACGGGCTCGTGAACTTGGTGACCTCCGCGAAAATGCTGAATATCAGGCTGCGAAGGAGCGTCAACGATTGGTTCAGGCGAGGGTTTCAATGCTCCAGGCGCGCGCATCCCAGGTCTCCTTAATGAATTTTGAGAAACTGCCGAGAGATCGGGCTGGATTCGGTTCCACGGTTGAACTACGAGAGTTGGGTGGAGGGTCGGTGACCTATCATCTCGTTATGCCTGAGGATGCTGAGCCTGACAAGGGATGGATTTCGACTGCCTCACCGATCGGTCGTGCAGTTGTGGGTAAGGTGGAAGGTGATGAGTTAGAAGCGCCCACGCCAACTGGTACTCGAAAGTTCGAGCTCCTCAAGCTAACAACTGTACACGACGGTTGAATGACAGACGCTAACATAGACACTCGTAAGCCGACCTACTCGCCGAGCCTCCGGACGGCACTCGTCCTTAATGGTGCTGGTACGGCTGGTGCTTATCATGCCGGCGTTTTACAAGCCCTGAACGAAGCTGGGGTTAGGATCGATCTGGTTGCTGGGCGAGGTATGGG
>PBHT01000034.1 GCA_002720285.1 Acidobacteriota bacterium | reverse complement strand
ACTTTGTTAGCCGGCGGAGCCCTGTGTTCAAACGCCGTGCTCTGCCGAAGTCGAAACGTGAGGCGATCGCTCTAATGACTGACAACCCAAAACTCATTCGCCGCCCGGTACTGATCGTTGGGCGCCATGTCGCCTTCGGGTTCGACAAAGTGCGCTATACCGATCTCGTAAAATCATCGCACTAGGCATCCGAAGCGCTGACGTTACAACTCATCGCCCGATTCGTGTCACGCCGAGACGAGGGCATGTGTCTTCGATAGCACACCGCTCACAGACCGGATAGACTGGTCTACACACGTTCTGTCCCCACGTGACTAGGAATTGATTTACCCGTGGCCACCACCGCCGAGGGACAACTTCATACAGTGCTTGTTCGGTCTGTTCGGGCGTCTTGGTTTTCACCCAGCCAAGCCGGTTGGAAATCCGGTGGACATGAGTATCTACGCAGATGTTGCTAGTACTCTTGTAGGCCAAGGTCAACACCAGATTAGCAGTCTTGCGTCCAACACCTGGCAGGCCGAGCAACTCTCCCATCGTCGTCGGAACCTTGCCACCGTGTTGTGACAAAAGTAGCCGGCTCGTGGCCTTGACGTGCTTGGCTTTATGGCGATAGAAACTCACAGGATAAATCAGTCGTTCGATCCGGTGCACGGATAATTGAGCAAGTGCAGTTGGGGTCGTCGCAACTTCAAATAGTCGGGTAGACGCGGCCAGAGTCACCGCATCCTTCGTCTGGGCCGAAAGCATCGTTCCGACAAGGACCCGAAACGCCTCGTCTACATTACCGTCAGCAATTTTTTCCATCGCCGGCACCTCCAGTTGTTGAATCGCTTGTCCCAACTGGCGGAGTATGGGCGCTACAGGTGACCGACGGCGTAATTTTGCTCGAGATGCCGGACGCACTTTACTCACGGCTTAGTGTCCGCCTGCACAACCGGGGTTAATGGTGGTCGGCCCTGAAGAACTGCTTCAACGTTTCGTGCGGCCAAGTCCGCCATCGCCACGCGTGTTTCGTGGGTTGCGCTCCCCAAATGAGGCACTAACACGACGTTCGAACGCTGTAACAATCCCGGATGCACCTCGGGCTCTCTTTCAAATACATCAAGTGCAACGCCGGCAATTAGGCGTTCGTCGAGAGCCCAATTGAGCGCCTCCTCATCAACCACTGGCCCCCGGGCCGTGTTAATCAGATAGGCAGACCGCTTCATGCGCGCCAGCGTTTGGCGGTTGATCAAGTGTCGAGTCTCTGGCTTCAGTGGAACGTGCAACGAAACAATATCTGATGTGACTAGAAGTTCATCAAGCGGCACCAAAGGCTTTTCGCTCGCTACAACAGTCTCTCGGGAACGACTCGCAAAAACAACCTCCATCCCGAATGCTGGGGCTCGCGCTGCCACTGCGCGACCGATCCGGCCTGGTCCGATAATCCCTAACTGTTTACCGCTAAGCTCCATCCCAAGCATGAAATCGAGCGCCCAACCCTTCCAAGCTTTCTGCCTGATCAGCCTATCCCCTTCAACCATCCGCCGCGTGACCGACAGGATCATTCCCCAAGTTAACTCGGCTACTGCTTCCGTTAGCACCCCCGGTGTATTCGTGACAGATATACCTTGGCCTGTTGCCGCCGCTAAGTCGATGTTGTCGTAGCCGACAGCAATGTTTGCAATAATTTCGAGGTCACAGCCAGCGTTTATAACTGCTGAGTCAATGCGATCGGTCGTTACGCATACAAGCGCACGCTTTCCAGACACGCGCTCCTGTAACGCTGCGGGCGTTAGATGATCCGTCGCTAACTCAACCTGACCGACCGTCTTAAGTCGCGTCAGTACCGAAGATGGCACGCAGCTTGTGAGGAGTATCGAAGGTGGCATTGCAGAGCAGGTACACCAAAGTAGAACTAATGTCCGTAGGACCGGCAGGAATCGCTATCGATGCAACTTACTATCAGCTTAAGCAAGCAGGGTCCTGAAAATCCGGCGTCTTCCGACAGATGGAAGCGTTCACGATTCGGATGCAGCACCGTCTGACCAAAGGGCGCGGTGAACCACTCTACTTCAGAGCTTTAACAGCATCCTCTATCAATGCCTTCAACTCGCCGTATGTTAATCGAATTTCGCCGCCGTTGACCACCTCATCGGTGGTCCCTCTCGAGCTGCTATCATCCACAAGACGTTCATCCGGAGACGACGGTGCTTGGACGTACTGATAACTAATGTCATCATTCTGCGTTTCATCACCCACGCCGAATCGGATCGGAACGGACGAACCGCGGCCATAATTACCCCGCAGCTTCTCTAACCGCCTGACTTCCTCGCGCGACAAAACTCGCTCACGGCCCAGCAGGCGGGCCACAATGCTGATTCGTGCGAAATGTTCAATTGTCTCCATCCGGTAATACGCATCGAACAATTCTGGAGCCACGGTCAGTGCACCGTGGTTCGCCAATAGTAGGCCGTCGTGTGCCGAAATGTACTTGCGCACAGCGTCCGCGAGCTCTGACGTCGCGGGTGTCCCGTAATCCGCTATAGGGACACTGCCGAGATGAACGATAACCTCTGCCAACACTGCTCGGTCCAGTGGTATCCCCGCAACCGCAAAACCTGTAGCCACAGGAGGATGGGCGTGCACCACAGCCTTGATCTCAGGACGATGCTCGTAAACTGCCAAGTGCATCAGCAGCTCCGACGAAGCCTTGCGGTCGCCGGTAAGTTGAACACCTTGCATGTCGGTCGTGACCATCATATCGGGCGTCATAAATCCTTTTGATACGCCGGTTGGCGTCGTGAGGATGCGATCGTCGTCAAGACGAACGCTAATGTTGCCGTCATTGGAGGCAACGTAACCGCGCTCGTGAAGCCTCCTTCCCACCTCGATGATATCGGCTCGAATTTGTTCTTCTGGTTGGCTCGTCACGGACAAAGTTGTGACACTCGCAATCTTCGGTTAAAAACTATTACAACCGACTCAAGCACTAAAGCGACGCTGGCAAGTCTTAGAACAAAAATATTCTATCTGACCACCATGCCGAAGCACGACGGCTCGTGAACGGACGACATAAGTACCGCACACTGGATCACGGACGAGGGGGACGCTTCCGTGCACCGTTCGACGCTTCCCTTGAGCACCTTCGATAACACCTGCGCAGAACTTCCAAAGAGCCCTGAGCCCCACAACGATCAACAAAATCCTAAGAAACCAGCCAATCCACATCGGTATCGCGAAGACCTGAATTTTGGTAGGCCTACCCTAGAATTTACGATCCAGTCGTGCCCACGTCGCCGGCGTGGGCCGAGCGTAGACTCTCCAAGGCCTGCTGCGCTGCCCGACCCTCAGGACTGTCTGGCGCAATCGCTATCACACGACCCCAGGCCTCGGCCGCCCCAGCTAGATCCTGCTTACCAAAAGCGCGAACGATACCAAGATTCAGAATCGTCTTAACATGCTCTGGTTCGACCTCAAGTGAATACGTGAATTGCTCAAGCGCGCGGTCAGGCTGGTTTGTGTAGTAATAGCTAACGCCTAGGTCGGTACTCACATTCACATCGTCCGGATTNAGCGCGAGGGACGCCTCATACCACGTAATGGCTTCCCGAAATCGATCTGNANCAAAGTAGAGGTTGGCAAGCATTGTCCGGGTCACAACGTCACGGGGATCACGCTCTGCTTCGGCCATGAGTTCCCTCACGCGCGCTTCATCCAAGGGAGGGGGGCTTGCACCTTCAACGGCACTACCCGCGCCTTCGGCCTGGGCAACAACCGCTGGCGGCTCTGAGGGTCTAGCCGGTTCCTGGCTACCCAGCACCCAACCAACGATCAATCCGAACAAAGTGCCCGAAGCAAGCAGGACGAGCGCTTCACGTTTCATCGACAACCCAACTGGTGCCCAACAGAACAACGCATTTCAAACCAATGATACTGCAGAGGCGCACCGAACCTTAACCCAGCCGCCGTTCCACAACCTCTGCAATTTTCTCAGCCCAGTGTTTAATCCTGGACTGGTCTCGACCCTCGAGCATAATCCTCAGCACTGGTTCGGTGCCTGAATACCGCACGAAGAGGCGTCCCCTCTGTTCAACCACCCGCTGTTCAACCTCAGCGATGACCCCGGCAACATCCGGGAGTGTTTCGAGATTCGTCTTCTCGCGCACGCGAACATTGACCAGAACCTGCGGATAAACCATCAATTCCTCGGCCAACGAGTCAAGCTCGCGTCCAGTCGCCGTCATCGCCTGTAATATCATCAGCGTCGTCAGGAGTCCGTCACCAGTCGGAAGGATATCGGGAAAGATAATGTGACCCGATTGCTCTCCACCGAGTGCTAACTTCTGCTCCGTTAGCGTCTCCATGACGTATTTGTCACCGACCGCACAACGGACAAGGGTGATCCCCAAGTCTTCCAAGGAGATTTTTAATCCAACGTTGCTCATTTCAGTTGCAACAACCGCGTCGCCCCGTAGTCGATTTTCGGACTGCAAATGTTTCGCGCAGACAAATAACACCTTATCGCCATCAAGGATATGGCCGCGACCATCAACAAAAATAGCGCGATCGCCGTCACCATCAAGGGCAACGCCCATTGGACATTCTCGTGCCTTGACGAATTGTGACAAGTGTTCGGGATGCGTTGATCCGCATCCGTCGTTGATGTTACGTCCATTCGGTTCACAACCAGTCGTGATCACTTCGAAACCGAGTTCGCCAAACAAGCGCGGCGCGACGCCTGCCGTAGCACCATTGGCGCAGTCTACAGCCAAGCGCATCGGCCCAAGTCCGGTCGGGTTAGGTAGCACTGAACGGATGTGCTGAAGATACAATCTAAGAAGTTCTAAATCGACAACGGGGGCGCTCCCAGCGTCAGGGGTAGTCCAAGAATCGTCGAGGACGATCTTGGCCAGTGCCGTTTCATGCTGTTCATTGAGCTTGATACCGCCCGCTGTGAATATCTTTATCCCGTTGTCTCCATAGGGATTGTGGGAGGCTGAAATCACGACCCCTGCATCGAATCCGCCTGACGCTGTCAGAAAAGCTACCGCAGGCGTCGGTGCAACACCGATGCTCGTAACACGAGCCCCCTCAGCCGCTGCGCCAACTGCTAGAGCATGCTCAATCCATTGACTTGACTCGCGGGTATCGCGACCGATAACAACCGATTTTTCCAGATGGTTCTGGTCTAAAGAACGCATTAGGGCGGCACCAATCCGGATCACCGTCGGCCCATCCAGCGGAAACTTTCCGGCTGCGCCACGGATACCGTCGGTGCCAAACAAGCGCTGAGTCATGAAAAAGGGTGTTACGGAAGATTACCCGATCAACGAATTTCTATTTGAACAACAGCCGGGTCGATCCCGTCCACGACGAGCTCTGGACCTAGCTCAACTTGAACCGGCAGAGTGTGATGACCCGCGTTGAGACCGGTAAGATCAACCCAAGCGTCAACTAGTTCACCCCGAAACCCGTCGAGCGCCGCCCGGGGTCCCTGAGCCCATACGGTGACAATCGGTGGGTCCTGGCTAACATGCAGGCTGGCGGCTAGGTTCCTCAAAACTAACGTGACTCGGCGACTTACCCGTTGCGGATCCGCCGGCATAATTTCAACGGTCACTTGGGCCGGACTAGCTTCCGGGAGATACAACGCTCCGTCTGAAACCCCCACGCCGACTAGGATTTCAATGGTTTCAGTCGCATCCGTAATTAATACTGGCTCGGTGATGATTTCCTCAAGCTCAGTCAGCTGGCTCATTGGCCCTACAACTTCCGCGCTCTTTGGCAGGGAAGAAACTTCGCCCACAACGTAGCCCGGGGCCGGGTTGCCCTCAATCACTGGTACGATCGGAACGAAGCGTCGACCAGACCGATCGAGTGCTAGTGGGATCGTGGATGGTGAGACTTGTGCCACCTCCACTCCAAACGGAACACGGACTTCGTCCGGCGATAAGTGAAAAAGTCGGCGCCCCGACTTCGCTGAACCAAGATCCACCACAGCAACTACGTCGCTCGAATNCAANCCACCGAGTAGTGCCGACGCACCACGCAACCGAACATCGACTGTACTCGGCACCTCCCCCAACAGCGCNAAGCCTTCNGGAATATTTTGAAATTCTAGTGGTGCTCGTAATCCACGNTCGACGAACGGCTCGCCCGCCACAGCGAACCAGAGCAGAATTGCNAAGCCTAAGGCCACTAGTTTTAAGCCGAGGTAACGAAAGATNCTTACAATCATTGNANATTTNCGACCGGCTCCNATCCGGATTGCGAGCGCATGNCGAGNGCCTGTAGCCGCNTTCGCAGTTCATCNGGCCTAAGNTCTCTTTCGATCCGACCCCCGAGNGAAAGCGAAATCTGNCCTGTCTCCTCGGAAACAACAACCGCAACAGCGTCACTCTCCTCGGATACCCCTATTGCTGCCCGATGCCGNGTACCAAGTTCNCGTCCGAGCCGTGGGTTGACCGTTAGCGGNAAAAAGCAGGCTGCGGCAGCAACGCGATCTTCCTGGATGACTACTGCGCCATCATGCAACGGTGAGGTCGATTGGAAGATGCTAATTAAGAGATCGTAGGTCAGCGCCGCNTCAAGCCGAATGCCNCTTTCAATGTGACTGCGTAAACCGATGGCGCGCTCCAGCACTACAAGTGCACCAACACGTTGCGCAGCCAATTGCGCCGCTGCAACAACAATNTCTTCGATGGTGTCGTCATCGNCGTCACGNGCGAGACGCCGAAAGAACGGTCCGCGCCCGAAGTGAGCAAGGGCTCGCCGTATATCCGCCTGGAATAGCACAATTCCAGCGAACACCACATAGCCCACCATGTTGCGAATCANCCAGTTGACCGTTTGCAACGGAGCNAAGCGGGAAACGTAAAACAAGGCCACTATCANNGTNATNCCCAGNGCCATCTGCGCAGCACGAGTGCCNCGGATCAGTTTCAGGAATTCATAGATNAGAAAGGCAACNATCGCTATGTCGATAATGTCCCATAGGCTNNCCGGCACCCGNCCCGCCAACGCTGACAGTGAGTCGATCATTGAATAAGCTCCTCACAGAGTTGACTTCAAGATTGNTCGGCCGCAGTAAAGCCGANGCCTTCCCNATGCATCCGAATCGAGTCCGCGACNCGCACAACGTCTANCATTTCACGAACACCGTGTACGCGAACCACATGGGCTCCCAACAACACACTCGCTGCAACAGCNCCAGCCGTGCCCCATTCCCTCTCGNNCGGCGGGACGTCNCCAAGCACAGCCGTNAANAAGGACTTCCTNGAAGGNCCCACNAGAATCGGACGANCAAGTAAACGNAACNGGTCGAGTTGGCCAAGTNCGGCCATNCTGTGCTCGGCGCGCTTGGCGAAACCGAGNCCAGGGTCCACGATCACGTGTTCCCTAGNAATNCCTGCATNGGAAGCAGCTTCTAGGCTCCACTCTAATTCCGTAATAATTTCCTCGGCTACNGNTTTGTAGCTGGCTTGGCTGTACATGTCGCTCGAACGACCNCGTGTATGNGACAANATTANTCCAGCTCGTCGCACCACCACTTCCCCAGCTAGGTNCGGATCATACCTTAGNCCACTAACGTCATTGACTAGCGAAGCCCCACNATTCAGGGCAGCCCGCGCTACACCCGCTTTGTANGTATCAACTGAAATAGGAACATTAGTTTGGTTTACCAACGCCTCAATCACAGGCNCAACGCGACGCNCCTCTGTCTCCGCNTCAAGTGGCGTTGCACCCGGNCGAGTCGACTCTCCACCAACGTCCAAGATATCGGCACCAGCANCAACCAAGGCAAGCCCTTTCGCAATCGCCTGAGCAGGGTCAGTATGACCGTCGCCCGNAAANGAGTCCGGCGTCACGTTAACGACNCCCATAATTAGNGTGCGGGNACCAAGACGAAGAACACCCTCNTTCGCAAGCGGAACATCGTANGCTTTTCTCGGTATCAACGGCGCGTCTTTTGAANANTTCAAACCCGCTTCGGGGCACGCCGNTAACATCACTCCTGAGGGAGTGGCTTGTTGAGCGGTGGCAGCGGCGGCACCACCGACTGCTGTTCCTCNGNCGCTTNCTCAGACGAAGGCGGTTTACCCGACGCGCCAGGGGTCTCTTCCGGGTCGTCCAGTGACANCCCAGCCACCAAACGCCNGACCTGCGCACCCTCCAGCACTTCGCNCACGAGCAACTCCTCCGCCATCTTGACTAACACCGCGTGATTCTCCTCAAGGAGNGCACGCGANCGTTTGTAGTTGTCCATGACAACCCGCTTGACCTCCTGATCAATCCGGATCGCAGTTTCCTCACTATAGTCNTGGTGCTGNGCGATCTCGCGACCAAGAAAGATCTGTTCTTCCTTCTTGCCNAACGTCAACGGCCCCATCGTGTCGCTCATACCCCATTCGCAGATCATNTTGCGGGCAAGCTCAGTAACACGCTCGAGATCGTTNCCNGCNCCCGTGGTCGNACTANCNTTCGTAATTTCCTCAGCTATTCGNCCACCAAGCAGAACAGCAATTTGATCATTAAGNTATTCACGCGAGTAACTNTGCTTGTCATCNACAGGAAGTTGCNNGGTTACACCAAGCGCCATCCCACGCGGGATGATAGTGACCTTGTGTATCGGATCAGCGTTGGGCAGCAAGACAGTNAGCAAGGCATGGCCGGCCTCGTGAANAGCCGTGNTCNTTTTCTCCTCGTCACTNATNATCATCGAGNGCCGCTCAGNACCCATCAGGACCTTNTCCTTAGCGAACTCGAAGTCAGCCATCNGTACTGTTTTCTGGTTNTACCGAGCAGCATTAAGTGCCGCCTCGTTCACAAGATTTGAAAGGTCAGCGCCGGANAACCCTGNGGTTCCACGGGCCANGANACTNATGTCGACGTCATCAGACAGTGGAATCTTCTTCGTGTGNACTNCNAGTACACCTTCGCGCCCCNTGACGTCNGGNCGATTAACGATGATACGCCTATCAAAACGACCTGGCCGCAAAAGCGCTGGATCGAGAACNTCCGGCCTGTTTGTCGCAGCCACNAGGATGACNCCTTCATTCGATTCNAAACCGTCCATCTCGACAAGNAACTGGTTTAGNGTTTGTTCCCGCTCGTCATGCCCGCCACCAAGACCCGCACCGCGATGCCGGCCCACAGCATCGAGNTCATCAATNAACACGATACATGGTGCGTTTTTCTTNCCTTGCTCGAACAGATCGCGCACACGCGATGCACCAACACCAACGAACATTTCAACAAAATCTGAACCGCTNATTGAGTAGAACGGCACATTCGCCTCGCCAGCAACCGCNCGGGCAAGNAGTGTCTTACCAGTCCCAGGGGCACCTATAAGCAGCACTCCCTTGGGTATCCGTCCTCCGAGNTTCTGGTACTTCTGCGGTTCCTTNAGGAATTCGATGATTTCCTGTAGTTCTTCCTTCGCTTCATCCACGCCAGCGACATCCTTGAACGTCATTTTCTTTTGGGNGCTGGNCGACATCTTGGCNCGNCTCTTGCCNAACGATAGNGCCTTATTGCCACCACTCTGCATCTGGCGCATNAAGAAGATCCAGAACCCGATGATTAGCAGTACCGGCGCCCAGGAATACATGAGNGTGGCCCATGGACTAGCAGTCGCTTCCTTAGCCGTGATTTGCACNTCNCGCTCAAGCAGCGTGTTCGCNAGNCCTTCGTACTGGGGAGGCGCGTAGGTTTGAATNCGATCGCCGTTCTTGAGNANGCCGGCGATCTCGTTACCGGTCAGCGTGACGCTATCGACCTGNCCCTGTTCAACNTGCACCACAAATTCGCTGAACGGCAGCGCGGAGTCGCGGGTCTGAAAGTCGGTCGAGAAGTTCCAGATAAGCACTCCCACCACAACGAGTACCGCCCAGAACAACAAGCTTCTCAGTGTCGNATTCACTCTTCCACCCCTAACCTCTTACTTTCCAAGAATATCACGGACTGTGTGCGCTCCGTGACCCGAAATTGATGCGCAACTGTCAGACCAACGATCCACACNATCCTCCCATCAGAATCGGTGACAATCGGCACTCGATCACGACTCGCGCGGCTNACCTTTCGGTCAACGAANAGGTCCTGAAGTGATCGNTTCCCCGGTGAACCCAGCGGACGGAGTCGGTCGCCCGGTCGGCGGCCGCGAACCGTCATTGGCCCANCCANTCTTTCNGCNTCCACTGCCACCAACTCGCTGCGGTTACACAGCCCCGATCGATCTGGCACCTTNCCAAGTGTTGCCTTGATCCGCCGCCCAGATTCCTCCACAAGAACTTCACCTGGNACCGNCAGCATGTAAGAAAACTCGACCGGTTNCGCGGTCNTGACTACNTCAGCCGGCTCCANATGGACCGAGCCGTTAACNATCNNCGCTCGCTGACCCGGNAAAGACACTGAACNCTTNTTACNANAAGCAGTTANNCCCATCACCGCCTCAACATGATCNANGCTNATNAACCGNTCNCGAGCGAACGTTCCNAGCGCNCGCTTGACCACGCGCCACGCAAGCGCGGGTGGCAGCACAAGCAANTCCCTNGCATCAAGCGTGACAACGTTCTCTCTCGTTTCGACGACACGAGCCGAGGCNTGGTCTGCTGCATCGTCCAACCAGTCTGCATCCTGTCTCGCCACATGNGCCTCTCGGGCAAGGACCGCACTAATACNNTGGGTAAAGTTCTCACGTAGATATGGNAGCAGCTNGTGCCGAATCCGATTCCGNGGAATAGTNANATCATNGTTAGTTTCGTCGTTTCGAAACTTGATACTTTCCGCGTCCANGAAGTCCCTGAGCGCACGCTTGGACANCTCAAGTAGTGGACGAATGATGACACCGTGGCGNGGATAAATTGAAGAAAGTCCTCGAGTGCCNGCACCACGAAGAATCCGTAGCAAAAACGTTTCAGCCTGGTCATCCTGGTGGTGTCCAACTGCNACGCGGTCTGCGCCGACGCGCTTNGCCGTCTCCTCAAAGAACGCGATACGNGCAGNCCGCCCTGCTTCTTCGATCGAGTTCCCGCGCTCACGCGCCATTGCACGAACATCTACACGCGTTTCGTGATACGGCACCTGNAGGTCATCNGCCAGCACCCGTGTGGCCTTCGNGTCTTCATCAGCCGCTTCGCCTCTCAGCCCGTGGTGGAGATGAATAATGCCACTAACCTTNAACTCTTCTGTTTTCGACAGCCGGTGCAATAAGTGGGCGAGCGCGACTGAATCCGANCCGCCAGAAACGGCTACCAGCACGCGTGCGCTGGNTGGAATGAGAGAGTGNCTCCGAATCGTCTGTAGGACGCGGTCNAGAATACCTTGCATAGCATTGGCGTCTTACCGCCATCGGAGTAACAACGTGGCCCAGACAATGNGCCNGAGCCCAACATGTGAACTGCCTCGATCNAAAAAAGATGGTGCCGGTGCAGGGACTTGAACCCCGGACGCCGCGGATATGAGCCGCGTGCTCTAACCAACTGAGCTACACCGGCAGAACTCTGCGGGAGCTGCCGTTGCCCCATCCGGCAGCGCAGCCAATGGTAGTAGCCACTGCGAAGCCGGCCTTTAAAGAAGTAGCAAGAGATTATATCAAGGTTTCTCGACCCTCTCGATCAGCGCAGCTGCCAGAAGAGGGATTAGCAGTTCATGATGACCGACGATCGAAACTCCGCGATTGCTACCCATGGTGGGACGCTCGACCACGTTAGTCTGCGGACGGTAATGGCGGATGAAATCAAGGTTGACGGTCGTGAGTTCGTGCAGGTCCATGCCGCGGTTCCGTGCAAGCGCCACCGCCTTCAAGAACACTTCAGGGAGTAGCACCGCCGAGCCACAATTTAAGTACACACCTCGCCCGAGCCTTGCGACGCTCGAAACGAAATAACGGAAATCGCACAAGCTACCCTTACCCAAGGCGGCACCCTCCACCTGTGGATGCATATGAATAACGTCGGTGCCAATGGCAACGTGCACGGTCACCGGTACTTTGAGGCGGTGAGCCGCCGCAAAGATACTGGCGTCGGCATGTGGTGGCGCGATTGAGTCCAAAAACTTTCCAACCGCCTGCCCAATACCAAGTCCAGCGTTGACTCCATCATTGATCGCTTGGTTCAGTAATCGGCCAGTCTCATCGGCCATACCGAAACGTCCATGCTCGAGCGACTCGTTGACATCCTCTGAGGTGGCACCAGACAAGGCGATCTCAAAATCGTGAATCATGCCCGCACCATTGGTGGCAATGGCGGAGACAAATCCACGCTCCATAAGGTCGATGACTGTCGGGGAGAGACCGGTTTTAATGACATGAGCGCCAATGCCCCACACTATCCCTGCATTCTCAGCATGGGCACAAACGAGTGCATCAACGACCTGGCGGAAATCCTTACCAGCGAGCAATTTCGGTAGGCCGTCTACAAAACCGCTGATCCCGGTTCCACGTTGAAAAGGTCTGGCGAAATCATCCAGGCGAGACTTGCTATGCCGTGATTTCAGCGGATAGGTGCGAACTTCATCGAATCTGAATTCTTCGTATGGAAATTTCATCGCCTGTCCCTAGAGGATAAGCATCGTATCGCCATAACTATAAAAGCGATAGTCCAGCCGAACCGCTTCCGCATAGGCCGCTAATACCCGCTCACGACCAGCGAAGGCACAAACCAGCATTAGCAGTGAGGACCGCGGCAGGTGAAAGTTCGTCAGTAGTCCTCCTACGGCAGAAAAGTGATGTCCGGGGTGTATGAATAAATTGCTGACTGCTTCACCGGACTCAATCCGGCCATGTCTCGAAGCACTTTCGAGCGTCCGCGTGGTCGTTGTGCCAACCGCCACAATGCGCCGACCCGCAACGAGCGCAGCGTTAAGTGCGGCGGCGGCCTGCGCGGATATCACGTAACGCTCAGGATCCACAGTGTGCTCCTCCACAAGCTGAGTGCGAACTGGCTTAAAAGTGCCGTAACCAACGTGTAACGTCACATCGACACGCTCTACTCCGCCCGTCACAAGAGTACGCAGTAACCCATCAGTCAAGTGCAGCCCTGCAGTCGGGGCAGCAACTGACCCCCGTGCTCGTGCGTACACGGTTTGGTATCGCTCGTGGTCCACGGACTCATCGCTTCGCTTGATATAAGGCGGTAACGGCACATGGCCCACCACGTCGATTACCTCGTCAACGTCGCCGTGTCTATCCGCTATTAAGCGGACCACCCGCCGGCCGAAAAAGTGGCACTCGAGAATATCAGCATCAATAAAACGACCGTGCCTCTCAAACCGCATCCGCTCACCAATGCGGAGCTTTTGCCCAGGGTGCACAAGCGCATCCCACCGATCCGCATCTAACCGGTTCAGCAGTAGGCACTCAACCGCTCCACCGCTCGGCACGCGCCTACCCAAGAGACGAGCCGGAACTACCCTAGTGTCGTTAATGGTCAGCAGATCACCAGATTGTAGCCATTCAGGAAGAGCCGCAACGGTACTGTGCGCCTTTATGCCACCATCCCGATCGAGGACGAGCATGCGGGCATCCTCTCGTGTAGAGAGTGGCGACTGCGCAATTAGGTGGGGCGGCAGAGCAAAGTCAAATTCGGCAACGTTCATTCGCCCGAGTCACTGACTTCAGAATGCCCAACGCAACAGCACAGACCCAACGGTAAAACCCGCACCTACCGATGCCAGGAGAACCAGGTCGCCTTTATTTAAACGTCCGTCGGCAATTGAATCGTTCAGCGCCAATGGAATCGTTGCTCCTGTCGTATTGCCATAGCGCTCAATGTTGACAACGACTTTCTTCTCGTCCAAGCCCAGTCGTTCAGCCGCCGACATGATGATGCGCTTATTCGCTTGATGGCTTACGAACAGATCCAACTGATCCACGCCTATTTCATTCTTCTCCAAGATACGCTTGCAGATCTCCGTGGTCTTTCGGACTGCGAATTTAAAGACCGCTTGACCGTCCTGACGGATGAAGTGTAGGCGCTGATCCACAGTCTCATGAGATGCTGGCCGGAGAGAACCACCTGCGGGTAAACAGAGCGCCGGCCCGCCGCTACCATCAATCTCGTGAGCAAAATCGATGATGGCAGGTTCGTCATCATTTGCTGGTGACACCACTACCGCGCCAGCGCCGTCACCAAACAAAACACAGGTCGCACGGTCCTCGTAATCAAGAATACTCGTCATCACATCAGCCCCAATAGCCAACGCGTGCCGGTGAGAACCCGTGGAGACCAACTCCGCGGCTGTCGTCAACGCGTAGGTGAACCCCGAGCAGGCCGCTCCAAGATCGAACCCCCAAGCATTCGATGCACCGATCTGGTGTTGAATCAAACAAGCCGTACTCGGAAACACGGTGTCCGGCGTCGTCGTACCAACCACGATCAGATCGATATCATCTGGCGTCAAGCCAGCTTGAGCGACCGCCTGCTGTGCCGCTGGCACCACGAGCGCCGATGTGCCAACACCGGGATCAGCCACGTGCCGCTCGGCAACGCCTGTGCGTTGACGAATCCACTCGTCGTTCGTGTCGACTAGCTTTTCGAGATCCGCATTGGTCATCACCCGCGGCGGTACATACGTTGCCAGTGCCGCAACTTTTACGGGCCTGACGAAACGCTGATCGTTTTTTCCCATCGTATCTTTGGTCCTCACCACAGTTTCGAATCTTTTTTTGGTGCGTCCAATCCTAAATATTCGTACGCACGGGCCGTGGCGACGCGCCCGCGCGGCGTACGGTCCAAAAAACCAATTTGAATCAGGAACGGTTCATAAATGTCTTCAATTGCATCTTTCTCCTCAGCGATAGCAGCTGAAAGGCTGTTCAACCCAACCGGTCCACCACCGAACTTTTCAATAATTGCTCGCAATAATCGGCGGTCAGCCTCATCGAAACCGTGTTCGTCGACCTCAAGAAGTTCTAATGCATCATTCGCGACCGACACTGAAATCGTACCGTCGGCCCTGACCTCAGCATAATCACGCACCCGCCGTAAAAGACGGTTCACCACCCTAGGAGTGCCGCGTGACCGTTTCGCGATTTCCTCAGCCGCCGACCCATGCACGGGCACTTTCAAAATACTCGCGGAACGATTGACAATTTCGAGCATATCAATCTCTGTGTAGAAATCTAGGCGATGTACAATCCCGAAACGTGCACGAAGTGGTGACGTTAGAAGACCTGCGCGGGTTGTCGCCCCGATCAAGGTGAATTTCTGGAGAGGCACCTTGACCGAATGTGCGCCGGGACCTTCACCGATCATAATATCCAGTTCGTAATCCTCCATGGCCGGATAGAGGATTTCCTCTATTACAGGACTCATCCGGTGAATTTCGTCAATGAAGAGGACTTCGTGCTGTTTGAGATTCGTCAGAATCGCCGCGAGATCTCCGGGCTTCTCAAGTACCGGGCCAGCCGTCGCACGCACAGGGACCCCAAGTTCATTTCCGATAACGTAAGCCAATGTCGTCTTACCGAGACCGGGTGGACCATACAGCAGCACATGGTCCATTGCCTCCTTCCGCTTACGTGCCGCTTCAATCGACACTTTGAGGTTTTCACGAAGCCGGTCCTGTCCAATGTAACTATCCAACGTATTGGGCCGGAGACCAGCTTCGTACGGTGCCTCGTCATCCGAGCGCACCGAACTCACGATTCTCGAGTCAGTCATAGTGCAGAAATGGCCTTGGTTGTTAGCGGACCAGTTCGCGAAGAGCTTGCCGCAAAACATCCTCGAAAACTAAATCATCCGAGCCTTTAAGTGCGGCGTTGATTGCCTTTTCGGCCAACCGGCGATGGTATCCAAGGTTCAAGAGGGCGGAGAGTACGTCCCCGCGCAAATCGTCGGCCTCGCCCTTTACCGAGGAGGCAGGCTCAGCCTCAGCCGAGATGATGTCAGGTAGATTGTCCCTCAACTCAATGACCATACGCTCGGCCGTTTTCTTGCCCACCCCAGGTATGCCTGTGAGTCGGGCCACATCACCCTGCCGAACAGACCGCACTAGCTCCGGAGGCTCAATGCCCGACAATGCTGTCAGGGCAAGCCTCGGACCGATACCGTTGACACTAATCAGGCGCTCGAACAGCTGTAGCTCGAGTGTCGACGAAAAACCGAAAAGCGCCAAGGTTTCCTCACGAACGTGTGTGTGGATGCGTAGTGAAACGTCTGACCCGGGTTCACCTAACTCGTAAAAGGTCGACAAGGGAACATGCACCTCATAGCCAACCCCTTGCACATCGACGACGATACGACTGGGGTGCTTTTCCGCAAGCCTTCCCTCCAAAGCCGCGATCACGACGGCCCTCGTGTCGTCAGATTCTCTGGTTTAACTTTCCGCCAGTTCCGCTGTTTCGGTCGTCCAGCTACTGAATCAGCGCTAATCGTGCCCGACGGTGTTAGTTGGTGGGCGTGACATATAGCTACCGCGAGCGCGTCAGCCGCATCGTGCGGAGTTGGTATGTCATCCAACTCGAGAAGCAATTTAATCATTTGCTGAACTTGCTGCTTTTCAGCACGGCCGTAACCCACAACAGCACGCTTGATTTCACTCGGAGTGTATTCGACAAGGGTGACTCCGGCCTGCGCCGCGGCCAGGACGGCCACGCCGCGCGCATGTCCCAACTTCAGAACACTCTGCACATTACGCGCGTGAAAAAGGCTCTCTACCGCAACACATGCGGGTTGGTGCGTAGCCAGAAGCGTCACGAGTTCACTGTGAATGCAACGGAGCTTCTCGGGGAATGATGCGCGTGGCGGAGTAGCGATTGCGCCGTACGTAACCAGCCGGTGCTGACTGCCAGAATAGTCGATACAGCCATAACCGGTGCGATTGGAGCCGGGGTCAATCCCGAAGATTTTCACGCCAGCGAAGCCTCGATCTCCTTTTCCTCGATGTTAAAGTTGGACCAGACGTTCTTCACGTCGTCGTTGTCCTCCAGAGACTCCATGAGTTTGAGCATTTGTTGAGCAACCTTGCCCTCAAGCTTCACGTAGTTCTGGGGCATCATGACAATCTCGGCCGACAGCAGTTCAACGTCCAACTGCTTGACCGCAACGAGCACAGAATCGAACGTCTCAGGGTCGCTCACAACTTCCCAGTGGCTTTCGTCGTCCCGAAGGTCGTCAGCGCCGGCCTCAAGCGCAACAGCCATCAGCGCCTCTTCCTCGACAGCATCCTTAGCAACTACTATGCATCCCTGCTTCGTAAACATCCAGGCCACGCTGTTCGCCTCACCCAGGTTGCCTCCGTGCTTCGATAACAGGTGGCGGATCTCGCTGACAATGCGTTTCTTGTTGTCAGTAAGTACGTCAACCATCAGTGCCACACCTCCAGGACCGTAGCCTTCGTATGTGGCTTCTTCGTAAGACACACCAGGTTCTTCTCCAGTGCCCCGACGAATTGCTCGTTTTATATTGCCGGCCGGCATATTGACGGATTTGGCCTCGGCAATAACCGTTCGTAATCTCGGGTTACTGTCAGGGTCGCCGCCACCAACCCGTGTTGCGACAGTTAACTCTTTAATAATCTTGGTAAAAACCTTCCCGCGCTTGGCGTCGGCCGCACCCTTCTTGTGCTTAATCGAAGCCCACTTAGAATGGCCAGACATGGCAGGAGTCCTTTGTAGTACAAAGTAGAAAATCAAGCAAAGCTTAGCATATCGAACGGGTCGGCACCCAGCGTGGATGGCCCTCTATTCCGCCTAGTTAACTGGCTACTCTTCCTAATATCTAGGACTTCCAGGGAACTCTACATAGTGAATAGCGAACCCGAGACTAGTAACGAAAGAGGTGTGCAGGGTATGTCAATCGCTGACACTCGAACGCGTTATGCAGGTTGAAAATGAGAGCCCGGGACTCCATCAACCTGCGCAACCTAAATAGTCATCGTCGTCTAGCGAGAATGATCCAAGCCTGAGCACGTGAATCCCAAGCCCGCCCGCGATAATCCCCAAGGACGGCCTCAATATCGAACCCCGCTCGCTCAAGCCGGTTCCGCATCTTTCGAATCGACAATGTTCTGAAAGCGATCGAAAACTGGTGACTTGAACGTCGCGCGCCCTTCCGTTCGACGAACTCTTGATCGAATGTCGTGATTCCACGGTCTCGGTCCTGACGAACCGATTCGATCAACGTCAGCTGTCCCCCACGCGAGCCACGCCGAGCCCGGAGACTAACGCGGCGTTGATATTCACCCCAAGTGGGTAGTTCAGGCACTAGGTCAATGCCAAAAGTGCCACCTCGTTGTAGCACCCCCGCCACTGAACATAGGGTCTCTCGCAAATCGCGGTCCCGCAGAAGCGATTGCAGGATTCCGTACGGAGCCATGGCTAGTCGGAACGGTCCCGAGTCAAGAACCGGCAACGCCCGAATGTCACCTCGTACTAGTTTGACACGTGGGCCGTATCTTGACCGGCGAAGCCTGCTCCGTGCCCGGTCAAGCATTTCGCTAGACCGGTCCACGCCAACAACCATCTCAACTGTCCGTGCTACCGGCAAGGACACACGGCCGGTTCCACAACCAAGTTCTATTACCGGGCCACCAATCCGAGCAGCCAGCCGCTGCCAAAATCCAACGTCCCGACGTTGTACCGTTTGTGCACTCTCCCAGTCATAGAACTGTGCATAGTCGTCCCACCCGTGCCATCCCTCACGAGCTGCCGACACCGATTGTGGTCTCCGAATCGAAGGCAACGACATATCATAGCCCTCCTGTGAAGGCTCTTTATATCAACGGTGCGATGGAACTCCGCGATGTGCCGCTCCCATCGCGCCCAAACGAATGCCGGGTCCGTGTGCTTCTAGCGGGCATATGCGGAACCGACCTGCAAATCCTAAACGGCTACGCCGCTTTTAAAGGCGTGCCGGGACACGAATTCGTTGGCATCGTGGAAGATGTATCAAGTGATACTGATGGCCCTTTGGTCGGGCGTCGGGTTGTTGGCGAAATCAACGTTGGCTGTGACAATTGCAGGTGGTGTCAAGACGGGATCAAAGAGCACTGTCCTGCTCGTTCCGTACTCGGTATCAGGCACCGATTTGGAGCTTTTGCAGAATATCTATGGCTGCCCCCTTCCAATCTTCACGTGCTGCCAGAATCGCTCGGTGAATCAGCCGCGGTTTTCGTAGAACCCACCGCGGCTGCATGTCAAATCTTGACGCAAACTGACATGACCCGCAGTGACCACGTGATCGTGCTCGGCGACGGTCGCATGGGTCTCATCATCGGGCAGGTACTAGCGACCACCTGCGCCCAAGTTACGATCGCGGGAAAGCATGAAAATAAATTGGAGGTCGCACGAAAATTAGGACTCAACGCCACACATGTCGATTCTCTTGACGGAAGTCAGAAAGTGGATGTTGTTGTGGAAGCGACCGGTCGACCAGACGGGCTCCCAATCGCTTTAAAACTTTTGAGACCGAGGGGCACCGTCGTCCTGAAGTCAACGTTTCACGGTGAGACAAGTATGTCCCTCTGGCCAACCGTCATCGATGAGTTCAAGATCATCGGATCTCGCTGTGGACCGTTCCCGCCTGCAATCGACCACCTCGCTTCTGGCCGTGTCGACACCACGCCACTTATCGCTGGTACCTTCGGGCTCGAGGATTATGAGAGCGCGTTCGAAGCAGCTCGTAACCAACTGAAAGTGTTACTTCGGCCATAATCGACGCTGTCCAGCAGGCCCTTGCTCGATAAACCGTCGGAAGAAAGAGAAAGGCCGGATGCGATCCCTCGCATCCGGCCTGCAGAATAATCCCGGCAGCGACCTACTCTCCCACGAGGTTGCCCCCGCAGTACCATCGGCGGTAGAGGGCTTAACTGCCGTGTTCGGAATGGGAACGGGTGTGACCCCTCTCCTATGACCACCGGGAATCTTGACCCGCGCCGGCCTCGTCACGCGAACTCACCCGACCCATGAGAAGTCGTGGGTTGAGCGCACGTTAACACTGGACATGGCACGAGCACGTTATCAAAGAACGTGATGCAGCCTACACATACGGTAGCACTGCACCGACAACCAAATACCCTACAAACGGTAGTGTTCCCAACCACAGATGTCGCATGAAAAAAATAAAAAGGTCAAGCCTCACGGCTGATTAGTACCAGTTAGCTGAGACCATCGCTGGCCTTACACACCTGGCCTATCACCTGGTAATCTTCCAGGAGCCTTCAGGAGCCTTACGGCTCGGGAGATCTCATCTTGGGGAGGGTTTCACGCTTAGATGCTTTCAGCGTTTCTCCCTTCCGAACGTAGCTACCCAGCGCTGCCGCTGGCGCGACAACTGGTACACTAGAGGTTCGTCCATCCCGGTCCTCTCGTACTAAGGACAGCCCCCCGCAAATCTCCTGCGACCATGGCAGATAGGGACCGAACTGTCTCGCGACGTTCT
The DNA here is from genome assembly GCA_002720285.1 of Acidobacteriota bacterium. Taxonomy (GTDB): domain Bacteria; phylum Acidobacteriota; class Vicinamibacteria; order Vicinamibacterales; family UBA823; genus UBA11600. The sequence goes on along the minus strand of PBHT01000034.1, from coordinate 98 downwards.
AAACCCAGCTCACGTACCACTTTAATCGGCGAACAGCCGAACCCTTGGAACCTGCTACAGCTCCAGGATGCGATGAGCCGACATCGAGGTGCCAAACC
>PBHT01000033.1 GCA_002720285.1 Acidobacteriota bacterium | reverse complement strand
CCTCGGCTTAGAAGGCCGATGCTCTATCCAACTGAGCTACGGGCGCACTACTTACATTCTCGATCTTACAAGGGACGCCGGAAAACCACCATCTGAGTTACCACATTTTTTCATCCCGGTTTTGAAGCTCTATTTACTCGATGACTGACTCCTAAACTTCTGATGTTGGCAACTTGGTGATGAAGTCGCGACTACAGTCGCACCTGAACCTCGATACGCTGCTAGTTTTCTATCCAGGCAATTAAAGGGCCACGGAACCGCCCCCGCCCACTCGCCAAAGCAGGCCAATTTTGGTGTCGCTTGGGTCTCATGCTTGAAGTCCAAGGCAATGCCTGCAGGTCGTTGATTGTCTTACCGGAGGGATCCTTGTCCGGTGAGGTACTGCCGGCCGCTCGTCGATAGAGGACTTTTCCGTGTTTCGTGTCCCACTCGGTGATGATGGCGTCAAGGTTCATTACTGACGGTCTAGGAATGCTGTCATAGCCGTCCGGATGACTCCAACCGAGGGTGTGCGCCAACTCATGCCGGTAAGTTCCAACGTCATCGGTCCACGCCATGTGGACCTCACTGCCCACCATCTCGCCGCTTGAGTAGCTGCAAGAAGCGGCATAGGAATAACGACCGCTAAAATCTGTGGTTCCGGCTGTCATGTAAGCGACTTTGATTTTGTTGGGTTGACCACAGGAATCCCGCTCAAGGATTGTCCCTGCAGCGTGGTCCTTGGTTGTAACACTGATGCCACTTATTACATCGTCTGTTAGTGATGGAATGTCAGAGCCGACAACACTCCGGATAGTCGTCTCAAACTCTGAGGGCACAGTGATGTCAGTTGCTTCGAACTTCCTGCAGTGCTTGCCCCCATCATCGGTTTCCACACACTTCATTTCCTTAGTCCAGATTTCCACCGTGGGCGTCGTAACCCATCGTCGGGTACCCCTGGTCCCCTTGTCGCGAAAGACATGATCGAAGAACACTAAGTCGAAATAGTCTGTGTTGGTAGTGAGAAGATTGCGTCGTGCGATCGTGAGGGAGGACTGAACCTCGATTTCACTTTCACTTGTATGAAACCCGTTCGCTTGGATAACAATCGGGAAAATGCCTGTCTGTTCGACGGCGACTGCAAATCGACCGTTGGCGTCAGACGTGACGGCAGCAGTGTTGCCGATACGCACTACGGCGTTTTCAATCCACCCTTCCTGTAACAAATTTCCAATCCATCCGACCACGGTCCCTGTCTGGGTGACTGTAATGCTGACAGACGCGGTCTGACTCCCATAGGTCGCGGTGATCGTGGTTGTGCCCGGTGCCTTGGCCCTTACTTGGTTCCAACCATCCGAAGGGTTCTGGCCCGGTTCTATCCCGGCCACAGACGCATCATTCGAGACCCATTCAACGCCTATTGTGTCAATTTGTGGAATCTGCGCACTTGTACCATCACTGTAGACGCTGGTGGCTGTGAGGGTCGCCTGTTGTCCAATGGCCAGGGTGGTTCTTGACGCGCTCGTAGAGAAACTCGTGATGGTCTTCTGTGGAGAAACCGGTGTTGGTGCGGTTGGGCTGGCTCCACTGCCTCCTCCACATGCGGAACAGAGGACCGCGACCGCAATCAGACGGGTGTGGGAATCCATAAAAGGTTTTCCGACACTTAGCACAATTCTGTTTGAGGCTAGGATTCTACCGCTATTAGCTACAGGCCGCGTCGAGGTTGCATGGTGCTTGTGCCATAATCCCCCGAGTAAGGAGGAGGTTTTCTATGTGTTTCAGCACTCGTGCACGTTACTCTTCAAGCGTCGGTCGCCGGGGCTTCCTAGAGCGAATGGCGCTTAGTGTCGGTCTAGTTGCGACCTGGCCGCCGGTATTGTCTGAGGGTTCTTCGGGTGGTGGTGTTCAAGGACAGGTTTATTCTCCTGACGCTAAGGTGGTGGTCTTTCAAGGTGATTCGGTCACCGACGCCGGCCGGAATCGTGACCGAGTCGACCCCAACCATCCTACGGGTCTCGGCAGTGGATACGCAGGCATGGCCACAGGTGAATTGCTTGGGAGTGGGCCCGGTAGCCCTTGGCATTGTTATAACCGTGGGGTGAGTGGCGACAAAGTTTTCCAGTTAGCGGCGCGGTGGCAACAGGATTGTCTAGACCTCCGGCCCGACGTTCTCAGTATCCTCATTGGCGTGAACGACTTCTGGCACACATTGAGCAGCGGGTACGACGGGACAGTGGAAATCTACGAACGGGACTACCGTGCGTTACTAAACCGGACACGGGCAACGCTGCCGGACGTTACCTTCATCATCGGTGAGCCATTTGCCGTCACGGGTGGTACGGCGCTAGCTGATGCGTGGTATCCGGCCTATGCTGACTATCAAGCGGCTGCTAGGCAGGTCGCGGATGACTACGGGGCAGTCTGGATCCCGTATCAGTCGATCTTCGATGAGGCATTGGAGAAGGCCCCAGTGGAGCATTGGTGTCCGGATGGTGTGCATCCGGCGCCGGCGGGCAACTATCTCATGGCCCAGGCCTGGCTTGACGCGTTCCGGACCGTGGTTTCGGCCTAGGCTTGTCTCAAGAGGCTTCCGTTGGCTTGGCTAGAGCTACGTCATGGATGCATTAGAGTGGATACAGGCGCGGTTCTTTTGAAACTAGAGAGCATAGATCGATGGTGACCATTCGAGCGGAGCGAGACGATGACCACCGCGGGGTGTTTGAGTTAAATCAGGACGTGTTTGCTACCGACGCAGAAGCACGGTTGGTGGAAGCACTTCGTCGTGAAGCTATTCCGGCGATTTCACTGGTTGCTGAGGTTAACGACGCGATTGTTGGCCACATCTTCTTCTCGCCCGTGACAGTAGGAGGCAGGGGAGGAGACCTTCGGATGATGGGTTTGGCGCCGATGGCCGTGCAAGAAAAATTCCAACGGCAAGGAATCGGACGGCAGCTGGTGGAGAAGGGGCTCAAGACGTGTCAGGAAGCAGGCACGGACCTAGTGTTTGTCCTTGGCCACCCTGATTACTATCCGAAGTTTGGTTTCCAGCCTGTTGCCTCGCTAGGTTTGCACTACGCTGACCCGAAGCTTGATGTCTGCTTTTTTGTTAAGGAACTGAAAGCCGAAGCACTCCAAGGCGTGGTGGGCACTGTCGCTTACCATCCAGTGTTCGACCGCGCATTTGAGGTTTGAAGGATCACGCGAGGGTTCTCGGCTTCCATCACTACCTCAAATTTGCCCCACGATGCGCTGAAGCGAGTGTCTCTAAATGGTTCCGTAGCGCATTACGGACATAGTCCTGGAGGTCGTCCACGTCGCTGATGCCAAGTGAGTGTACATGCCAGGTGGAAGCCATTACCGTTTCACCATTAGTTAGTCTGCCAGACTGAAAGAGTTGCAATAAGAGGCTCACAGCGAAGCCGTCGGAGATCCTCGCTGGATTCAGAGTCACGGAGAGGTAGGTAGTTCCGTTGGACTCTTCGTTGGGTAACGGTTCGATGTCGAGCTGGTCAAGGCGCTCCTCAACGGTATCGCGGACGAAGTCGGCATCTACCCCGCGTCGGGCGGCTCCCGGGTTTCTTGCCATTACCACCTCGACTCGTAGTGCCTCGAGTTCTCTCAAGGAATCCTGTGGTGTCCCAACCTGGGCGACGCTTGAGGAGGCACCCAAGAGAATGCCGAAGATTCCGATCGTGACTACTCGACTTTGCATCTCGACTCCTTGCTAGGCTCCACGGATCGACAGCGCAACGGAAGCCCATTGGCATGCGACGCCAAGGATAATGATACCTACCCTTATAGCTGATGCCAGTTTCCACCGAGAAACTGGTTAGGACAAACAACAGCACGTTGCAGGAGGTCTCATGAAGGACGGCAAATCCCATCCGATTACGCTGGAATCGGCCAAGGTGAAATTCTTGGAAGATATGGTTCAACAACACGGGCTACCCGATATAAGCAAGGCTGTTCGGTGCTTAATCGACTTCGCTCGAGCTAACCCCAACAAACAGGCCGATATTTTTGCGGAATTCAGGTGTCACGATTGTTAATCACATTAAGAAAAATTATATAAATGTAAGAATTATAAATTTGATAACTACGCTGGTCGCGGTATAAGCTGGGTTCTTGGCTGTGGCCTACAGGCTGCAGACTGCGATGTTTCTTGCCGTTGACCGGTTTCTTGGTTCTCGATGCGATCTGGTGATGTCGCACCCGTCACTCGTGCTGTCTGGGAGCGAAGTGGTCACTGTTAAGGCCGGCACTGCCGTGTCGGGTGCCACGGACGGGATGATGTAGCCGTTGTCCAGATGAGATTAAAGACTCAGGTCATCATCCAGGAGCGGGTGATGACCTTTTTTCGTAATTGTGCCTGCAAGAAATGGGAAATCTGATGAGTAATACGGCCGCCACTCGTCGAAGTGCTGCGCTGACCGAAGGGCCGAGTCGAGCACCAGCTCGAGCGATGTTCAAGGCTGTCGGGTTTGATGACGCTGCGCTACAGAAGCCGCTGATCGGCGTGGCCAACACCTGGATCGAGATTGGTCCGTGTAATTTCCATCTTCGGCAACTTGCTGAGCAGGTCAAGCGTGGTATCCGTGAAGCGGGTGGCACTCCAATGGAGTTCAACACGGTGTCGATCTCCGATGGCATCACCATGGGCAGTGAAGGGATGCGCGCCTCACTGGTTAGTCGCGAGGTGATTGCTGATTCCATCGAGTTGGTTGTACGTGGAAATCAATTTGACGGGGTAGTCGTGCTGGTCGGTTGCGATAAGACAATTCCCGGCGGGGTGATGGCGTTGGCGAGGCTTAACATTCCTGGGGTGATTCTGTACGGTGGTTCGATTGCTCCAGGCACTTGGGAAGGACGCGACGTTACGATTCAGGACGTCTTTGAAGCGGTTGGTGCGCACGGGGCTGGCAAGATTACCGACACACAGTTGAAAACGCTGGAGGACCAGGCGTGTCCTGGGGCCGGTGCGTGCGGCGGACAATTCACGGCGAACACGATGGCGACGGTTTGCGAGTTCCTTGGTATTTCGCCGATGGGCTCAGCGAGTGTACCAGCGACTGACATAGGCAAGGATGCGGTGGCGGAACGGGCGGGTCAACTTGTAATGGGAGTGCTTAGCCGAGGCGATACCGCACGGAAGATTCTGACGAAGGACGCAATTGAGAACGCTATCGCAGCAGTAGCGGCTACCGGTGGGTCGACGAACGCGGTATTGCACTTACTTGCCATCGCCCACGAGGCGGAGGTTTCGCTCACGCTAGAAGATTTTGACCGGATCAGTAGTCAGGTGCCTTTACTCGCTGACCTCAAGCCGGGCGGGAAGTTCGTGGCAACCGATCTCTATCGCGCCGGTGGTATCACTTTAGTGGCGAAGAGACTCCTCAATGCGGGTTTGTTGCACCGAAATGCGCTTACGGTGACTGGTAGAACGCTTGAGGATGAAGCGTCAGATGCTCAAGAAACGCCAGGGCAGGAAGTGGTAAGGCCATTTGATAACCCACTCAAGCCTACTGGGGGGCTGGTCATATTGCGTGGGAATCTTGCTCCGGATGGCTGTGTCGTGAAAGTAGCTGGCTACACCACGGTTCACCACTGTGGTCCGGCCAAGGTTTTCGACAGTGAAGAGGCCGCCTTTGACGCGGTTGGGCGGGGTGGAATTGTGGCCGGTGACGTGGTGGTAATTCGAAATGAAGGACCAAAAGGTGGGCCCGGGATGCGCGAAATGCTTGCCGTGACGGCGGCCATTGTGGGTGCTGGGCTCGGCGACTCCGTTGCGCTACTCACCGACGGGCGATTTTCTGGTGCCACACGTGGTCTGATGGCTGGCCATGTCGCACCCGAAGCTGTTGATGGTGGACCGATCGCAGCGGTTCGAGATGGTGACACAGTTGTGTTTGATATTGAAAAACGCATGCTCAACGTGGAACTAAGCGGCGATGAAATCGCGAAGCGGGTGCAGGCGTGGCAGCGACTAGCGCCACGCTACGCATCCGGTGTGATGGCAAAATATGCTCGACTGGTTAGCTCGGCTGCGACGGGGGCGGTCACGTAATCTAGTCCAATTGAGCGCGCTGGTACTTAGTGCCAGTGGAGGCAGTCATGAAACGAACAGGTGCGCAAATTCTCTGGGAAGCTTTAGGTCGTGAGGGTGTTTCGACCGTTTTTGGATACCCGGGCGGCGCCATTCTACCCGCTTATGACGCGCTGCTCGAGTTTCCGTTGAAGCACGTGCTCGTTCGTCACGAGCAGGGCGCGACACACATGGCCGACGGCTATGCGCGTGCGGGTGGTGGTGTCGGCGTGGCGGTTGCCACGTCTGGACCAGGGGCGACCAACATGGTGACCGGGATCGCAACGGCGATGATGGATTCGTCGCCAATTGTTTGTATCACAGGACAGGTCGGCAGTAAGTTGATCGGCTCTGACGCGTTCCAAGAAACTGATATCACGGGTGTGACGTTACCGATTACGAAACATAACTACTTGATTTCTAGGGCGCAGGACGTTGCTAGGACAGTCAAGGAAGCGTTTTACGTTGCAAAATCCGGCCGGCCTGGACCTGTATTGATCGATATTACAAAGGACGCCCAACAGGCGAGCTGTGAGGTTGAGTGGGACGATTCAGAGGTGAAGTTATCAGGCTATCGCCCTGATTTGCGTGCGACCCGAGAGGTTTATCAGCAGGCGATTGACCTGATCAATGATGCCAAGCGTCCCATTATCTTCGCTGGTCACGGCATTATGTTGTCGGGTGCGATGGATGTCGTGCGTAGTGTGGCCGAACATGCCAACATTCCGGTCGCAATGACGCTCTTGGGAATTGGCTCTCTGCCGGCGCAGCATCCGTTGAACCTTGGCATGATGGGAATGCATGGCGAGGCGTGGGTGAACTCAGCAATTCAGGAAGCGGACCTATTNCTGGGNTTTGGCATGCGGTTCGATGATCGGGTTACAGGCAANTTGGCAACTTATGCGCCGAACGCCAAGAAAATCCATATCGATATNGACCCAGCCGAATTTAATAAGAACGTCAAGGTTGACGTNGCCCTNGCTGGTGACCTNCGCNGCGTGCTTGAGGAAATGCTACCGCATATNTCGAAAGGTNACCGATCGNNGTGGCTCGGGACGATCGAGGAGATGAAGGGTAATGTAGCGGTACGGGATATCCAGAACTTACCCGATAGCGGGCACCTCTACGCTGCGCATGTCATTAATGATCTCTGGCGAGTGACTGAGGGGAACGCTATTGTTGTGACCGACGTCGGTCAGCACCAAATGTGGGAGGCGCAGTACTACAAGCATGAACATCCGCGGTCACTGATTACTTCAGGTGGGCTCGGCACGATGGGCTTCGCGTTGCCCGCGGCGGTCGGTGCAAAGTTCGCGTGTCCTGAGAAAGAGGTCTGGGCAGTCGTTGGCGATGGTGGCTTTCAGATGACCCAGGCTGAACTGTCGACGATCGCACAGGAGCAGGTGAAGGTGAATATAGCGATCATTAATAACGGTTATCTCGGCATGGTGCGGCAATGGCAAGAGTTCTTTTATGAGCGACGGTATGCAGCGACACCGCTGCTTAATCCCGACTTCGTGAAGCTGGCCGAGGCCCACGGTCTGAGTGGCATCGCGGTGACGGAGCGTGCTGGCGTTGTGCCTGGAGTCGAGGCCGCCCGTGAGCAGGCTGGCGCTGTGGTGCTCGACTTCAAGGTCGAACAAGAGGATTCGGTGTTTCCTATGGTACCTGCTGGTGCTGATCTCGATGAAATGATCCGGCGACCGAGCCCGATCGTGGAGACTGCGGCGGACGCGTAGGAGAATAAGCAGCGTCTTGGTCAACCTCCTAGCGATGCTCACATAAGGATAGGAAAGACAGTTATGCGCCATACGTTCGCCGTCTACGTCGAAGACCTCCCTGGAGTACTAAATCGGGTCGCTTCACTCTTCCGGCGCCGTGCGTTCAACATCGAGTCGCTTACGGTTGGCCATACCGAAACTGCTGGAGTGTCGCGGATGACGATTGTTGTCGACACGGACGAACACGGTGCGCGACGCCTTGAGGCGAACCTCTATAAGTTGGTGAATGTGCTGCGAGTCGATGACATCACGCTGCGACCGTCGGTGGAGCGGGACTTGGCAATGATCAAAGTTTCGGCCACGCCTGAGACGCGTACGCACATCATGCAGCTTGTGGACGTTTTTCGCGCTCGGGTGATAGATGTTGCGCCGGATTCGGTAATCATTGAGACGACGGGCACTGAGGACAAGATAGATGGCTTGGTCGAGGTGCTCAAGCAGTATGGCGTCATTGAGATGGTGCGTACTGGATGTGTGGCCATGGCGCGCGGGCCAAGGCTCGGAGGGTTAGGTGATGTAGCCGAGCGCGCGAGTGGGTTGGGAGACGAAACGTCAACCGACGACAATAACGTTTCGTATTCGGTGTAATTATGGTTCATTTGACTTTTCATTTTTTGTGAGGCGTTGACGAATGGCAAAGATTTACTACGAAAATTCTGCGGATATAGGACTGATTCAGGCGAGGAAAGTAGCAATAATCGGCTACGGGTCGCAGGGGCATGCGCACGCACTGAACCTTAAGGATAGTGGAGTTAGCGTAAAGGTAGGGCTCCATGAAGGTAGCAAGTCGCGGGCGAAAGCTGAAGAAGCTGGCGTGGAGGTCACATCGGTAGCTGAAGCAGCGAAGTGGGCTGACGTGGTCATGATTCTGGCTCCGGATACCTCCCAACCGAGGATATATCAGGACTCCATTGCTCCGCATCTGACCGCTGGCAAGATGCTTATGTTTGGCCACGGTTTCAACATTCGTTTTAAGACGATTGCTCCTCCGGCCGATGTTGACGTTTCAATGATTGCCCCGAAGGCTCCTGGGCATCGAGTGCGGGAGGTCTATCTTGAGGGTGGTGGGACACCGGCACTATTAGCGGTTGAGCAAGATGCCACAGGTGACGCGAAAGCGCTAGCCCTGGCCTATGCAAAAGGGCTGGGTGTGACCCGTGCGGGTGTCATCGAGACAACCTTTAAGGAGGAAACGGAGACTGACCTGTTCGGTGAGCAGGCGGTGCTGTGTGGCGGAGTGAGCGCGCTGGTCAAAGCGGCGTTTGGAACGCTAGTCGAGGCGGGTTACCAACCGGAAATTGCCTACTTCGAGTGTATGCATGAGTTGAAGCTGATTGTTGATTTGATGTACCGCGGTGGCCTGAATTACATGCGTTACTCGGTTAGCGATACGGCTGAGCACGGCGACTATACAGGCGGTCCCCGCGTAGTCACTGATGCGACTCGAGAAGCGATGCGTAAAATGTTAGCCGAGATCCAAGATGGCACCTATGCTAAGAACTGGATCACGGAAGACGCGAACGGTCGCCCATGGTTCAATGAGGTTCGCACGCAAGAGCAGACCCAGCAGATCGAGGAGGTGGGCGATGCTCTGCGAAAGATGATGCCCTTTCTTGACGCTGTGACCATTACCCCAGGGAACTAAGAAATCTCAGCTCTAACGGCTATCACTCAAACCGTGCCGCAAGACTGAACTTGGTATGATGGCAGGCCATGAGGAACTGTTGTTTCCGTTGGTCAGTAGTCTTGATCTTGGCGGTCGTCATTGCCTGCGCAGGCGGTCGTGTCGTAACCGCCCAAGACTCGCCTTTTGATCTCCTAATTCTCAACGGCCGAATCATGGACGGTACGGGTAATCCGTGGCGTCGAGCCGATATCGGTGTTCGTGATGGTCGGATAGCAGCCGTTGGGTTGTTGGGCGATGCTAGGGCCGAACGCCGGATTGATGCCGGTGGTCAGCTGGTGACTCCAGGATTTATTGATGTTCACTCACATGCCGGCGAGGGCTTGGCGCGTGAGGGACTCGGTCAGGGGAAGCCGTTGCTGGCCCAAGGGATCACCACCATTGTCGCAAATCCTGACGGTGGGGGACCAGTTGATCTAGGCCAACAACGCCAGTTGTTGGAGTCAAATGGTCTTGGGTTAAATGTCGCACTCCTAATCGGCCATGCCGCGGTGCGGCGTGATGTGCTCGCAATGGCTGACCGCACACCGACCGAAGAGGAAATGGTCGAGATGCAACGGCTCGTGCGACGCGGTATGGAGGCTGGCGCTTACGGGCTCTCCAGTGGACTGTTCTACGCGCCGGGCAGCTATGCGACAACAGAGGAGATTGTTGCACTCGGGTCAGTCGTAGCCGAATTCGGGGGACTTTATACGAGCCACATTCGTGACGAGTCCAACTATACGGTCGGTCTCGTTGCCGCGGTGAATGAGGTGATTGAGATTGCTGAAGCAAACGGCATGCTCGGCATTGTTAGCCATATGAAGGCATTAGGGCCTGATAACTGGGGACTTTCAGTTGCTGCGACGACTCGGCTCGATGAGGCACGACGACGCGGAGTTGAAGTGTATGCCGATCAGTATCCGTATGAAGCGTCGTCCACCGGTCTGTCGGCAGCGCTCCTACCGCGCTGGGCACAAGTGGGTGGTCCAGATCAGCTTAGACGACGAATAGCCGATTCGGAGACTCGGATACGTGTTGTTAGGGAAATGCGTGACAACCTTCGGCGTCGTGGTGGTGCTGAGGCGATCGCTGTCTCCTTCTACCAGGCCGATCCTCAGCTAGAGGGGAAGACGCTCTCAGAAATTGCCGAGGAGCGCGGCCAATCGGCTGTTGAGACGGCTCTCGACCTGATCGTCCGCGGCCGGGTTTCGATTATCTCATTCAACATGTCTGAGCGGGACATTGCTCACATCATGCAGCAGCCCTACACGATGACCTCAAGTGATGGCGGGTTGGTACCTATGGGTTCCGGTCGGCCGCACCCGCGTAACTACGGTGCTTTCGCACGAAAACTGGCCCGCTACGTTCGCGAGCGCGAGGTCGTGTCCTTAGAGTTCGCCGTGCGGTCGATGACATCGCTACCGGCGGCGGTGTTTGGCTTGCAGGACCGTGGTGTCTTACGGATTGGTGCTTGGGCTGACATAGTGATCTTTGACCCGGCTGTGATCCAGGACCGAGCGACCTATACGGATCCGCATCAGCTGGCCGAGGGAATCGATGCAGTTGTCGTGAACGGAATAGTCGTCCGTCAGGATGGGCGATTTATTGATGCGCGACCGGGTCAAGTCTTAAGGAAATGAAATAATCCTAAGCATGCCAAACAGATGGTTGTAGTTAGGCAGGCTGGATATGGGAGGCTAGGAGTTTTCCCGCGGCTGAACGAAACTCGTCGGTCCACGCGTGGCCACCGTCAAATACGACCGACTCCACAGTCACGCCGCATGACGTGAGAAATGATAGATCGGCGTTGTAGCGCTCCTGCGTAAACCATTCATCGTGTACTCCTCGGCCGATAAGTGTCGGCGGAAGGTCGAGGCTACCTGCCTGCCGAAGTTCGGGCGGAATGTCCCCTGCTAACACAATGAGACCATCCGACTGATGTCTGATGGCAGAGGCAACGCGGTAGGCCATTGAAGCGCCTTGGGAAAACCCTTCAAACACCATGCAACCATTGGTGTCGTGATGTTCCAAGATTTCCTCGACCACTCGATCGATATACCGCAAGTTATCCGCAATTGCCTGCTCCCGGCAAAGCTTGGTCATCCAGCTTGCGACGACGTGTTGGTGTGTTCGGTCGTAGAACCAATGCAGCGCCTGTACGGAGACCACTAACCATGCTGCTATGCCGGGAATCCGTTCAAGCTGACGCAGATGTACGTCGGCGTTTTCCCCGTAACCATGGAAGCCGATGAGAAGTGGGTGAGGCCCTTCGGTATCGGGAAGACGTAGAAGATATCTTCCCTGGGTAGCGGCACTGACCTTCTTCACGGTCGGGTCAGGGTTCGTCATGTATTACTACCGACGGTTATAGTCAGTTAGTGCTTCAATCAGCACTTGGCCATCTGGTCTAGCGAGCGTGATACCGGCTAAAAAGGCTAGAGTTGGAGCGATATCCTCAGGCGCTGCGATACTTGAGTAAAGTCCAGGAATAACCCCTGGGCCCGCGAGCACGAGCGGTACACGTGTGTCGTAGTCGTAGCCAGTACCATGATCGGCGGCGCGGATCCATGTGTACCAGTAGGGTTTCGGAATGATGACTAAATCACCGCTTCTTCCACGGTAGTAGCTGCGCGCTACCTGTTGGGTGATTTTGTCGCTAAATGGGCCAGGGTGAAGCTCCTCACCGCGGTAGACGCGCTCAATGCCGGGATATTGTTCGAGAGCGTCGATAACAGCCGCCAGCGTTTTAGGGTTCTCGAGCATTTGGTTATAGACGCCTGGTGCGAAGTAGAACTCGATATGAGTCATTCCAACGGCATACTGGCCGGGTCCTAAGATTGATTCGAGTTTGTCATTAACGTGGGCAATTACATCGCGGCGGTTGATCCGGCCAGCATCGATTCCCATTTCGGTGGCGTGCTCAGGGACCTGTCCGAGTCCGTGGTCTGCCGATAGAGCGACGACGTATCGGTCTCGTCCCACCTTGCGATCGAGATGGTCAAGGAGACGGCCAATGGTCCGATCGAGTCGGTGATAAATGTCCTGAACCTCCGCGCTGTGTGGACCGAAGTCGTGGCCTACGTAATCGGGAGCAGAAAAGCCCACAGCTAAGTAGTCTGTACCTGCGCCGGCGCCAAGTGAGAGAGTATCTACCGCTGCGCTAGCGAGACCCGCCACGTATTCGTCTGCCCATGGACTGCGTCGCCACGCGTTGTAAAATTCTCGGTCTGGCGTGTCCCCCATGGCATGTGCGAAGTTCTCATTTTCCACCGAGGCGCTCCTCACCTGATCAGGTAAGGGTGTCCACACGCCCCCGATGACATCCTCAACTGGATGAGCCCGGATGTAGTCAGCGATGAACGGAACCGGTGCGTCCGTGAATGCCGTGGATGTCGTCCAGACGTTTCCTGCATCAAACCACGCGACGGCATCACCGCCTTGGCCAGCCAAAGGCACGGCGGCACGCGCTTTAACGGCAAAGGCTGCGACCTGTGCTGGCGGGTCGTTCTGTAAACGGAGTTCGTCAGCTAGGGTCGGCATCAACATGCTAGCTGGACCATGTTGTTCCCTGGCGCCAGGCCCATAGGATATGGTCACGACGTTGTCATCGGCCGTGCAACGGACGCGCTGTCCTGCCGTAGGGTCCCACCAGCCGTCCAGAATCATGCCGTGTGTGCGTGGAATGGTACCAGTCGCAATTGTTGCGTGGCCCGCGCAGGTCAACGTGCCGAAGTAAGAATGCTTAGCCTCGCGAAAGACGGCACCTTCGTCGAGCAGGCGGCGAAGGACTGCGCTCCACTGATCACCGTAGCGTTCGAATGAGTCACTACGCATCTGGTCCACCACGAGGATGACAATCAACGACGGCGGTGGAGTCTGGGCGCTGAGTGACCCGGCGATCAAGCTGATAAGAACTAATACCAGACCGGTGAATGTATGCGTGCGCAGAACGTTCATCCAGAACATCGAGTAATTGAGATTGGCGTCTCTGGATTATACCTCGCGCTGCGACTCTCGAGACACGACCCTTGTGCCAGAATTAGCGGTGCCCATTATTTTTTTACGGGCGTGCGAGCAATTGTCTGTCGGTCGGCCCAGTCGAAGAAGGTCTAGTTCCCTGAAGTCGTCAGATCGAGTACCGATTACAATTGTGTAAGCTATAGGGCGGTGACTACAAGGAGTTTGCCTGATGCACAAGACTGAAATGCCTAGCTTAGCGGAGGTCCTGCCAGGCCATGCCGAGCCGATGCATGTACCCGAAACGCATTTCATCAACGGAAACCGTTTGTTACCACCGTTCCCAGTTGGGTTCCAGTTAGCCATGTTCGGCCTTGGATGTTTCTGGGGAGGGGAGAAGGCATTCTGGGGCCTGCCTGGCGTGTACTCGACAATGGTCGGTTACGCTGGAGGTTCGACAGCCAATGCGACGTACTCGGAAGTGTGTACCGGACGCACAGGCCATAACGAGGTGGTCAGAATAGTCTTTGATGCGACAACGATCACATATGAGGCACTGCTTCGAACGTTCTGGGAATCACACGACCCGACTCAGAGTATGCGACAGGGAAACGATGTCGGCACTCAGTATCGCTCAGGAATTTACGTCTATGACGCGAGCCAACAGCACCAAGCTGAGGCGACGCTCGTGGCTTACCTTGGTGCGCTCACCGCCGCTGGCCGCAGTACGCCGATCACGACTGAGATCGTTGAGGCGCCAGAATTCTATTATGCTGAAGAATACCACCAGCAGTACCTGGCGAAGAATCCCAACGGTTACTGTGGTCACGGGGGGACCGGTGTAGTGTGTCCATCTGCTACAGTCTAAACCGGCTTGACTCGAGGATTATCGCGTGGCCAATGACCTGGTAGGCTGAGTGAGGCGCTTCACCTCGCCTCAACGTTTCTAGCCGGCCCCGACGTCGATTGTGACCTCCACCAGAAACCTTCGAAAGTTTGAATACGTCGCTTCGCCGTTGACTTCGATGGTCCGGCGAGCGAGTCGTTCACGTGTTGTGATTGGCCGTAGGCGAACGAGATAGCGCTCTGTCATTTTCGCAGGCACGAGGATGCCAAGTGTATCGTCTGGACGATAGGTCACGCGCATTTCGATCTCTAAATCGACAGAGTCGTCTTCGGTACGAAAATCTGTTTGAATAACGCGCCCGGTTGACGGTTCGATCCACACCTTGCCGTGGCCCAAAAGGTCCTTACCGTTACTGCCCGTGATAAGAGCGGGTGGCTTGTTTTCTTCGAATTCAATCTCCCACGTGTTGATTTTTCCAATGCGCTGATTGTCATCCTTTCGGAACTCGAAGCGCGGTTGTTCTGTGACGGAAAGGACTTGTAGTGCCATCGTTGGCACGTTGGTATTACGAGTGATCGCTCCAATGTTAAAACGGGCACTCTCAGCCATGAGTCGTCGCCGCAGCTGCCTTGTAATTCTCGGTGATTTCAGGAAAAGTTCCTCTAAGCGCTGCTGTCGGTCCGGGACCTCTTTTCCATCGACCTTAATGACGTCTCGGAAGGCCAGCCAAGGCTCCTGTAGTCCAGGAGTGCTCAGGACTAACAGGTCTGAAACCATCCGGCGGGTCAGCCTGCCGTCAGACACTTGAAGATAATGTTCTTCAGCGATCACGCTGCCGAGGTCAGTTTGATATCGATCGACGTAGGCGGCTGCCCGCTCCAGCACGGTTTCAAGGGTCGGTTCTTGTGCTGCGCTAATCAGTGGAAACACTGCAACGATCGCCGCCATGGTGAAGAGTCGCGGTATTCGATCACCGTTCATGCTAGCGGCCTTTGGTGGTGTGGGATGGCCACCGGAAATGGTCGGGGCGCCCGGATTTGAACCGAGGACCTCCTGCTCCCAAAGCAGGCGCGATACCAGGCTACGCCACGCCCCGTTGACAACTGATTCTACTGGGTTTAACGCCTGACAGCTAGAAGCGTCGGGTCATCGGGTAACCGAGTTCGACTTGACGATGAAACAACGCAGGGACGCGAGGCTTTATGTTTCCCATAACGCTGTGTTAGTGGCTAGGTAATTACGCAGGGCACGCACAGCTTTTCCTCGATGGCTGACCGCAGTTTTTTCTTCTCTTGAGACCTCAGCTAGGGTTTTGCCATAGGGAGGGTAGTGAAAGATCGGGTCGTAGCCGAAGCCTGCCGCCCCCGACGGTTCATTAGCGACCTGGCCTTCGACGGTTCCGCGGGTCTCAAACAGGATGTTTGAACCACGTACCACAACCAATGCGCACACGAACCTCGCCCGGCATCTTAACCGTTCCGCATTTGCCAGTCGGGTATAGATCGCCTTGAACCTCTCAGAATAACTATCGCCGTTGAACCGCGCTGAATGGACGCCTGGCTCTCCGTTCAATCCGTCAATCTCTAATCCAGAATCTTCTGCTAGTGTCAGCTGCCCGGTCGCGGCCGCGTAATGCAGTGCCTTTTCACGGGCGTTCGCGACGAACGTGTCACCGGTTTCATCGGGCACAATTACGGGTGGGAAGTCGCTGAGCGAGACGAGGTTGACGTCGAGTCCGGTCAAGATGGAACGAATTTCACTGAGCTTGTGAGCGTTGGTTGTAGCCACCAAGAGTTGCATCGGACCGCTACATCATGCCTTCGTGAGGTAAGCACCAACGATTTCACGCTGTTGCTCGATGAGTTGCCGGATGCCCTCGTCTGCCAAGCTAAGTAGTTGGTTTAGGGTGTCTCGTTCGAAAGGGGCGCCTTCAGCAGTGCCTTGGACTTCGATGAAGCGGCCATCACCAGTCTTTATGATGTTCATGTCGACCTCGGCCACCGAATCTTCGCTGTAAGCGAGGTCGAGCATCGGCACACCTGCTACGACTCCCACGCTTGTCGCGGCGACGTGGTCGAGCACCGGCATCGATGTAATCTGGCCCCGTTCTCGCATGCCTTGGACAGCGAGCACGAGAGCCACGAAGCCTCCGGTGATAGCGGCAGTGCGGGTGCCACCGTCTGCCTGAATGACATCACAATCGATCCAAACAGTACGTTCACCGAGGGCTTCGAGTTTTGACACTGCACGTAGCGACCGACCGATGAGTCTTTGAATTTCGTGAGTACGACCGCCCACTTTTCCTTTTGTTGATTCCCGGGTCGAACGTGTTGTTGTGGCCCGCGGAAGCATACTGTACTCCGCTGTTATCCAACCCTTACCACTGTTACGGAGAAACGGCGGAACTCGATCTTCGACGCTGGCACTGCAAATCACGCGGGTACGACCGACTTCAATCAGTACGGACCCTTCAGCATGGAGGAGATAATTTGGCCTGAGTTGTGTTGGACGAAGCTCGTCTGGCCGACGTGTGTCCTCTCGGGTTGGAATCGTCATTAGCGTGTCATGAAAATGGTCAAGGGACTGTGATATCACCGACCTCAGGTGATGCTAGATCAACCCATCCCGCTCGCGGTGTTATGGGACGCCTGAGGTCAACGTGACCGGCGAGTGTATCCACTTCCCGTCCTTCGATCAATATTTGTACCGCCCGGATGCTCGGTACGTTGACAGTGACCGCATTGACGATCGTGTAGACAGTCAGTAACTCGCTCAAGGAACCACCGGAGTGTTTGGAACTGATTTCTCGGCTCAAATTAACGAAGGCATCGCCGCGGTCAGTGAGGTAGACCGCACGGACCAATGTTCCTTCGGGTATTGTTGAAGTTAGTGGCGGTTCAACTCCGAGGAACTGTGCTTCGAGGACATGCCGGGCCTGTTCCACCGGCGCATCGCCCTCGACGACATTGCGCTCGACTCCCATCAGTCGCTCGCCATCGTCAGAGACATAAAATAACGTTGCCGTGGTTAATCGGGCCAGCTCGGTGGGCGCTTCACGTGGTACAGTCGCCTCTGTGTCTTGGTTGTCTTCGTAGAGGTCGGGTACCGTGACGAAAAGCAGCCACGCACTGAACATCCCAGCTGCGACCACGACCAAGAGCCAGCGCCATCCTCGGGTGGTCACGGTTCCTCCCAAAATGCGTTACCGACCTCAGGGCTAATGGGTTGTTCGACGTGGACCCGAAAGCCGACGATGCTTTGAAAGAGTGCCTGGACCAAAGTTTCCTGAAAGGAGGCCGAAGTTAGCTTCTGTTCCTCATTAGGATTCGACAGAAAACCCAATTCCACCAGCACTGCAGGCATATTTGCGCCAATCAGGACTCGAAGTGGAGCAGCCTGCGACCGACTCGGTCTGACATCGACCATAGTGCGCAATTGCGCATCAACAATCGCCGCGAACATCGCTGACTGGTCTATGTGGCTGATTTGCGCCATTTCCCATGACACAGCTTCAATGTTACGCAAGCCACCACCTAACACTGAGACACTCCGATTGTCAGAGCCTTCTCGAGAAGTTCCGCTTGCGTCGTCGAGACTCAGATACGAGACCCCGGCACCGGCTGGGAGAGGAGTGAGTGCTGCGTTTGCGTGCAAGCTAATGAACAGATCGGCCTTATTGTTGTTTGCGATGGCTGCTCGTTCGTCAAGACGAACCATTCGGTCGTCGTTACGCGTCATCACCACACGTAGACCGAGACGACTTTCGATTGCACGTTGAAGTCGCTCCGCTACCTGGAGCGCGACTTGCTTTTCGAGAACGCCACTTGGTCCAACAGCGCCGTGGTCGTCCCCTCCGTGCCCAGGGTCGAGGACTATTGTGCGCACGACAGCTGGTGTTGTGAGTTCAGTAAGCGGGGGAGCGGTCTCGTTGACCGAAGGCTGTGAGGGAGTATTCGTGGCAGTTATTTCGTTGGTTACACCTTCGGACAATACGCTGACCAGCAGGGTCGACGTGCCAGTGACACTATTTCGCAGGGCAGATTCAAAAGTTGCATATTCAGAACCTAGGTTGATGGTCAACCAAGATGGTTCGGTACCACGCTGAATGCTGGTAACCAGTGAATCCGAAGCCGCCTCTGGTAGCGAAAGGTCGAGGGCGTCGGCATCGAATTTGACGAGTAGGTGTTGTTGATCCTCCTCAATTGTGTAGGGTGCCGGTGGGGTGACCTCAAAAATGAGTTGGACCCGACCATTGCCGACTGTGTATCCCACATCCACGGTGGGAACGCGTAGATTCCCAACGATGACGAGTCCCGACTGCTGCCGCCGTTCAATCGAGGTGTTGATAACGAGTCCTAGCACCCGATCCAGAAACTCGATTGGAACATACCAGCCACTGGAGGTGCGGACCGGAGGCGAAGGAAGAGTGACAATACGACCGCCCACCGACGCGAGGTTCTGCGTGGCGGGGAGGACGACCACTTCGTCGCGGTAGGCGACGGTCAGGCCGTCAGCCAGCGAATCCTCTTGTACACTCAGGCCAAACACCGAGGCGAGGTCACCTAATGCAACCATCTGACGGTCGTTCACTTGTGCGGCTGCCAAGGTCTGATGACCGGTAGCCATCATTACCGTCAGCGACTGTGGTTGGGCTTGGGCTGGACGGTCGGTGGCCTGTAAGACCGTGGCCAATAGGCAGAGCACGAGTAGCCGCGGCCATCTGACGCGATGAGTGAGACGTTCTCTAGCCATCCGGATAAATCGAAACCAACGATTATTCAATCACAACCTCGGCACTGAAGTGGTTAGCTGACTTGGTATCTGCAGTACGCCGCGTGGCGTGTAATGCCACATTTCTCGGCAGCGACAGATCGTTCACGCGAGACTCCCCAGCGGAGGAAATGTGTCTGGCATCGTTGGCCGAGGGGAATCATCCGGCGCCAGCACCGACTTTCGATACTGTGCGCTAGCGCACGTCGTGCCAATGGCCGTGTTCGGGCGACCAAATTCTATTGACCTCTGTCCCTTCACGCGCGTTCGTCATGGAAATAACGATACCGACGACCCCGGCGAGTAGAAGGAGTGCGAACAGCAGCATGGCTGTCCTAGAGCTCAGTGGCCCGTCCTTGGCCATGCAGCATTTCTTATATTTCTTGCCACTCCCGCAGGGGCAAGATGCATTTCGCTCGGCTTTCACTGAGGCTTCATTCTATATGCC
>PBHT01000032.1 GCA_002720285.1 Acidobacteriota bacterium | reverse complement strand
TTGATCCAAGGCGACTCTCCGGACCGGAGGTAATCTGGAACAGCATCTTCCTGGTCAACAATCTCCTGCATGACGGACTTTGCCTCGGCCTTCCGTCCCATTTTGTCGAGCAGCAATCCCCAATAAAATTTTGGGCGTGCGCGGGCCCACGAACTAACAACAGACGCATATTGTTCCAGCGCTTCACCATCCTGCCCTGCAGCCAATAACGCGTCAGCCAGCCTCTCTGCCGCTTCACCGTAATCGTACTTCGGGTCATCAGCGTATACCTTCCGCAATGCCTCGACCGCCTCCGCGTGTCGACCCTGCGCCGCCAACGCTAGGCCGAAATGGTAGCGGGCATATACGCTCTCCGGGTCGGCCTCCAGCGACCGACGGTAAGCTTCAGCAGCAGACTGGTGATCTCCTTCGCTCACCTGTAGGTCGCCTAGCTCAACAAAGAGACCAGGTGCCGGATTCGAAAGAAGTAGCGATTGGAGCTCGTCGATTCGAGGATTGCGTGAGACCGTCTCAATGGTCGAGGACTGCCCGAACTGGCGTCCACGGCGAAACTCACTAAACACATACGCTAGAGCCCCAATCGGTCCAAAAAACAAAATCCCCAGCACCCACCATAAGCGCGACCGCAGACGCAAACAGTCGACTATGGCCCAGATCTGAAACGCGATCAAAACGACGTATATGAGTAACAACACCTCGATGCAACCTCCAGACGGACGACCGTGAGGCCTTCCACCTCTAGCATCCACTGAGCAATGCCGACGGCGCGGGCCAATTTCAAAAAATGGGAACCAGAAAAACAGCCTCGGTGCTTTCTACATCAACTCTGTTAGCATACGCTACCGGTGGGGTACCGGGCGAACAGCCACGATGTGATTGCCACAGTCTTAGATTCTAATGCAGCTGTGCCTTACGGTGACAGTAGGACCATTTAGTGTCCTGGTCGAAGTAAATACATACGTGACCATAGTGCTGACTGACGTTGCACAGATGCGTCAGCTTGTGGGACACTACTCGGCGGAAGGGATTCACGTTTGAGCAAAGAGGACTTAATCGACGTTCAAGGAACGGTCGTTGCAGTACACAGTGGCGGACTTTATCGAGTAGAGTGTGACGCAGGGCACGAAGTACTCGCCCAGCTAAGCGGCCGCATGAGACGCTTCCGAATCAGGGTCGTGCCGGGAGACCGGGTGACTATCGGTGTATCACCATACGACCCGGCGCGTGGCATCATCACATTCCGCGCGCGTTAGCCTACTTGCGATCAACCCTGCGAAACTCCAACGTGAGTATTTCAGTCTAGAGAGGTGCAAGGATAATGTTCTCTGCTAACTGGGGAGCAACCTACCAACACCGGCACTCATGAGTGACTACCCACACACCGGACCAGTCGAGTCGGCATCAAGAAACGAAAAATCTGAATCAGTTGCGCAAACCGAGGATGGTTCCCCGATCCTGCGTTTCCGTTCATGCCGTTGGCATACGATGCCAGATGGTAATGAACCCAGCTACTGTTCACACCGAGACGTTCTTCCGTTTACTGGCATGACGGACTTCAATCCCGAGGCCTGGTGCGCTGAGTGTAAATTGTTTAAGGTGCGGCGGGCTCCAAGAAGAAAGCCTGACACCAACGGGAACACTTAATAGTTAGCGTTGACCTGATAGCTCGGTGATTTAAACCTGCCGCCCAAGACCCTATTCTGAGAATTCCTTAGCCAGCGCGACCCACTCACCATCTGGCACCAGCTGCTGATACACCTGCCAGTGCGGACGAGCGTCCTTGGAACGGCCCAACTTTTCTAGAGTTACCGCCAGGTAGAAGTGTGTGTCCGCATGGCTGGGATTAAGTCGCACCGCCAATTGATAACAGTCGCGCGCGTCTCCAAATCTACCGAGATCGTGTTGGATATTTCCCAGATTAAAATATGCTTCGAAGCAATCAGGTTCCAAATGAATCGCACGCTCATAGAGAGCCAAAGCTTCAATGAGTTCGTCGCGGGCGTAGTGTAGATTCGCAAGATTCACCAGCGCCGGTACCAATGACGGGTCAAGCGCAAGCGCCTGCCGATAGGCGACAACTGCTCGCTCCTGCTGTTCCGCGTCACCCTCGTCCAAATCAGCTCCCTCACTGAAATATCGGGCGGCCAGATCCGACTGACAATCCATGGCTCCTGGCTTGATCTGACCAAGATCAGGCAAGGGTGGTTTACTTTGCACCTGCAGCGTCACCACCTTGGCAGGCTGCGCCAAACTGTTCCGGCCAAGCTGAAAATCAAATGTGAGCTGCCCCTCCCGCTGGGAAACAAGAGAGCGGACGATCGCGCGAAACGGCTTCGCCTCACTGAGCTCAACGCTCACTTGCTTGATGACGGCAAGGTCGGGAAACTCGTAATAGCGATCTGCGTTGGTTCGGGTTACAGAGCCAATAAGTCGCCACTTCTCAAGATAACGGAGATGGTCATCACGAACTGTCGGATATAGCTCTCGGATTTCACGAACACTGTAAAGTTGATGCCCCGGCACCTCAGGCGCGGGTAGCCCTCCCAGACCACAAAAGTCCGTTTCGGTGAGAATCTGTACCTTCCCAGGCCTCCGAGCATTCACTTCCTCAGCCTTTTTGAGTTTCTTGCTCTCGCTACCACGAGATGGTCCCTGATGTTTGACCTGGAAAGAACCCGACCGCTCTGAAACACCCTCACCAACCACGAGCATAGTCGTGCGGGAGCTCACCTCATCGGCAGTTTCGCCGCCGAGCCGCTGGACCAACACGCACGCCTCTTTGCGACTTAATGATGCAAGTCGGCCGGTAAAGACAACGACCTGGTTCGCAAACGATGCAGCGGGAATTACCCTACTATGCGATGGGGATAACGACGTCACCGGGGAATCTCCACCGTGGCGTGTTGAAAACGTAACACGACAACTTGGCAAAGCTGACAATGCATCAGGTATGGATAACGAATCTCCACATCATTTCGCATACTCTGTGATTTGCAGTGAAAGATTAACGAGAACGATAGCAATGTCAAGCAGCATTAGACCCTAGAAGAGTCAGGTTAGACCCCTTCTGCCTGCGCAACACGCCAACGCTCTGCTCAAACACCTAAAGCCCCACTGGTCTCTGGACGGCTGGATCGCGTCGCGCATACAGGACGAATGATAGTCCTGCATAATACAAAGGGAAAAGGAGCGACCAGACCGCCAGAGAGCTAGGGGTACCGTCAAAGGACCAGGCCAGCACAAGAAGCAATGCCGCCCAGACAACACTGGCGGCTAACGTCCAACCCCGCAGCGTTGGAGTCCTCGCCGGGTGCAAGAACCCAACCGGTACAAACACACACGTGCACAACACGGCAACGATAAGTCCATTGACCACAGTCGGCGCACCGAGAGTGTACAGATAGAACATCACGATGTTCCAATAGGATGGGAATCCTCGAAAGAAATAGTCAGCGCTCTTCGCCTCACGATGGCTGAAACCGTAGGCGCTGCTCAGAAGCATTGCGGTGGCCAGCGGTATTCCCCAACCCGTAGGCACTACCGCTTCAAACGATATGACCCAAGCTGGTACAAACACAAACGTCAGGTAGTCGATAATGTTGTCCAATAGTGCACCGTCGAGTGCTGGAACACGTCGGTCAACAGCCAGACGGCGTGCAAACCATCCATCACTCGCGTCGATGACGACCGTGGCATAAAGCCACAAAAATCCCTCACGTGGATCACCAACCGCGAACGCTCGAACTGCAAATAGCGCCAACACGGCGCCTATTGCCGTGTAGAGATGGACGATCCACGCAGCCCACAACGCACTGCCTGAGGAAGGAATCGCTACTCGGAGACCGTTGGGCATACCGGAAACACTTTAGTCTATGACTATCCACCCGCTCCGATTCGAGCCCACTCGTAAGCGGAGATCATCAAATTCCGAAACAACTAGTTCTTGAAGGTTCGGCGTTTGGAAAAATGGTCGCTCCGGATTAGCCGTAACCTCCCAGTGTCGCAGGGGCTCTCGCTCATCCGCTAGGCCGAGATCAGAACCCCGCCACAATTCCACAGATCCTGACCAATCACCAGACGGACAAAGCCCAACGACTACCCGACGCGCATCGGAAACAACCTGGAAATTGATCGCTACGTTTTCGTCGGCGTAGTCGAGTCCACGCGTCCGTTGATACGGATACATCCACTCGGTCCACTGGATGGAAGCGCCTGGCTCGAGGGGTTGGCGAGCGTCTGGATAAGTTGGACTTGTCCCGCCCCACATCTCGACATATCCAGCATTCGCCGCCCCAGAGCCCATCGGAATTCGTTGCGGTCTAAAGCCATAGGTCCAAACGTCGACGCCGGGTGTCTTTTCGGGGTCGAATACCCGAACGATCCCTTCATCAGCGTCGTGTGAGTAGGCACTATAGAACCCGGATGTCAACCCGTCAGCCATCAAATCACCCATCCGGCTCCAGCCTTGGATAAACCGGAGGGGATTTCCATCCCATATCTGAGGGCTCGGCCCAAGATTTGCTTGCCAGCGTTTCTCGATGAGAATACGTTCTGTCGGAATGATAAATTCAGTATGATCGGTCAATCCGTTCTCACCACCTGGGGCCCACTGTGGGTTGACCCAATGTGCGTACTCAACTGTCGCGCTTGTTGGATTCCTTATCTGAACCCGCGCAGTGAAGTAGGCTTTCCCAGGCACAATGGCGATGTCTAGCGACTCCTCAAGACCGGTGGACGGCTCACGGACTCGCATCCGGATGGCCTTCCGATAAGAGGAGTCTTCAACAATCTCCCAGGCCCATGGCATTGCCCACGTGGTGCCGTGTTCGTCACCGGGTAACGTGTATTCGATGCCACCGATCCAGAGCCACCAGCCGGTGTCATTCGAAGCTCCACCAACCGTTGCGACATCGTTCTGCCAGAGCGTTTCATTTCCAGTTGGCTTGTAGATTAACGAATAGACTCGTCCCATTTCGGGCAGTAAAGTCAGCTTGACATATCGGTTCTCCATCACAACAGCGACATGTTCCTTATGAATAACACGATGCCGATCCACCTTCTGCAAATCGAGGTGTGGATAGGGATCACCATCGCGATAGTAAATGGCCGGCTCGTAGTCAACCTGTGGAATCGTCAGTGTAGTCGTATCGAGCAAGAAGCTACCTACCTCAGGCTGCCCCGATACAGCACCCGACTGGATGCCAGCACACAGCAGTGCGACCAAAACAACAATCATGCGTCGGGGGTTACCTGTACGCAAAACGTGACCTGCTAAGAGTAGTACGTGCCAGTATCGGTTTAGGGAAGCGAGATGAGATAGTACTGCGCCCACAATTGCGACACGTCGAGTTCAACTGCGCGCCCAAAGCTCGTTCTGGCCTCCTCCGTCCTACCGAGCGCTTGCTGTGCGAATCCAAGCATCGAAAGAGCCCTCGCACGAAGAGTGGCCTCGGAAGCGCGACTCCCGAACTTGGCGAAAAAATCTACATCATCTCTGGTTTCTGCGAGCTGAATCTCGGCCGCATTGACCACCGCCTCAAGCTTTTCCCGAGCCTCGTCAGCGTAACCCAATCTCTCAAGCGAAAGAGCCTGATAGGTCCACGTGTCTGGCCAGCGCTCGGTGCCAGGTTGATCCGCTGCGCGCCGGAAATACTCGGAAGCTCGCTCAGTCTCCCCCAACGCGTGATGCGCAAGAGCAGTGTAATAGGCCACCTGAGAAGCACGTCGGTCGTTCCTAGGCCTCGCGACTGATAAATTCTCGGGGTACTCAGAGGCCCGCTCAAAGTCAGCCAACGCCTCACGAGCCTGCCCGCCCTTTAACCGGGTTAACCCGCGTAAGAGATGCGCATCCACAAACACGCCGTGCACGCGCCCACCGCCTTCGGCCACAAAGAACTGGTTTGCTTCAAGAGTCCTAATGACTGTTCCGTAGTCACCTGCCAACACCTGCACCATGAGCGCCCGAAGGAGACTATCGCTTCGCCGCTCAAGGACCTCATGATTGACCGAAACCATGTGGAGGCGCGTATCGATTGGCACGTTTGCGGCCTGATACAGTTCGTCGAGTTCAACGTAGAGCCGCGTGTCATTTCGGTCAAGCGCGACTGCTCGCTCGTAACTCTCGATTGCCGCTGTAAGATTGCCCCGCGTTCGATAATAGGCCCACCCGAGGTTCCGGTAAGAAGTTGAAAAACCGTTGAAGAGATCGCGCGACTTCTCCCAGTGACTGATCGCCAGCTCGGGTTGGATCTCGTAGAGCAGGTTGCCTAGATAATAATGGGCCCTATGGTCGTCAGGATGTGCGTTGAGCGCGGCCTCCAATATCTCAATACTTTCCAGTCTGAACGGAAAACCGTATTCGGCCGGCATTCCGGCGGCCCGCTGGTAACTGGTAACGGCCTCAGCCTTATTATCAGACTGGCCATGGAAATAGCCGAGATAGTAATGCACCATCGGATAAGAACTAGCAAAAATCACCTCGCGCTCCACAAGACGCTCCAGCACCTTAATCGCTTCTCCCCAAAGCNTGACGTTNCCGTAGTCAGTAGCGAGCTCCAGATACGTCTGAGCATCATCACGTAACGTNCGTGTAAGTGCATCGAGAGCAGNANCCGCNTCAACGTTAGNNTTGGCTNNNCGAAGTGTCAGAAGGCGCTCATTAAGNGCGAGNGTGTCCATCGGGTCNATNGCTAGCGCACGAGACGTTGCCACGAGCGCCTCATCTATACGGCCGAGCTTNCGGAGAANGACAGCCTCTATTCCAAGNGATTTAGTGTCGTTTGTGTTCGTGGATAGCGACTGCTTGATTTCGTTCAACGCGCGGCCCCATNCTCCCTCACGCATCGAAAGCTCAGCTAANTGATAGAAGGCCNCCGAGTGAAATGCTGCATCCCAAGAGGCTCGATAGAATTGCTCGTAAGCCTCACCGAACCGCCCCTGTCCACGAAGTGCCAAGCCAAGTTGATACTCTGCNTCAGTATCACCCAGCCTGACATANCCACTCGTTAACCGTTTCAGTGCCGTTCGCAGATAGCGTTCAGCNTCTTGAAAGAGTCCTCGCTTGTTCAGATTCGTACCGACNATNGTGTTTACCCGCACGTCGTTTGGGTCACGNCGAAGTGCTTCTTCGTAGTAAGGCTCAGGCGGTATAACTGGGCTGTGCCCCTGCTGAAGTCGGAGACCCGTAAGGTATAACTCGTCTACAGTNGCAATNTCCTCAGGCGCGACCGGCGGCTCAACGGGNTCGGGAAGTTCCGGAAGCGNAACAGCCTGNCTCGGACGATCGCTGATCAGGACACGGTCCTCTGCATCAAAAAGCGTCNCTTCCACGTCAGTGGCCTTCACGCCNGTTGGCAGGTCAACGGTCGCNGTAAAGGGAACGCCAGGCCCAATAACTANCCGGCTATNAAGCAGCGTTCTGGTCTTGGCNACCAGCGAAACCCGAGCATCCTTNACGTGGGTGGTGGAGTTAANCCCNAGTTGCACNGACTCCGAGGAGACCTCAAGGTTTACCGCNGCCTCAAGATTTGCCTTCGTGAAACCACCGATTTCCTGCACTGGATACCANTGGTGCGTGAAGGTCTTCACCTCATGGGGCTTAATCCANCTGTAATCAGGTTGGTTATCCGAAAGGCCACCAACCATCAGTTCAGCATACGGTCCGTCTTCATCAGTCAGAATTTGATCCCAAAGCCGCCCGCGAGGNCCTGGACCCCATTCCCAGAGTTTTGTCCCAGCCANNATGTGGTGGTTGCCAACGTGTACAACGCCTGCGGCTTTACCGTGATCGTANCCACCTGAGAAATCTTCGGCCANATTCCAAGCAAAAAACGAGGTCGGTTCNGGATGGTTTGGCCAACGGCTCAGGTCGACACCCTCGTAATCGATCCCTTGATAAGCACCTTGCCCGACCGGCCANTGGATAAACTCGTTCTTTGAGTGATAGGTTGCGACCTGCACACTCGGTGGAAACAATACCTCGTAGTCNTCGNTGGCGTGCACCGCTACGTTAGCCCAGTAGAGGATCGAATGGGCCTGTGCGGTCCTGTTGAATAGTTTCACCGTCGCCTCGATGTATGACCGGCCTGGGTATAGAGTCAGACCGATAATCCAGCGCATTCTGTGCCGCCGCTCAGTTTCGCCGA
Source organism: Acidobacteriota bacterium (assembly GCA_002720285.1). Lineage (GTDB taxonomy): Bacteria > Acidobacteriota > Vicinamibacteria > Vicinamibacterales > UBA823 > UBA11600. The sequence continues at coordinate 15,814 of PBHT01000032.1, read as the reverse complement.
CCCAGACAGTCTTGCTCCCGTCGGCGTGTACCTCAAGCGTGTAGTCGACTGGCATGAAGGTTGTGTTGCGATGATGGTGAAAGACGCACCACTCGATGCCTCCAGAAATCCAAGCACCTAACATACCGATGAGCGCTGGCTTAACGACGNTCTGCCGGTAGAAAAAATNNTAATTGTTAGTCTTGTCGGTNGCNGTAAACAACCGNCCACCCAGTTCTGGCAGGACAGTGAGTGCAACGTACTCNTTTTCTAGATGCACGGCCGTATAGGTCTTGGTCTCAAGAATTCTGGTCACTTTGTCTTGTAACGGGTAGGGGTAGACCTTCTTCTTGGCACCCTGGTAGACCTCGTTGCGAAAGAACATTGGATTGTGATCGGGCGGGTCGACGCGGTAGGTCGGTAATGTGAGTGGTTCCTCCCAGANCCTGACTGCANCCTCCCCCCGAGATTCGTCTTCCTGGACTATTNCCCCAGCTTCCACCTGAGNAANGGNGCCGAACGAGTTCAGCGTTNCCATGAANGCCAAAAGTAAGAGTGGTGGCCGCCACTGACNCATCCAACCGGAGTTGGCGAAATCGTCCNACTTGTCCACGGTGTTCTTCATTGCTTACCTACTCTAGTAAACCAGACAGATAGCTACTGGGGCACGTCCCGAGTTTAANCTACAANAAAAGAGCATCGNATTACCNCTTGAACANTNATCACGGCCCTTAGACTNAAACAACTCGTCTAGGATGTGAATAGATGTTGTAGCCACCATCACGAACGAAGCCAAGAAGTGTGACACCAGACTCTTCGGCCAGCTCGATCGCGAGNGTGGATGGAGCTGACACGGCCGCCACAAGCGGAATGCGAGCCAGCAGCGCCTTCTGAACAATCTCAAACGACGCCCGCCCNCTTACGGCCAGACCGCAGGACGAGAGCGGTAATCGCTCNAGCTAGNANCATTCGNCCAACGANTTTNTCGACGGCATTGTGACGACCCACGTCCTCNGCAACATCAACCAATGNGTCCGNCGCGTCGAAAAGCCCGGCGGCATGCATTCCACCCGTCNTCTCAAANGCNTCCTGNGNCTCGCGAAGCCGCCGNGNCCAAGCNANAACCGAGGCGCCGGCGACCTCCCANGTATCGTCAAGGCTAGGNACCTGGGCATGCAATGAGTCCAAGGTGACACGACCGCAGAGACCGCANGACGAGCTAGTCACTACTTGTCGACGTTCCCGGATCCGTTCCACAGCAGGCTTCCCTTGTAANGTAACGTCCACGACATTCTTCAGTTCGGGAGTTTCAGGAGCCGTGCAGTGACGAATCAGACCGATCTCGTCCGGCCCTCGCACGACCTGTTCTGAAAGGAGAAATCCCGCCGCAAGGTCGTGATCACGCCCTGGGGTNCGCATAATTACGGCGAANGGCTCACCATGGATTCTGACNTCCATNGGCTCTTCAGTCGCNGCGTGGTCGCGGAGANCATCNCGAACGNCAGCCCGAACTCGNGTTACCTCAACCTCGCGTGATGTNTCGNACATGAANAGCTACTCCNACCCCAGGACTCAGTCTCCCATCANCTGGATAACAACCTCGCGCTGGCGNGGCCCAGTGTCAAANTCCACGAGNGTCACCTGCTGCCAGGTNCCGAGCGTCAATGACCGATCGGTAAACGGAATGGTTACCGATGGTCCGAACAGGGCGGCACGGACNTGNCTAGACCCGTTATCNTCCCCCCAACGGAGATGGTGCGCGTAATNCCCCGCTCGCGGTGCNAACCGCTCGCAGANCTCGCNAAGATCGCGNATGACACCAGGTTCGAANTCTAGCGTTGTGATNGCCGCAGTCGAACCCACNACAGCCACCGTGGCAATGCCCTCCACTAAGCCGGCATCGACCAAGGCCGNCGTCAATACAGGTGTAAGGTCGTGCGCGTCTCCCTGTCCAGAGGTCTCAAGCCGATGCTGGACCGTAACGACCATATGTCTCGNAACCTATCTAACNGCCGTGAACATGATNTCAACGCGACCATCACCACTCATAAGCCCTGTGCCCACTGCNGCACGAGCAGGAAAATTACCGGTGATCGCCTCTCGATAAGCNACGTTCATCNCTCCCCACTCGCTCATGTCCGTGAGGTAAACAACACCATCAACCAGATCATCAATACCGAATCCNGCGGCATCAAGCGTCCGTCCGATCGTGGCCAGCGTCTGCCGCGCCTGTGCTTCTGTATCAGTGCGCGTCTCATCGCTTACTCCAAGCATGCCTGACAGGTAGAGTCGGTTCCCCACCCGCACGGCGTGGCTCAGCACGGGACTCTCACGACCAGGTGTGCCGTCCGCGTTAGGTCGAGTAATCCGTGTCTTCGCCCCGGCGACAGCGATCAATGTGATCTCCAAGTGATATTGATCGCCCATGAGATTGGCCCGTACAGTCGCACGTGCCGGTGGAATTTCGGGGAAGTGCGCACTGTAGGAAGTATTCATGTCGCGGAACAAGGTCGTGTCGGTGATGTAGACACGCGATGCAACGACATCGTTTAGAGACATACCGGCAGCGGCTAGAATCTGCCTAGCGTTCTCAAAGATAGCGCGCGTTTCCGCCTGAATGTCACTACCGACACTCGAGTTAGCACTACTGTAGTCCCGCCCTAGGATACCGGCGAGGAAGACTGTATCACCCGACTTGATACCGTAGCTGTATGGGGCCGTGCCGGTAGGCCACCCCTCCGGTTGAAGCACCGTTCGCTCCGCACCCGGACGAATAGCAATCATCGACATCTCAACCAATGCGTCTTCACGAACCAGGTCAGTCTGGACCGTTGTGCGCGTAGGTGGTTCAGACGGAAAGTACTCTCGAAAAATCTCATTCATTCCCTGAAAATCGCTCGTGTTGCGAAGATACACTGTCACGGCCGCCACGCGAGTGTAGTCGGCACCAGCAAGTTCAAGCACTTCGCCAAGGTTGGACAGAACACCGCGCGTCTGTTCGCGAATGCCCTCACCGCGTGCTAACGTGCCCGACAGATAGATGAAATCACCAGCTGCAACGGCTGGGCTGAACGGCGCATTAGACGATGTGTCTCGCGTGATGACTTGCTTGCCGGCCTGAAAGGCTGACGCTTCGAGAACTAGAAAACAGACACTGAGACTGATAATTGCCAGTTTCATAATACGCATAGGTGTCCTTTCAGATTGGCCCACCAGGCCCCGGTTCATTAACCTCATCATTTCGCCTATTTTTTGTCAGACCGTCGGGTGCTGCGCATGCCAGGGAGTAGCACGCTCAAAAGCCGAGGCGGCACGCAGAATCGTTGCCTCATCATATAGCCGCCCAGTGAACATTAGCGACACAGGCATCCCCTCAGCAAACCCGGCCTTAACAGCAATCGCTGGATGGCCAGTCAGGTTCGTAATGCCAAGACTCGCGCTACGTGATGGTGAGACAAACAGGTCGTAGTCAGCCATCAGTTCTTCCATCTTCTCCATCAGTAGCGTCCGTGCTCGCTGTGCTCGGATATACTCGACCGCAGGAATGAATCGGGACGTACGAAAAGTGTTCGGCCAAGATCGCGAACTCTGTGAGGTGAGTTGATCAATCCCACGACTGCGCGTCAAATCATCAAATGACGCTGCGGCCTCAGCCGTCAACACAAATCCGATCGAATCGCTTGGAAAATCTGGTAACTGAATCGGCTCGAGATCCGCGCCGACTCCTCGCAGTGCCTCCAGCGCCGCTGCTAACGACACCCGCTGAGCATCCCATTGCGCGCGCTGCTCGTCCGAGAGGTTATCGGATGGCACCTCAAACTCCTCACGGAGATATCCAATGCGTAAACCAGCGAACGAGAGATCGGATTCCCATTCGAATCCTGCGTCGACAACGGTTTCATCGCGTCCATCCGGTCCATAGATCGCGTTAAACACAAGAGCGCAGTCCTCAGCTGACCGACACATGGGACCAATCTTATCCATCGTCCAACTGAGCGCCATTGCACCGTACCGGCTGACACGGCCATACGTCGGGCGGAGGCCGGTGACACCACACGCGGCCGAAGGTGAGATGATCGAGCCTCGCGTCTCGGTGCCAATCGAAAAGCCGACCAACCCGGCGGCTGTTGCAGCACCGGGTCCAGCCGACGAACCAGACGAACTCCGCTCAAGGTTCCACGGATTTCTGGTCGAACCCCCGAACCAAACACCACCCTGGGCGAGGGCGCCCATCGATAACTTAGCCACTAAAACGGAGCCCGCATCGCGGAGCCGTTCTACTACCGTTGCATCAAGGTCAATGACCTGGTCCTCATATGGCTTCGCGCCCCAAGTCGTCCGGATGCCCTTGGTAGCTAACAAGTCCTTCGCACCCCACGGCACACCGTGTAACGGGCCACGATAACGCCCTTGTAAGATTTCCATATCCGCTTGCTGGGCCTGCTGCAGTGCTAACGTCTCGGTAAGAGTGACGACACATTTCAACGTGTCTCCGTGGCGCTTGAGACGGTCCAGGTACATCCTCGTCAGCGCCGTCGACGACACTATCCGGCGCTTCAGTAAATCGGCCAAGGTCCAGACGGACTCGAACGCCAGGTCCTCAACGGAGTCACTAACACTGACGGCCGCCGGCGTCGGTAAGGATAGCGGTGCATTTGGGGTAGCTGAACCGGACGGTGTACGACCAAGCAATTTCGGACGAAAAGTTACCGCTGGCTCAATGTCGTGAGGGATATCAAATTCCCGCAGGGCTTGAAAACGCTGGCGGTTCCTCTCCAACCCCTCTTGCATCATTGTCCTTTCGGACGGTGTGAATTCCAAGCCGGACAGTGCTTCGGCTCCATCAATCGACGATGGCGGAATTGGCTCGACCTCACTCTGACCAACCGCCGATCGCGCCAGTAAACCTGACGCTAACGCGGCTGGCGCCGCCCGGAGAAAGCCTCTTCGCCCAATTGTGCCCCGACGGGACATAGCAAACCTCCTCTAAAACCTCGGGCCGGCCGAAGGACCATGCCTAAGCCCATAACGTATCGTCGCAGCCATACTTCGGCCAACTAAAGAACGTTAACTGAATACCCCAAGGTGGGGTGGGAATTATACCGCCGGTGCCAAAGAGAAGGGCCGTACAAAACTCAGGCGGGACCCCCTTGTCCCGCCTCGGCCACCGACGACCGACGTAAACACACTATCCAGCCCGTAAGGTGCGCAAAAAATGCACCACGTTCCAGCGCTCGTCTTCGCTCAGCTTGCTTTCAAACTCGCGCATGGGACGCTTACCGACTGTGATCTTATAAAACATTTCGCCATCGCTCATCCGATCCTGAGCCTCGGCAGTAGTAATGTCCGGCGGGGCCGGCTTGATCCGGGCAGTTGCTGGTCCGTCACCCTTACCAGATTCGCCGTGACACATACGGCAGTTCCGCTGATAGAGCGTTGCGCCTTCTGCAATAACCTCATCATCGGCTGCAAAGGGGCTCTCAACCACCTTCGCATCCTCAGGAACATCCCAGCCATCCTGAACCGCCGCCACCACTAGCGACGCCGTCCCGACAAACGCAGCTAACACAATCAACAATAACTTACGCTTCACTGTCTTTGCCCCCACGCTCCTAAGTATTAGGCACCCGGCCATCAAAGATTAGGGATGATAACACAGGGATTAATCAGGCTTTCGCACGACCACCTGGAGACTCAAGCTCAAGTATGTCTGTAACGGCGTCAATGTCACGCTCATCGCCTTCCTTAATCTCCCAAATTGACACAAGTGGGAATAGTTTCGCAAAGACGATATATAGCAGCACGAAAGCCGCAAACTCTGCTGCCGTCAAACTAATTTCCACAAGCGAGGGTGTATACACTCCCCCGTCCCACATCGTTTCCGAACGTGGATAGGAGGCTGAACTTATGACAATGATGTAGCGCTCAAGCCACATACCGATAACCACCGCGCACGACGCTACAACTGTTCCGATCACCGTTCGAGTTCGCCTAAACGAGAGAATGCCGAGAGGAATTATGAAGCAGCAGGTGATCATCGACCAGAACGCGGTTGAAAAAGGTCCATACAGCCTAGCATTGAGCACCGCAATCTCGTCGGGTTCGTTGCCGTACCAGACCGTTAAGTGTTCTGCAAACGTAAAATAGAACCAGAGACAGGCCATCGTCAACATCAACAGACCAAGATTGTTGAAGTGGATCGGCCGGAAGAATGCCTCCAGGTGGAANGTCTTACGAAGTATCGCCATCGCGATGAGAAGGGCGGCAATNCCNGAGAAAATCGCACCAACAACAAAGTANGGACCAAAGATNGCACTGTGCCACATCGGCACGAGACTCATNGCAAACACCCACGACACAACGGTGTGAACAGAGACTGCAATCGGAATAATCGCCACAGCCATAACNCCGATTGCTCGTTCGAGAAGCTGATGCTGCCGACTTGTTCCCTGCCAACCAAGNGCNAAAAGGCGATAGAACCAGCGGAGTCTGGGGCTCCGGTCACGAAGAATCGCCAGGTCGGGTATGAGCGGCAGATACAGGTAGGTAATGCTTCCCAACAANTACACCGAAATACACGCCACGTCCCATATAAGNGGTGACAACGGTTGCGGAGACAGTAACGGGACNTAGATGAGCTCAGGGCGACCCAAATGCCAAAGCACATTACTCGAGCCCATCAGNAGCGCGAAGACCGTNATCGCCTCCGCCGCCCTAGTGATCGGACGGCGCCATTCTGCATCCGTCAGACGAAGAATNGCTGAAATCAAAGTGCCNGCATGGCTGATACCGATGAAGAAGACATAATTGGTGATGTAGAGACCCCAATAGACAGGCTGATTCATACCGGCGATCACCATGCCGTCTTGTAATTGAAGCAACCACTGATAACCACCGTAGGCGATGACTGCAACGAGGAGACCTANGGTGATCCAGACCCCTCGGCCGGTCTCAAAAACGGGGCGAAGAAGCGAATCCTCAATCGCTCGATCNCGGCCTGACGCCGTCACCCCAGCCTCCTTCCTTCAAATAGACCACCCGAGGCCCGGTGCCGAGCTCNTCGAGAGGACNTTCNGCACGAGGACTCTCCGACAGNTTCGACACTGCNCTCTCAGGATCCTCNCGATCACCAAAGACAATCGCCTGGGCCGGACACGCCTGGGCACATGCCGGCTGCACCTCACCATCACGGATCTCGCGTTCCTCATCCCTCGCTTGGTCGTTTGTACGTCGGATGCGCTGAACACAAAAAGTGCACTTCTCCATAATGCCCTTCCAGCGCACCGCCACATCGGGATTGATCGTTTGCTCAAGCGGCGCTTCCCACGACGGCTCACCCCAGTTGAAGTAACGAACCGTGTAAGGACAAGCCTGTCCGCAAGCCCGCGTACCAATGCAGCGAGGGTGAATCTGGGCATTTAAACCATCCGGGGTCTCGTAAGTCGCGGAAACGGGACAGACTTTCACACAAGGCGCTTCGTCGCAATGGACACACATCACNGGAACNAACCGGACGCGAACATTGGGAAATTCTCCCTCAACGTGACGCTCGACCCTGATCCATTCGATCGCTCGTCCGTTCTCAGCCTGCTCCGGTCCGGCGGTTGGAACATTGTTCTCGGTTCGACATGCCACCACNCAAGCGTTGCACCCATCGCAACGATCAATGTCAATCGCCATTCCCCACTTTGCCATCTCGGTTCCTTCCTTACACNTTGAGCGATTGCGCCGCACGCGGAANTGCTGCTAGAACCTCCGGNGCCTTCCGGATACTAACGGCGGTTCCCACTAGTGCTACTCCTGAACNNTCGACTNGACCTGGTGGCGGAAGCAGGGCCAAGGGATTCGCACCTCGGTCTGTTGCGTACCGCCCGTAGCTGGTGTGCCCTTGCCCGACCGCCATAGCCACGACCTCAGGGCGAAGTCCCGGCATGACCCGCGCACGAGCGACAAGTTCGCCTTGCGCCGAGCTAACGAGTAACGGCTCGCCATTAGCAATTCCGTACTCCTCAGCCGCAGGCACACTCACCTCNACAACCGAACCCCACCGCGTGTCAGTCATCGGGTCAGCAAGTTCCTGGAGAAACGGCAGGTGCGCACTNCGGCCATCACCAAAAGCAAGTGACGGATANACATGNAATAGGAACGGTCTTTCGGTCGAAGTNTCTGGCGCCGCACCAACTCCCGCCCGCAAGGGTGCCACATCAAATCGGTAACGGTTGCTGGTCGTCGCGAATTGGCTCTGAGCNGGCGTGGAGTCATCCCACCACCCACCCGATTCGAGCGCACTCCGCCAAAAGCGGTTNGCGCTAGTCTCAACAATTGACCCACGCTGAGNATCGTGCANCCCACTCCACGCGGCTTGAAGCGCCGCTTCATAAGACTCCCACGGCAGCGCGACCGCCATGTCGTCGCCCAATNGCTGCCCAATCTGTAGGAGCACATCTGGCATTGCGCGCGTGTNGTAGAGTGGCCTCACGAACATAGGTCCCGACAGCGAAGCCATCGATNTACCGACCCCTGGCGCCGGCACATCATCATCGAATCGCTCGAACACTGTTGATTCTGGCAGTAGNAAGTCAGCCCACTGAGACGTTTCATCNGGAAATGAACCGAAGCTAGCAATGAACGGAATGTTGGAGAAAAGGTCNGACACTCCCGACGCGGCAGGCAACGTAAACAGCGGATTTGTGCCAGCTACCAACAGTGCTTTGACGTCAATCGTCGGGTCAGAAAGGACATTGGCCAACGGCGTCGGTTCTCTCAACACAAACGGCTCGTCAAGAACAGGGTACGGCGCGAACGGTGGCNNTGGATCAAAATGGATGCCGCCCTCGCGACCAAACGCGCCCACCAGCGCGTTGAGATGGGNAACAGCCACCGCTGTCGCTAAGCCATTCGGGCCAGTCACAGCAGCATCGCCTGCAATCGCTATCGCCGGACCGTACTCTGCCATCTCTCGGGCTATCCGCTCGATCTGCTCGGNAGGAACACCAGTNGCTACCGAGACTGTCTCCGGNGCGAATGCTTCCAACACGCGTTCNCGGAACGCNTCAAAGCCCTCCGTGCGCTCATCCACAAATGCCTTATCGTAGAGTTCGTCACGTATTAGCGTATGTGCAATACCTAGCACCAGGGNTGCNTCAGTTCCAGGCCGCGCCGGCAGCCACTCATCCGCGTGTGCNGCAGTCACGGATAGATGTGGGCCAATTGCAACCAGNTTGCCTCGCTGACCAGGTCGACCACGACGGAGGTGGCCGAAACCTCGCCCAAAGCGCACTGGTGATCGCGACGCTTCTACCAGTGCCGCACCAAATGTCAGAACGTAATTCGCATGTTCAACATCGTGAGTCGGAAAAGCCTCAATTCCCAAAGTCAACTCACTAGCGCGTCGCACCAAGTCGTCGCCGAATGGCTCATGCAACCAATGATGCGCTCCGCCGAACGCCGCTAGGAACCGCCTTACAAGCTCCCACCGGTGACCACGAAGTTGCCCAGTCAAAAAGGCCAGTCCCGAACTTTCCGTTCGGAGTGGNNTCAACTCNGTGACCAANCGTTCCAATGCATCGTCCCATGAAATCTCGGTCCAGCGCCCCTTGCCTCGCTCACCTTCACGGACAAGAGGTGACTGCAGGCGATCGGGGTGATACATCGCTTGCGGCAATGCCTGCCCGCGTGCACAGCTTCCACCNTTCGAAATCGGATGTGCCGGGTTGCCCTCGANCTTGACAAGNCGGCCGTCGATCTTCCGAGCGAGNAGCCCGCANCCACCCGGACACTCAAAACAGGTAGCCGCATGAAACTCCTCCACCCCAGGAANAAATCGTTCCTCGGGNATTAAGAGNGGGATGATTTGCTCAGAACCCGNAGGCGCNCACGCATCGAGCAGCACACCNGCCGTCCCTGCNACNACCGAACTCTTAAGAAATTCTCGTCGTTTCATTTNTGGCAGGTCACACAATCTACCGAAGCCTCTTGGGACTCATGGCAGCTAAGGCACCAATCCATGTCGTAGACCATGTGGCGTGTNGCCCGNTCACTGGNGCCGATATCNCCGTGGCACGTTTGGCACTCAATCTCTGCTTGAATGTGCCACTTATGGTTGAAGTGGGTATATNGNGGCAGTTCGTACAAACGCACCCAAGGAATCTCTNGTCCGGCGTCGGCGAACTCAAAAATNCGGTCCAAGTCTGGATTCGGTTCAACCGGCTCCATAAACTCGTGGCAGTCAACGCANACACTCACGCGCGGNATACCAGCAACGGCGTATCGATCGTAGTATTCGTGGCAATATGAGCAGTCAATCTCGTTTTCAACATGNANCCGATGAGAAAACGCGATTGGCTGGTCGGGACTCGCTGTAGCGTCAAANGAGCACGCATTNATGGCAACGCCGACAAGCAANACAGAGGCGCCGAGAATCAGCACGGAGGGTATGTACCGACTTTGCCACATCACGCTACAAGCGCNAGCATTATACTANCTTCCNGNGGCCTACGGTTCTNCNCTNGTATCGGAAGTTNNANTTGAAGNCCNAAAANNNTTATTCCCGCNNCNGNNAGGCNCTCTGTTGAGAGGTTNCGATTGAAATGGCCGNTCCAAAGTTGGCTCCTCAGGTAGGATTCGAACCTACAACCCTCCGGTTAACAGCCGGATGCTCTGCCGTTGAGCTACTGAGGATCCCCNGTATTCCTACGTAGCGACAGCGTGTNCNTNTCNCACCCCATNGCCCCGTTGAACACCCAATGGTACCGAAACCATGCTAGGCGGGTCAATCCGAAGGGGGTGCCCACGTCGGTTATTTACGGCGCCCGTCACGCGCCCTTCTAGTCTTCCTCAGCTGTACAACGAAGCCAAGCAGGCCAACTACTAGCCAAACACCTAGTAATGCCTCATGCCTTGCAGCTGCAACATCGAGCGGATAGCGCAACCATGCACCTAGGTTGCTCACCGCNATCACAGCGTCCTCCTGACCNGTCAACGCTAGACCGCCGACAAGNCTNGTCCAAGCNCCNCCAAAGGCAGTGCCANNGATTAGNACGTAGCGNTGCACCAAGAGAGCGGCAAAAGCCCCAATGANGGCAAANAGAATGACCANNNATNNATNGGGANNGTCAGCGNNTTGAANCCACAGAAGGTAGACAAAGGTCGCGCCCAATCCAGNCCCGANAATTGCAACGCCTACGTAATAGACAGCGAAGAAGAGCAATCCGCCGACTAATGCCCCCGCAAGCACCGCTCCCACCAACACCATCAAGTCGGTGCTACCAGACATCCACACTACGCCAATCGCGCCAAAAAACAGGCCGAACCCAGCAAGCACGAAACGGAATAGACGGTATCCAAGAAAGCACGTCAGGAGACCCCCGACAAGTAGAATGGTGGCGAGTGGCTGGTGTAAGAAGCCTGGAAACATCATCCTAGATTATGTAAGCGGCATCCGCATACCTGCAACGTATGATTCCACAAATGCCAGAAAAGCCCACCTTAAGGGGAGCGAATTCTGAGGGCTCAGTTGTCGCAATCATGGCCCGCTCACCCGCCCACCCAAGTAAAATTAAGACGCGTCTAGCCGAAGCGGTCCCCGACAAAAGGGCTCGGGTGGACCTCTACACCGCCTTCATCGCCGATCAGATGCGTGTTTGCCGGTCCCTATCAGACGTCACTCTACGGTTGGCGTATACACCTGAGGGCAATGCCAGTGACTTCGACTTAATGGAATTGAGTCCCGACGAGTTATTACTGCAACGAGGCCACGACCTGGCGACCCGCGAGCGCACCCTATTCGAAGATCTCTTTAAAGAGGGCTTCCGTCGAGTCGTCATCATCGGCTCAGATCTGCCATCACTTCCAGGTCGCATCCTGGAAGATGCCTTTCGCAGACTCGACAGACCAAGATGCGTGGTGCTCGGCCCGGCTGAGGACGGAGGGTACTATCTTGTCGGCTTGAGTCGCGACGATGCCACAGCGTCCATTCCGGATCTTTTCTCAAACATTAGATGGAGTACACCGTGGACTCTGTCCGACACCATCGCTGCGGCCGAGCAAGCGCGAACAACCGTAGAATTGGTCCAGCCGTGGTACGACGTCGATGATGAGGTCGGCCTTCAACGGCTCCGCGACCAACTAAGCAGCCCAACTTGGGCGGCGGCAGCACCGGCGACTGCGGAAGTACTGAAGAAGATTTTCTAGGTGGGCAATCTCAAACAGTTACGGTGGTGAGAGTACACGGCACCTCTACACCCTACAACTCTTGACGTCCCTCTATCGCCTTGTGCATTGTAACTTCATCGGCGTACTCAAGGTCACTGCCCACTGGCACTCCCATGGCGATACGTGTGATTCGTACATCGAGCGGTTTGAGAAGCTTTGCAAGATAGATAGCCGTGGCTTCCCCCTCTACATTGGGATTGGTGGCCAAAATTACTTCATTAACGTTGCTATCGCTTACTCGAGTTAATAACTCCTTAATTTTCAGGTCGTCCGGGCCAACACCCTGCAGTGGCGACAATGCACCTAGCAGTACGTGGTACACCCCTTTAAAGTCACCACTCCTTTCGACCGCAGTGACATTGTGGGGCTCTTCAACAACACAAATGAGGCATTGATCGCGGCTTGGGTGCGTGCAGTAGTAGCAGGGATCCACATCGGTAATGTTGCTGCACACCGAGCAATACGTAATTCGGTCCTTAACCTCACGAAGCGCTTCGCAAAGCTCCTCCACCTGACTGCGAGGGTTCTTGAGGAAGTGAAACGCCAGTCGTTGCGCACTCTTGGCACCGATACCAGGTAGACGCTGCAACTGCACCATCAACTTCGCGAGTGAGTCAAGCTCGGTCATCCAGTCAACCCAGGAATCTTGAGGCTACCCATTTGACCGGCCAGTTTGGCGTCTGCCTTACGATGGGCATCGTTAATGGCAGCTACAATAAGGTCCTGCAGCATTTCAACGTCATTTCTCGAGACAATTTCTGGATCGATCTTCACAGATACAATCTGTTTTGACCCATTCATCACAACCGTGACCATGCCACCACCAGCGTTTGCCTCGACCCGCGTCTCCGCCATCTGCTTCTGCAGACGCTCTTGCATCTGCTGAGCCTGCTTCACCATCTCCCGAATGTTCATTGCATCCATCTAATGTGCCTGTCTCAATAACACAACGGCAAGACCACGTTCAGGCTTTCTCAATGTCCCGAATCTCACCAGGAAGTACATCCAGCATCGCTTGCACAGTAGGGTCGTCCATCACCTCGGCTTTCCGAGACTCGTTGGCTACCAACGGTGACGTCGAAACTAGCTCATCAACGTTTTCCTGCTCAACTACCACCCTCATCTTCTTACCAGCGATCTCGGATGCCGTCTTCTCCACCCATGAACACTGGTCCTTAAGTTGGTCCTGAAGTGTCTTCTGGTTCGTCCCGAATGTGAATGTGATCCGATCACCGTCAAAAACGATGCGTCGCGCCTGAGCTATAACAGTGCCGTAAAGAACTTTTCTAGTACGCTGGAGCTTCGCCATGCACGCACTTTTCAAGTCCTTCTCACCTCCATTCGAGAGGGTGTCCGCCGCTCGACCGGTCGGTGGTGATTCGGCCTTACCAGGCTTGGTCTTGGCTTGTGCCACCTGGTGAGGAACCTCCTTCACCTGACTCTTCGCACTTGGGCGAGAACGCATCGCCGGTGCTGATCCTCCGCTAAGAGGAGCTCGGGGGGGCGTGTCCGAGTCGCCAGTTCGCTTAATCGGTGTGTCGCTTTTAAGTCCCTCAATCACTTCAGCAAGTGGCACCAAGTGACGTAAATGGATCCAGCGAAGCAGCGCCATTTCAAGGTGATACCGAGGCTGAGAGGATCGGCGTAGATCCGCCTCGGCCCGACTGAGCACGTCGAACGCCCGCATGAGGTCCTCCCGAGAGAAACGCTGTACCAACGCCCGCAACCGGTCACGGTCGCCCTCGGGTGCAATTTCAGGGTCTTCAAAACGGGACACGTCAATCGCCAGGACCAGTAGATCGCGACACACCCGTGACAGTTCTCGACACACCTGCCGAAGGTCGTAACCTGCCTCGACAAATTGGCCGGAAAGTTGAAACAGATCCGCTGCTCGCTCATCCGCGACCGCCTCGATGGTGTCGAGCACAAGGTCTCGCCCCACAAGGCCAAGGACAGTAGAGACATCTTCCGCTGTGATGTGCTCACCACCGAAGGCAAGAACTTGATCGAGTGCGGTCTGGGCGTCGCGCATACTCCCTTCCCCCGAGCGTGCTAACAGCGCCAAGGCGCTGGCATCGATGTCGATCTTCTCAACCTTGGCGATCCGACGAAGTTGGTCAGCGATTTTGGAAACTCCAATGCTCCTAAACTCAAACACCTGTGACCGGGACAAGACCGTGTCCGGGACCTTTTCGAGTTCAGTCGTTGCCATCATGAACACAACGTACGGTGGGGGCTCTTCGATCGATTTCAAAAGCGCGTTAAAAGAGGACTTCGACAGTTGGTGAAATTCGTCAATCAAGAAGACCTTGTAGCGGTCACGCGCCGGCATCATCGCCAGGCCCTCGATAATGACTTCACGAACGTTATCTATCCCCGTGTGTGTCGCACCATCAAGCTCATGGACATCAAGATCCCGCCCCTCAGCAATCTCAAGGCAGGGTTCGCATTTGCCACACGGGTCAGGGGTGGGACCCTTTACGCAGTTCAAGGCGCGGGCCAGAATCCTGGCCGTTGTCGTTTTCCCAACGCCCCGAGGTCCCGCAAAGATGAAAGCCTGGGCGATGCGCTCGCTCTCGATTGCATTCCGCAGTGTCTGGGTGACACCGCGCTGTCCCACCACATCATCAAATTTCTTGGGACGCCACTTCCGAGCAATAACTTGGTAGGGCATAAGTCACGGCGAACCAGACGTACGCGCGGCACCACGCCGTCTGTCCCGAATGAGGTTCAGTGTAGCTTGCGTCTGATCACCAAGCAAGCAGGCCGACCTAACGGCCGCGAACAGCATGATACACTCAGCGCCCGCGACTTACCTGGAGAGATGTCCGAGTGGTTGAAGGAGCACGCTTGGAAAGCGTGTGTAGGGGAAACTCTACCGTGGGTTCGAATCCCACTCTCTCCGCCAATCACATCACGACGCTTAATATTCACGGTCCGCTTGGAGTAACCATGTATTGGCTGTTTAAGGAAGAACCGACAAGTTATAGCTTTGAAGAATTTGTCAAAGATGGCCAGACCTCTTGGACTGGAGTAAGGAATCCCCTGGCCCAAAAGCACCTCCGCTCAGTGAAAAAAGGCGATTGAATCTTCTATTACCATACGGGAAACCAGAAATCAGTTGTCGGAATCGCACGTGCCATCGGTAACGCCTACCTCGATCCGTCGGACACTTCCGGTAAGCGCCATACGGTCGATATCGTTCCGAGTCGAAAGCTGCGCCGCCCGGTGACACTGGCTGAGATCAAAGCGGACCACAAGTTTGCAGCTTTTCCTCTCGTGCGAATCTCGAGGCTCTCCGTCATGCCGGTAAGTGCCAAGGAATGGGCTGCAATCGAATTCCTATCCAAAACCTAAAGCGCGGTCTCGGGTCGCCCTGTGAACCCGAGAGGTCTCTTTCGAACGACCATTGAGAACTTACGCTCCTGGTCCTTAGGTAACTTAAGCGGATTCGGTAGAACGGTGATAGGTGGAAGCCCAGACGATTGATTTACGATAGGTAATCCACCGCTTAAGTGCATGAAAAACGATGGAAAGAAAGAGTGGCGGAGAGGGTGGGATTCGAACCCACGTGCCGGTTACCCGACAAGACGCTTTCGAGGCGCCCCCGTTACGACCACTT
>PBHT01000031.1 GCA_002720285.1 Acidobacteriota bacterium | reverse complement strand
GATCAAGTCAGGAGTTACCCCTCGACAGATCATCCAAGACTACACGCGAAGGTTCGATGAAGAAGGGATTATTGTCGTTGACCCCCAAATGCATATGGTTCAACCAAAGAACAATTTTCCGTTTTATTCACAGGGTTTTGATCCCGACAAAACCCTTATAAGTGTCGACCTCCATGGCAAGGGAAAAGGATCGCGCGCAAGGAAGTTCGACATTTATTTGGGCCCTAGGATGGGTTCTTATGGTCCAGATTGGACTTTTGATATACCACTCCAGCCTAATCATCACTTCGTTTTAGAGTATTTTTTCTATATGCCCTCGCCTGCCGGAGAAGACCAGGACCAATATTTACTCTGGTGGGATCATGAACAAGCGATTGCCACTGAGAGTGGGGTCGAGTTGTTAGTACCGTTGCAAACGGAGCTTTATCTCATTCATTAATTTCTTGTAACCGCGCACAGTGGGGCTATTGAAGTTCCCGCTCCTGTTGCTGGCAAGCTAATAGGTGGACAAGTATGCGAAATACTCAGGGGCTTTTAGTGGGTTCACACTCAACCTCTCTGGTTTTCCTCTGCCTCTCTCTAGTTTTAGTCCTATCCCCTCAGGCTCAATCAGCAGAGGCACAGGAAGAAGACCGTCGAACCACACGGTACCTAGAAGAGAACAATCAGATCCGTCGGGACAAATTTAATCTCGTCCTACCGCAAATCATGCGGGAGCGCGGTATAGACATGTGGATCCATGTGATGCGACTAGCAATCCCTGACACCTTTGGGGCGGAAGAACTGGGCAGTACCTCCGGTGTTTTCGTCTTCACGGACCGGGGTGGCGACAAAATCGAACGCGCGATTCTGGGGCGGCGCTGGGGTGCTAGACAGCGTGCACGAGGTGGGGGCGCTGCTTATAGGGATCCGATTGAAGAACTCGGAGCCTACGACATCATCGGCGCCCCAATTTTCGTACGGGAACCTCTCGCTGGTCCGATGATTGAATATGATTTCCGCTTCAAGGGTCTCAGAGAATTTGTTGCCGAGCGTGACCCTCAACGCATTGCCCTAAATTACAAGGAGGATTTGGGGGAGTGGGAAACTTACACCGATTTTGGGGGGGCCAGAGACGGTTTGTCGTATACAGACTACCGGCTATTAGCTGAAGAGATCGGTGATAAATATGCCAGCAGGCTGGTCTCATCTGAATACGTGATGATGGACTACATCCTAAGAAAAGTGCCCAGCGAAATTCAGCTACTAAAAACAATGAGTGCAGAAAGTGTTGAACGCGTAAAGAACACTTTTGCTGAAATCGTTCCCGGGGCAACCTCAAATCGGGAAACTGTTTTCCGCCGGATGAGCAAGGGGTTGTCGCAAAGAGGCCGGAGCGAAGGTTGGGGAAACAGTGTGGTCCAGGAAGGCGACATCGTTGCATCACCTGAAACGGGGATCTACGCCTATGTGCTTCGTGAAGGTGAGACTGAGCCTCCTCCAGAAATCCAAAAGCTTTGGGAAAAGTATCTGACCGTCGATAGGATCCTGGTAGATACCATCAGGGCGGGACTTACCCCTCGAGAAATAATCGGGGAGTACACGCGGAAATTTGAAGAAGAAGGGATCATTGTCAGGGATCCCCAATTACATATGTTTATCCCAAAGAACGATTTCGTTGCTTACTCTGAAGGCTTTGATCCCAGCAAAACACACCTCAGTGTTGACGCCCACGGCATGATGAAAGGTGCGCGTAACAGNCCGAACGAGAATTATCTTGGCCCCCGGATTGGCTCTTATGGTCCAGATTGGACCAAAGACATCCCACTCCCAGCCAATTATCACTTCGTTTTGGAGTATTTTTTCTATATGCCGTCACCTGCCGGCGAAGGCCAAGATCAATACCTGCTTTGGTGGGATCATGAGCCAGTGATCGCCACTGCGAATGGGGTTGAGTATCTTAGTCCACCGCAAAAAGAGCTTTACCTTNTTCAATAATTCTTCATGCCTCGCACATTCTGGAGGCGTGTTCATTTGGGTNCGTTTTTCGGTACCTTAAGCACTCCACATCACCAAATATTTTNACCCGTTTGTAGTACATAGACCAACTCTCCATCCACAGCATGCCGTCACCNACCAATGCTGGTAACGGCCACTCTCGGGGTCTAGNTANTCCATGCGCACCGTACGCACAATCGACAAGCAGTTCGTGGCCNAAAATTCGCTGTTCCAGCGGTTACAGCGAGACGGNCGGCTGCTTCTCCGTATCGCAAGCATGATGCTCTGGTATTTCACCATTGGTGCCCGAACACGCCGTCTCTACGCTGCAAAACAGGCCAGAAAAGAGNTCTTCTTGGTCGATAAGGAGCTTTGAGTCGTGGATGAAGCTAAGGTCGCCAATTGCATTGTGACAACAGCTCGCGGAGACCGGACAATCTCATGAAAGTAAACGATCCACCTGCCCCTACCTACGCCTTTGGCTACGAATCGCCACCGACACCCGGTAACGAGATCAATGGCCTGGGTAGAAAGGAAAAGACCCGCGCCCGGCATATCTTTCACGACCCCTCAGAAGACGCCGCGTGGACAGCACTCGACGAGTTCTTCAGCCGCATCGCGGTCTGGGGGACAGTCCGTCATATCCTCGCCAATATCTGGCAGCTTCGACGGCAGAATGGCCCGGTCTCNGCACATCGGGTTGAGGTCGATGACCCCCGCGCCATGGCCAAGCGGATCAAAACCAAAGCTCAAGACTTCGGTGCCAAGCTGGTCGGCATCACCGAGATCTCAGATGAGGCAATCTACGAGGGCCGTGAAATTCCTTATCGGTACGCTATCTGCATAGGCGTGCCGATGAANCGTGAAGAGATGCTCCACGTTCCACATGCGCGCGCCGGCATNGAAGTGATGCGCGTGTACCGCGAAGTCTCACGCATTGCAATCAAACTCGCTGAAGAAATCCGCGCCATGGGCTGGCCAGCCTATGCCTATGGCAACCCAAACAGTACCGACATCCTCCAGATTCCACTCGCTATTAAGGCTGGCCTCGGGCAACTTGGCAAACATGGCTCAATGATCAGCGAGGAATTTGGCTCCAATTTTCGGTTGTGCTCAGTGGCCACCAATCTGCCACTTACCACGGACGATCCAGTCGACATCGGCGTCGATGATGTCTGCCTCCATTGCCAACGTTGTTTAATCGATTGCCCTGCGGATGCAATTTCNCCCGAAAAACAGCTCGTGCGCGGTGAAAAGAAATGGTANGTCGACTTCGATAAGTGCATTCCCTATTTTGTAAAAACAGACGGCTGTGCTATTTGCATCGAGGTTTGCCCATTCAGTGAACCCGGTCGTGGGCCATGGTTGGTTGAAAGGGTCATGGCAACTCGCAAAAAAAGAACCTCCACGCACAACAACGGCTCGACNCANGGTAACGANCCCTGATGCCAGAANGAAGTGGCCACGTCTGTCGATCTTGACTAGAATCNNTCGAATCCGATCATNTGGCCCAANCCCTCTCGNCCGGCCGGCAANGAGGAATCTCATGCGTAACGATAATCANCCCACCACCCGTTTAAGGNGCCACCACATCCTTTTGTGTGCCGTCATCCTGCTAGCGNGNGTGATTACGACCACCGCTCCNNTGGNCGCCCAACTCCCNGCGGATCCAGATCCANAGCGNGAATTGNAGATGACTGTNGCCGAAGGCTTNACNGTGACCGCTGTTGGCGACGTAATCATCGCNCGGCCNATCTCACAGGGNATNAATNNCGANCTNACTGAGNTTGTCGAGATNCTNCAGAGACCCGATGTCACTTTCGGTAANTTCGAAACCTCNGCCATTGATTTGCAAGACTTCGATGGCTACCAGGCAGCGGAGCACGGTGGCGCTTGGCTCATTGGGCCACCCGCGGTCGCNGATGACCTCAAAACCATGGGGTTCGACATGATGGCGCGTGCCAACAACCACACCACCGATTGGGGTGTAGAAGGCATGCGATCGACCACCAAGATTCTCGACGAGGCCGGTATCGTGCACGCTGGAGCGGGTGAAACGTTGGCATTAGCCCGCGCCGGCCGCTATTTCGAGACACCAAAAGGGCGGGTGGCGGTGGTGTCGATGGCATCGAGCTTTACGCCGCTCTCGCGCGCCATGAATCCGCTAGGTGAAGCTCCGGGACGACCCGGCCTGAGCCCTGTGCGCACAACGCGTCACACCTTAATAACCCAAGAAGAAATGGACGTGCTCGTTGGCATTCGCGATTCGATAGCGGCGTACCGCAGAGGGGAAACAGAGGCCGGAGGAGAATCAGACGAGGAACCAGTAACCGAATTGTCTTCGTTCGGCACNAACTTTCGTGTCGCGGACCATCGCGGCTATGAGCATGACCTCAANGAAATCGACCTGGGAGAGATTCTAGCGGCCATCAAGCAGGCAAAACGCAACTCAGATTTTGTGATCGCNACGATCCACGCGCACGATCCCGGCAACTGGAGTGACCAGCCTCCCGACTTCCTCGAGGAACTGGCACACAAAGCTATCGACGCAGGCGCCGACCAGTTCGTCGGACACGGGCCGCACCAACTGCGTGGCCTCGAGATCTACAAAGGCAAACCAATCTTCTACAGCCTGGCTAACTTCGTCTTTCAGGTCGAGCTACAGGAGCCNGTTGGACAGGACCTGTACGATCGCTACAACATCGACCCAAAGGAAGTGACCAATTCCGAGTTTAATCGGCGCTTTCTCGAGCGCAGCTTCGGCGACTCAATCTGGTATGAGAGCGTCATCGCCGAAAGCCGATATGAGGGTGGCACGGTGGCCGAGATTCGACTCTACCCAGTGGAACTAGGTTACGAGAAACGTGGCGCTCACAGAGGAGTCCCTGGCACAGCGCGCCCCGAAGTAGGTCAGCAGATCCTCGAAACGATGCAGCGGCTTTCGGCGCCCTATAACACTACGATGACCATCGAGGACGGCGTCGGCGTAGTCCGGGTGAGTGCTGCGGNCGGTGCCAACCGCAGGTGACATCGAGAGGCACTTTCAGCACCCCTAGGCGTTGGCGACGCAAACAAATCTTGTCGTAAAGTGCAATCTGTCATGACCTTGCTCCTAGCACACACTGACAGCTACTTGCGTGAATTTGATGGTGTGGTCACGCACGTCGANCACGAAGCTTGCGCCCTAATACTTGACCGGACAGCATTCTATCCCGGNGGGGGNGGNCAACCCTGCGACACCGGAACCATCTACTGGATTGACGGCAACATACGCCATGAAGTGGGGATCATTAAAGCAAAAAANGGGGNGGGTGACGTCTCTCACTACTTGACGCCAACACAGACAGAAAGCGACGATGCGATTAGCTTCAGCANCCAGGATGCTGGCNCGGTGCGTTCGCAACCGNTCATCCCACTTCCTACTGTAGGCACCACCATCACCGGTGTCATTGACTGGGACCGACGCTATCAGCTCATGCGCACCCACACCGCGATGCATATNCTGTGTGGTGTCGTATGGCGAAACTACGGTGCCCAGGTGACCGGCGGCAACATGAAGCCACTCAATGGCCGGATGGATTTCGAGTTCGAGAACCTNAACCGTGAGCNCGTCGACGAGATCGAGGAGAAAGTCAACACCGAGGTCCTGGCGGCNCGCGAAGTTCGCGTCGCGATCTTGCCGCGCAACGAAGCCGANCAAATCCCCGACCTGATCCGCACCAAGATCAACTTGGTGCCGGTNTCCATCACCGAAATTCGNACCGTCGAGATCGTCGGCCTTGATCTGCAAGCCGACGGCGGCACGCACGTCAGCAACACCCGGGAGGTAGGTCGGCTGCGTGTTCTTGACTACAAGAGTAAAGGCCGCATAAACAAACGAATCTACATCGCTCTGGAAGATTCCTGAAGAATCTCCAACTTCAACGGTTNCCCTCGATTTTCTCAAGCCANGGCTGGCGTTCGAAGTAGCTCTTCGTTTCCTCAACTAGCTGAGGCGTCAACATGATCAACGCGATCAGGTTCGGGACAATAACGATTGCCAGGAAAATATCGCCGAAATTCCAGATCACGGTCAGCGGNAGCACGGCGCCGACGAAGTGCATCCCGACAAAAGCGACTTTGTAGGGCANCACAGCTTTCGTGCCGAACAGGTAATTGGCGCAGCGGTCACCGTAGTAACTCCAGGAGATCGCGGTCGATATGGCAAACAGCAGGATACAGACCACTACGATCATGTGCCCCCAATCGCCGAGACCNGACAGGCCCCGCCGATAGGCTTCCACGGTCAGTGGNGCACCACTTTCGACCGCACGGCTATAAAGCGACGTATAAGTCTGNTCGTTATCGCCAACGGCGTTGCCGACGCCGGGGAAAACCATGCCTGTGAATGGTTGCGTCATCTCCTGATCAACGTAGAGCTCTTCGAGCGCAACATCGTGCCANCCGATACGAGGAGCTTCGGATGTGTCGAGGGCNTGCTGGCCGTTTTCAATGCGAATCTCACCCGGTGGNTCGACGCTACTGTGGCTACCATTGCTATCTACGGTGACCCAAACCAAATCGCCGCCACCGAGAGTAATCGGAGTATTCACTCTGTCGTTCCAGACACCCGTCGTTAAAAGCACAAGCCCAGTCATCGAGCAAATCACGATCGTATCGATAAATGGTTCAAGAAGTGCGACAACACCCTCTGAGACCGGCTCGTCGGTCCTGGCAGCCGCGTGTGCAATAGGTGCCGACCCTTGGCCCGCCTCGTTGGAGAACAAGCCACGGCGAACGCCCCACATCATCGTCATGAGAAAGGCTCCGACGCCAGTTCCAGCAACGCCAGCCGTGGGGTTAAAGGCTTCACGGAACACAAGCATGAACGCGGGTATGACCTCACCGGCGTTGAACAACAGGATGACGAGCGCGCCTAGTACGTAGATCGCCGCCATAGCGGGAGCCAGGGTGGCGGTAACTTTGCCGATACGCGTGATCCCACCGAGAATAACCGCGGCAACGATTGCCGAGGTGATCAACCCGGTGATCCACGTAGACACACCGAATGTCGTCTGCATCGTGTCGGCAACGGTGTTGGCCTGTATAGCATTGCCCGTCAGGAAAGCTGTAACACCCAGAATTCCCGCGAACGACACAGCCATCCACTTCCACTTCGGCCCCAAGCCCTTTTCGATGTAATACATGGGGCCGCCTGAGACCGTGCCTTCCCAAGCCTTCTTGTCACGGCCTTCCTCTATGTGGCGGTATTTCTGAGCCAGCGTTACCTCGGCGTACTTGGTCGACATCCCAAGCCCGGCGGTCACCCACATCCAGAAAAGAGCTCCCGGCCCTCCCCAGTGGATGGCGATTGCCACGCCGGCGATGTTACCGATCCCAACTGTGGCTGACAGCGCCGTGGTCAGCGCCTGAAAATGCGAAACGTCACCCGGCTCGTTGGGATCATCGTACTTACCCATGGTTACAGCTAAGCCGTGTCCTAAACGACGCAGCTGAATAAACCCGAGTCTCAGCGTCAGAAATACCCCGGTACCGAGCAGCAGCAAGACCATGAACGGGATAGTTTCCCCGCCGACATTGAACCCAAGTTCAACGATGTACCGATTACCGAGATTGGCAAGTGTCTGAATAAACTCCATGAGGCTTCCTTTTTACGAAGGTCTGTAGGTGGCCGACGATTGGCACGAACATCAACAAGACTAAAGGTGGCCGCCAACTATGCCTTGTCCGACGTTACCCCGACAAGCGTGGCACGCCGCTGTTCATGATCATTCCCGCTACGATTTCATCATGCTAAATCAAATCTTCCTTTTCAGTTAACTCGTTACTGCGCCTTCCGAGGCCGACGCCACGAGCCTTGCGTACTTGGCAAATGCCCCTTTCACATAACGGGGCCCAGGTGGGCGCCATTCTGAACGGCGCGGTTCCATATCTTCCTTTACATCGAGTGTTCGTGCGTCGACATCGAGCGTCACGGTGTCACCATCACAAACTAAGGCGATTGGTCCACCTTTGGCGGCCTCTGGAGCGACATGGCCCACCATGAAGCCGTGCGTTGCCCCACTGAAGCGACCATCTGTCACTAGGGCGACCGAATCGCCAAGGCCCTGGCCCATGAGCGCTGCGGTGACAGCCAGCATTTCGCGCATCCCCGGACCACCCTTTGGCCCCTCGTAACGAATGATGACGACATCACCAGCTTCGATCTCGCTGTTCTGAACAGCAGCAAATGCTAGTTCTTCTGAATCGAAGACACGTGCGGGGCCACTGTGGTGCGTGCGCTCGTGACCAGCGAGTTTGACGACGCAACCCTCGGGCGCCAAGCTGCCGCGTAGGATGGCGATGCCACCCCTAGACTTGATCGGCTTTTCGAGGCTACGGATAACCTCTTGGCCAGCGGTCTCTTCGGCCTCCTCGGCCTCCTCGGCTAACGTTTTCCCGCTGACGGTCGGCTGGTCCTTCAAGAACCCACCATCCAGGAGTCGCTTGATCAGCAACCGTAGGCCACCAGCGCGGTCAACATCAGGCGCGGTGAACCTACCGGCAGGTTTTAGGTCGGCGATCACTGGAGTCGCTGCCGATATACCGTCGAAGTCGTCGATTGAAAGATCGACACCAGCCTCACGGGCGATAGCCAGCAGATGGAGCACCGCGTTGGTCGATCCAGCCGTCGCGGCTACTGATGCAATAGCGTTTTCGAGCGCGGTGCGGGTGATAATCTGCCGCGCCGTAATGCCCTGCTCGATCAATTGCATAACTATCTCTCCCGAGTAGAACGCAACATCTTTCTTGCGCGAGTCCACCGCCGGGATGTCGTTGACACCCATTGGCGAGATACCGAGCACGGTCATCGCCGTAGACATGGTGTTGGCGGTAAACTGACCGCCGCAGGCGCCGGCGCCAGGGCAGGCTACGTCTTCGAGATCACGGAGATCTTGTTCAGTAATCACACCAGCGGCACAGGCCCCGACAGCCTCAAAAACATCTTGGATGGTGACGTCCTTGTCCTGATAGCGGCCAGGATAGATCGAGCCGCCATAGATCATTAAAGACGGTAGATCTAAGCGGGCAAGAGCCATCACTGTTCCTGGGATCGTTTTGTCACAGCCAGAGATTGCAACCACGCCGTCCAGTAAGTGGCCACGCACAGCCAGTTCTATGGTGTCGGCAACCGCTTCTCGCGATACTAAAGAAGCGCGCATTCCAGACGTCCCCATTGAAATCCCGTCTGAAACTGCGATGGTGTTGAACTCAAAGGGAGTTCCACCGGCGGCGCGGATCCCCTCCTTTACTGACTTACCGAGCTCATGCAGATGGACGTTACAGGGTGTCAGCTCAGTCCAGGTGTTGGCGACACCAACAAGCGGGCGGTCGAGGTCATTGTCGGTTAAACCCATAGCCTTGAACATCGCGCGCGCCGGGGCGCGGGCAATTCCCTTCTTGATGGTGTCGCTTCGCATAGTTAGCCTGCTTTCGAAGTGTGCGGTACCGATTCCGGTCAGTATTGCTCGCTTCTACCATAATTTCAGGGAACACGAGCCGAGTAACAGTCTGGACCTACGCAGAAGATCTGCTCGCACAGCGGATCAATAGCATTAAAGGAGTGTACAAATTGCGGTTTCTCGTATTCGGTGCCGGCGCCCTTGGAAGTGTTGTCGCAGCTCGCCTCGCTAGTATCCATGAGGTAAGTCTAATCGGCCGAAAGGATCACGTTGACGCGATCAACGAATGCGGCTTGCGGGTTACCGGTCACACTGAAGTCTTGCAGAAAAAAATTGACGCCGGTGCGAATCTCGCAGCAATAGATGGTGTTCCCCCAGACGCAATTCTTATCACGGTGAAAGCCTACGACACGAGATCAGCGGTACGCGCTCTTGCTAGTTACTGGAACAAATCGATCTTCGTTTCGCTGCAAAATGGGCTGGGCAATGAAGAAGCAATTGCTGAGAACGCTATCAGGGTGCTAGGTGCCGTCATTAATCAGGGCGCCACGTTCATCGGCCCGGGTGAAGTGTTCCACGCTGGTTCAGCTGAAATCGACTTTGGCCCGGTCGCTGGCACCACCAATGAGGATGCGGAGACTATTGCAGCAGCCTTCCGAGAAGTTGGGTTTCCAGCACAAGCAAAACGAGATATCCGAGAAAAGATTTGGGCCAAGGTGGTCCTCAACGCCGCAGTCAATCCATTAACGGCGCTGCTGCGCAAACGAACCGGGGAGCTGGTTGAGAACAAAGCGCTTGAGCCTGTGCTTGAGCTCATTGTCAAAGAATCGGTAACGATCGCAGCAGCTAGCGGAGTAAAGCTTGATGAGACCAAAATACTCGACAAAATCGTTGCTGTTGCCAAGGCCACAAGCGACAACAAGTCGAGCATGCTCCAAGACCTGGAAAAGGGCCACCGTACCGAGATTGACGCCATCAACGGCGAGTTAATTGCCCGCGCTCGTGCGCACGGCATCACCTGCCCAGTCAATGAGTTGTTCGCCAACATGATCCACGCCGCAGAGGCCTAACCAAGCGCCACCAGGATGTCATGGTGGAGCATTCACTCACCCGGAAGCTAGCAAATTGGAAACTTCGCATCCGCAAATAATCGCGTTCAATGAGCTGCAGGATGATAGATTCAATCAATCCTAATTTCCCTGGATTCAGAACATCTATGAACCGTCTCCTGTGACTAGTTTGCTACGCGCTTGCCTGGCCCTTCTATTCATCGTCCCGCTAGCTACATGCGTACTCTTGGACGTTGGTACCGCAGACGCAACCGCCGATGGGATGGAGAAACCCGCGCTGCTGTTGTTAATCGCGGTCGATCAAATGAGAGCCGACTATCTTGATCGTTTTAGGCCACAACTCAACGGCGGACTCCGAACCCTCCTCGAAGACAGCGCAGTTTTCATCAACGCCCGCCAAGATCATGCGATTACTTCTACCGCGCCCGGGCACGCCGCCATGCTGTCTGGTCTTTACCCTCGTGACAGTGGGATGGTTGACAACACTTGGTTCGATCGCACCCTAGGACGACTCGAACGCGCAGCAATCGACCCAGAAAAACAACTGGTCGGCGTCAGTGCCACCAACAACAGCCCCGGGGTATCTCCCCGGCAATTCCTCGGCACATCTCTGGTTGGCTGGCTCAAAGATCTCGACCCACTATCTCAAGCAGTGTCGATCTCCCGTAAGGATCGTGCGGCCGTGCTAATGGCGCCCGAGGCCGAGCATGTTTATTGGTGGCATGCCGCGAGCGGGCGATTCATCAGCAGTACATATTACCGAGACGAGTTGCCCGATTGGGTCAATGTGTTCAACGGCAACGATTGGCTTTCTGGCTATCTCGGCGGGTCCTGGGAGCAACTCGAAGCCGAACCCACCTATATCCTCTCTCGGCCAGACGCCTACGAAGGTGAACGCGGCCCACGTGGCTTCGGCACCGTGTTTCCCCACCCTTTTCCAACAAGTCGCCCGGCACTTGGCAGAACAATCGAATTAACACCCTTTATGGACAAAGCAACGCTGGACCTCGGCCGCGCCGCGATCACGGCTCTCAACCTCGGCCAAGATGGAGTCACTGACGTGCTTGCTTTAGGCCTCTCGTCAACCGACTCGGTAGGGCACTACTTCGGCCCCTATAGCCGTGAACTTCAGGACCAGATACTTCGTTTGGATCGCATGCTCGGCGATTTTCTGGAGTTTGTGGACCGAACGGCTGGTCTCCACCGCACGTTAGTCATCCTAACAGCCGATCACGGGGTAGCCCCCCTTCCCGAGTACAGCCGCGAGTTGGGTGATGCTGCTGAGCGGCTCCGCCTAGGCGAAATCTATCGTGGCATCAGCGAATATCTTGGTGACGAATTTGGCGGTGAGAATTGGTTCACCAGTAGTTCACACGGCTGGATACAGGTCGATCGCGCGAAGGCAACTAAACTCGGCGTTGATGCCAACTACATCGTCCACAAAGCGCGGGAATATATCGAAACGCTTGACACAGTGGTAGCTGTTTTTTCGCGCGATGACTTGCTTGAGGATCGCAAACCTCAAAGCCAGATCGAAGAACTGTTGCAACGTAGTTTCTACGCCGAACGATTGGGTGACCTGTACCTCTTGCATTCACCGCTGTCCCTCTGGCAAACCGGCCTAGCCACCAATCATCAGTCACCCTACGATTACGATCGGCGCGTGCCCCTGATTTTGAGCGGCCCGGGGATTCGTCCTGGCGTATATGCAGAGCCAGTGGCGATTGTCGACATCGCCCCGACATTAGCGCACATGCTTGGCCTCACGGCACCCAATGCACTGGAAGGCATCATTCTTGAACATGTCATCGTGCGCTAGGCTCGCCGAGGTCGAAAAACCGATCGCGCGGAGCAACTATCTCCCCGATATCCCGGAGTAAATACCACCGATGAACCAAAGTATTGAAACCAACGTTGCCTGGTGGGCACGCGGATTAATCTTTGAGAATTGCAGTTGCCAAGCAGTTTGCCCTGGTCATGTCCATTTTGACCAACTTTGCTACAACGACCGCTGCATCGGGTATTGGGCAATCCGCTTCGATGAAGGCAACTTCGCTGACACCGACATCGCTGGTGTCACCGCGATCATTGCCTACGACAGCCCTCCCCACATGATTGAAGGCAACTGGCTGGAGGCCATCATGATCGACGAGAAGACAACCGGGCCACAGCGGGCGGCGGTGGAGAGCATTCTCACTGGTCGTGCAGGAGGGCCATGGGCAATTCTCGCTGGCTTCGTCAGCGAATTTCTCGAGACTCGCTACGTGCCGATCCTTATCGAAGAAGGAGAGAAGACCAAGCGCGTTGTCATCGATGGCATCCTTGATTCGACAATCACCGAACTAAAGGGTCGTGATCGTTCCAAGCCGGTGACGTTTAACAACATGTACAACCAAATTCACCCTCCCGAACAAGCGCTCGGCACTGGAACCTCACATTACGATGATGGCTCGATCCGCTTCGACAACACCGGAACCCACGGCCTCTACTCTTATTTTGAGTGGACAGTAACCCCCGAATGAACCTATTAGCGCCGCACGCTCATTCGAGCTATGCCGCAAGTGTGTTGTTGTACTTCATGATGATGGTGGTGATGATGATGCCGGCGTTGATGCCCTGGCTGCGTCTGTTCGGCAGAATGGCCGGCGATGCCTACCCAGGCAGGAGAACGGGTCTCGTAGTTGGCCAGTTCACCGCCGGATACCTAGTGGTCTGGTGCGGGTACAGCGCCGCAGCTGCCACGATGCAAGATGGCCTCCAGTATTTCGCTCTACTACGGCTCAATCTGAGCGTTGGAATGACCGTCGGAGGAATCCTGTTGATCACTGCCGGCTTATTCCAGCTCACCTCGATGAAGGAAGCTTGCCTGGCACATTGCCGTAGTCCACTCAGCTTTTTCTTGACACGCTGGGACGGCGGCCCCAGGGGTCCGTTCAAAATGGGCGCCCACCACGGAGTCTGGTGCGTCGGCTGTTGCTGGGCACTGATGGTGCTTTCTTTCGTACTCGGTGCCATGAACCTTTTGTGGATGGCAATCCTTACGACGATGATTGTTGCCGAACAGCGAGCACCACGACGTTGGCACCTCAGTCGCTGCTTCGGCATGGCCTTCATCGCCTGGGGCGTAGCATTAATCGTGATCAGATAGACACTGGCAAAGTATGCCGTCTGCTTCCCCTGGGGAACCTTGGCTCGGGAAGCCCTGACCTTCCGTGGCGCGGAAATTAACGGTTGTCAGCAACCCCAACGATCGTTAGAGTCCGGCGACAACCAAAATCGAGTGAACCGCGAAAAACCCAGATGGCCGACAAGCCCGAAACCAGCGCTCCGAGGCAACGCCAAGACGCTCTTGCCACGCTTGGGCTGCATGATGGGGCAACACCGGCCGAGATCGAAAAAGCTTACAAGCAGCTTCGCACCAAGTACCATCCCGACCGGGTCGCACACCTTGGTCCCGAGCTCATCGAGCTGACTTCAGAGAAGTTCAAGGAGGTCACCGAAGCTTACGAGTACCTCTACGGAACTCCTGAGCCACAATCACCACCGTCCGAGGCTACCTCTAAGGGTCCAGTAGTAGGACCTATATTGGGCGACGATGCCAGCTCTGATCCGGTGCTTGAGCAAGCAGCCGCTGACCTGGAAGAACTTGAACTCCCCAATATGTTTTGGGGAAGCCTGATCATGTATTTCGGTCCGGGGATTATCTTGATGATGACTGGGATCGGCACCAGCCATCTGGTAACGGCGCCAACAGCCGGCGGTCGTTTCGAGTACACACTGCTTTGGTGTATCCCCATCGCCTATGTCTTCAAATACTACGGTTTTGAGATGGCGTTTCGCTTTACCAACGCCACCGGAAGCAGCATCGTCGAAGCATACGCAACCTCTTGGAAGAAATGGCCGCTATGGTACGTGATGGTCACAACGCTGTTGCAGTGTGCCATTGGGCAGGCCGGCCGATTGATCGCCGCGGCAGCTGTGCTCTACTACTTGTTCACGGTTTGGGCTGGGTTTGCTATCCCCACATGGGTGTATGGACTGGTCCTGGCAATCGTTTCTGTCGCCATCATCCTCCGGGGCAGTTACCGTGCTGTGGAAACCTCGGCCAAAGCCGCAGCAGGTATCCTTGTCATCTCGACGCTAGCGGTTTACCTCGTAAGGCCAGCGCCACCATCGGAGTTTGTCCACTTCTTTATCATCGAGACGCCGGCCGGCTCATGGCTAATTATTGCTGCGTTCCTAGGCCTCCTACCTACGGGGATGGACGTATCGCTGCAGGCATCGGAGTGGGGCAAGGCCAAACGCGTCGGCATGAGCAGGATACGCGGGCAGCTTGAAATCCTTGGCCTAGCAAAGCAATTTGACCCGTTTGCTCCGCGCAAGGAAGACCTGACTGTCAACACAGCCGCGATTCCGGAACACGCTCGCCACTACGCTAGCCACTGGTTCCGTATCGGGCTGTGGGACTTCCGCTTCGGGCATGTCGTGTCCGGTATTCTGGCCGTAATTTTCCTGGTCCTGTCCGCAATGTGGCTTTATCCAAATGAAGTCCAAGGCGTTAACGTAATGGGCGAGATTGCGCAGATCTTTACTCGCAGCGTTGGTCCTTGGATGATGGTCGTTTTCTTGGTCGGTGGCTTCGCAGCGACCTTCTCGACCGCTTTCAACTACTTCGATGGTTGGCCACGGATCGTGGGTGCTTGCTCACGCAACCTGTTCCGTGGCACAGCATCATTGCCGGGTACAGCGCAACCTCAGCTGACTTCTGCTCACCGTAAAACCTGGTATTCGGAATACAACATCTATCGGATGACGATGGTGTATTCGCTAATCGCCTCGGTGCTTATCATCTACGGATATGAGCGCCCAGTGGAGCTCGTCTTGTTAGCCTCGGCGCTGGCCTTCTTCGTTGCGCCGGTGATTTTCTTTCTGAATCTCTACTATTGCCTGACGATTATTCCCAAGGAAGACAAACTCTTCTACCCCTCGGCTTTCGCCCGCTGGTTCAGCTACCTCAGCCTGACGATCTTCACGGGGTTGAGCGGCATTTTGATCTGGTATCGAGTAAT
>PBHT01000030.1 GCA_002720285.1 Acidobacteriota bacterium | reverse complement strand
TGGAGCCATAAACATCGGCGTTGACGCAGTTCGGCGCTCGATCACCCTGCAACATAGCGATGGCATTGGTAGCCGCCATGGTTGCCATCTTGTCGCGCGTGCCACGGCTGGCGCTGCCCAGATGGGGCAACAACACAGCGTTTTTACACTCCGCGAGTCCTTGCACCATTTCCGGTTCTCGCTCGTAGACATCGAGTCCGGCTCCAGCAATCTGACCTTCGTTAAGGGCAACAACTAGCGCTGCCTCGTCGATGATCGGGCCCCGAGCCGCGTTCAGAATATATGCGGTAGGTTTCATTTTCTCGAATTCCGCGGTGCTAATCAGATGCCGAGTTTCGTTTGACAGAAGTGTGTGGATGGAGACGAAGTCACTTTTGGCCAGTAGCACGTCAAGATCAGCCCACTCTGCCTGACCATCGGATTCGATTGCCTCCCGCGCATAAGGGTCGTAGGCCAGAACACGCATGTCGAATCCCATTGCCCGGCGTGTAACCGCCTGGCCGATACGACCGAAACCAACCACTCCGAGAATTTTGTTCCGACCATCCCCGCCCGGTGAAGTGTCTTCGCCGAGCAAAAGATTAGGTCCCCAAAGCTTGTAGTTACCACCCCGCATGTACTCGTCACCGGTGACGATGTTGCGTGACACTGATAGCAGTAGTGCCCAAGTGAGATCTGCGGTTGTGTCGGTTAGCACGCCGGGCGTATTGCTCACAGGAATCCCGAGTTCGGTCGCTACGCCGACGTCGATGTTGTCGTAACCGACAGCAAACTGAGCAATTCCGAGTAAAGAGGGGTTAACCTCCATAACAGCGCGGTTGACTGGTTCCGTCAAGAGTGACAGCAACACGTCGGCCCACCGGGCACCCTCGATGACCTCATCTTGGCTTGGGCCCTCGTCCTCCTCGCCTGGCCACACCCGCATTTCAACCCCAGCTTCCTCTAGAATATTAAGTCCTGCGTCGCGAATTCGGCGAGTAACGAACACCTTTCCAAGGCTCAAAGCTGTCTCCCTTCAAGTCTCCCGGCGTCTGAGACAAGGCATCCGGGGCGGTCCCCGCAGTTCAGGAGGGGACCCCTTTGGCGACGAAATCCGCGAATCCAGCGACATCGCTGACTGCGGCTTCCAGACGAGATAAACCCTCGCGGAGTTGTTCCATATCGGCGGCGGTGCTTAGCCGCAAGTAGTGTTCGCCTTCGCTGCCGATGCGGCAAAACGAAGGCCGGTCCATGGTGGCGACACCATGTTTGTATAGCGCGAACATCTGCAGCATCGTGGACGGACTCGACTTTTCCTGTTTTTCTACAGACAGGTTGTTGAAAGCCTCGATAGCCCCGATTGACTCACAGGCTTCCGCGATGTTCGGGAAAACGTAAAAGGCACCCTTCGGCATAACACAGGTGATTCCCGGAATTTCATTGAGTGTCTGCACGACGAATTTGCGACGCTCGTCAAAAGCGCTAACCATCTTTGCGATGACAGCGGCGCTCTCCGGACTTTCGAGCGCAACCCGCCCGGCTTCCTGCACAAACGGCGGGGTACACGAAATGGTGTTGATGTTGAAGTTTTTAAAAACCTCAGCCTCTTCGATCGTCGGCAGAACTACATATCCGAGCCGCCACCCCGTCATGGCGAAGGATTTGGAATGGCCGGAAGCGATCAGTGTTTTTTCTTCCATTCCAGAAAAGCTAGCTATGCTGGCATGTTCTAGTCCGTCGAAGATGATGTTTTCGTAAATTTCGTCGGAGTAGACGCGGACATCGGCAGGCGCTTTTTCACAAACTACTTCGGCCATCTCTGCCAAAGCTTTGGACTCGATAAGGCCACCGGTTGGATTGGCTGGGGAGTTCAGGATAATCACCTTGGTTTTATCCGTGATCAGCTTTGCTAGATTGTCGGCTGTCATTGCAAAGGCATCAGATTCCCGCAGTCGCATCGGCACTGTCTTTGCCCCTACGAACGTCACCCAGGACTCGTAGATGGGGAAGCCTGGACTTGGGTAGATAACCTCATCACCAGGGTTCACGTAGGCTAGCATCGTGTAGGCGATTGATGGCTTACCACCCGGATGAACGACCACGCGGCGAAAATCGACGTCGAGTCCTCGCGTCTCACTTACCTGTCGGGCGATAGCTTGACGCAAACTCTCAAGGCCAGCAGGAGGGCAGTAATGCCCGTTGCCGTTGTCGATCTGTGCCTTCGCCTCGGCAGCGACGTGTATGGGAGCGTCGAAATCGGGTTCCCCCATGTTCAGTTTAACCACCATCCGCCCATCTGCTTGGACGCGGGCGATGTGATCACCGAGCTTGAAGGCATTCTCAGTACCAAGCCGCTGCAACCGGTCAGCGAACACGGTTATCCCTCTCTGGAATCTGTGGAAAGAACAAACAGCCTAATTGGCGGAACCGCCACAAAGAGAAAACGCTAGAGTCTGGCCGACATTGTATCAAGCTAGCACCCTCTCTCGTAGAGTGCCGAGACAAGAAAAAGTCCCACAAGTTACAAAGAGTGGCTCATGAGCCACTGTTGTGAAACCCGTGAGCCACGAGAACAGGCCGTCGTCCCTCCATAGTAGAGGCGTTAGCGGGGGAAAACGCCTTATCGTAATAAAGGTTTACAGCCTGCCATTCAAACCTGACCGGATGGTGTCCAACTAAACTTGGAGCGTACTTTAAACAAGTGCGTTTGTGAGTGCCAACTCTGTTCCCAGCGCCTCAAAATGGCCCTGTTAATAAGGTTTTCAGGGAACGGGCCAGCGCGGAGTAGAAGCGTCCCTTGCGGGGTGCGATCAGGGCGGGGGAAGCACCCCGACACCGAATTTAAACACCAATACCCCCCCCCAATATGAAGTTACGATCAGAGCCCCAAGCCCAATAAAGGTTAGCGTCCAGTAGGCGTCACGGTAACGTTCTGGGAAGCCGCTTGGATTATTGACCCGCCAAAGGCAGCACGCTGCGAAACACACCAGGGTGGCGATCCCAAGGTTTCGGTGGAATTCGATGGTTTCGGTTACCATCGTAGAAGCATCCGCAGGAGCAGCAGCGTAGCCAGAGACTACCGAGAGAGCCGCTGCCACGGTGCCAACCATTAGTGTCCACCAAGCGACGATTCGCAAGTCACGTTCATTGACCACCGAGGCGAGCAGATCAAACCCTACCGATACAGCAAGCAGGGCGACGGCGAAGTCGACAATGATAGGGTGCGGGACCATAAGGTCGCCCATGCTATCGAAGTTTGCTGGAACATGCCCACCAGCAAAGATAATCTTCACCCATGCTAGGTGTGGGCAAGGGAATCGTGGCGATTGTCGCCGTTATGGTCTTCATCGTCGTGGCGAACGCTCTCTACGTGATTCGTCGAAGGCCTAGGGGAGATACCGAGCAATGAGTTCGTGGGTCAGTGCCCACGCGGTCCCGCTTGCCGCCTTGGCGATCTACTTGGCTGTGATCGTAGCGCACGCTTGGCATGGCCATCGATCGACGCGGGACACCTCAGATTATTATGTTGGTGGCCGCGCGATGGGTGGCCTAGTCATTGGCCTGTCATTTTACGCGACGTACTTCTCGACCAAT
Source organism: Acidobacteriota bacterium (assembly GCA_002720285.1). GTDB lineage: Bacteria > Acidobacteriota > Vicinamibacteria > Vicinamibacterales > UBA823 > UBA11600. The sequence goes on along the minus strand of PBHT01000030.1, from coordinate 10,853 downwards.
AGTTTTATCGGGTTCGCTGGCAAGTCCTATGATCTCGGGTTCGCCTGGATGGCGATGGGCTTGGTATTGCTATTGTGCGCGGTAGTGTCTTGGCACGTCGTCGCACCCCGCTTACGGCTTGCCACCGAGAAACTCGGGACGTTGACCTTTGCTGGGTTCCTTGGTGCGTATTACCAGTCGTCGGGTGTTCGTATAGCTGCTGCCGGGGTCATCTTAGTGTCATCTATCTTCTATATGACCGCCGTATTCAAGGGAATTGGCGGGACGCTGCAAGCGTACCTGAGCGTACCCTACGAGGTCGGCGTCGGCCTTGTCTTTCTCATCGTAGTCGCGTACACAGTTTTTGGAGGCTTTATTTCGGTGGTCCATACCGATGCTGTTCAGGGGGCCCTGATGTTGTTGGGAAGCCTCTATCTTCTGATCAACGTCCTGCGGGCGGGAGGTGGGTGGACGGCTCTTATTGAACGCGTCGCCACTACTCCTGGAGTTGCTCCCGATGGACGCCCACTTGGCGATGCCCTCCTGGCAAGCACTGGAACTATGCCTTGGGCGATGTTGCTCGGTGTTGCCTGTGCCGGCGGTGCGAAGTTTCTCGTCGAACCACGCCAGGTATCACGATTTTTTGCCCTTAGAGATGATCGAGCATTACGCATTGGAATGATCGTGGCGCCTGCCGCCATCGGTTTTTCCTATCTCTGCTTGTTACCGCTTGGGGTTCTCGCGCGTGGGCTCCTAGCCGAGGGTTCGGTTGCAGAGACCGATGCCGTTATACCGGCTCTGTTAACTGATCCTCAGGTAACGGGGCAGGTTGCCGCGGCAATAATTCTTACGGCGTTGTTAGGGGCCGCCATGTCTTCGATCGACTCAGTCCTGCTGGTCCTGGCCGGTGCATTTCAGCGAGATGTTGTGGAAGTGTTGATGGGTGACTTTGAGGATGGAAGGTCGTTGCGCTTCACCCGGGTTCAGGTGGTCGTGTTTGCTACGGTGACCGCCCTAGTTGCCTTAAGACCGCCGGGCGACATCCTCTCATTGACGATCTTCTCCGGCAGCCTTTACGCGGCTTGCTTCGCGGCGCCTTTGTTCGCGGCATTGTTTCGGTGGCGTGGGTCTCCAGTGACAGCACTTGGCGCGATGCTAATAGGTGGCGTGATGGTCGTTTCATGGTCGACTTTAACAGCGGGGGTCAGCGCATTGTCGTCAGTCCACCCAGTGTTTGCATCGGTGGCCGCGTCGTTTTTCGCGTACGCAGTGCTCTTGAGGTTGCACAGTGGTACTGGCCCCCGTGAGTTTCGCTCGGCGTAGTAGGCCTAGACAGCCTGCTGGTGTCAGTGTCCGCTCGTGCGTCGCTGTCTTACTGGTCTTCTGATGAGGCGCTGAGGAGAATTGCCTCTGCCTTCGGTGGGTCGGCGACCTTGAAGACGCCCAATGCGTTACCCGAGTCGCTCGCCACCGTGATGTAGGCGTAGTCGACGTTGACGCCCGCGTTGGCGAGTTGCAACGTAACTTTGCCTAATGCTCCGGGTTTATCAGGGAACTCGACGCCGAGCACATCGACGATCGAAAAAGGCAACTCAACTTGCTTCAGTGCTTCGGTTGCCGCGTCCACATCGTCGACAATCATACGGACGACGCCATATTCGCTGGTTTCCGAAGTGGTCATTGCCTGCAAGTTCACACCTCGTTCTTCGAGTGTATTGCATAGCGTTGCAAGGCGGCCGGGTACGTTCTCCAGAAAGACCGTGATTTGTTTCATTATGGCCATATCGGGGTTGCTCCTGATGTTACGTCAGCTTTGTAAAACGGCTTGCTGCTGCCTCCAAGGTTTGCCTGCGCTTACAGAAAGCAAATCGAACTTGCTGGGAACCACGCTCCGCTTCGCTATAAAAAGATGAGCCGGGGACAACTGCAATGCCGATCTCCTCGACCAAGAAGTCAGCAAAAGCGACATCATTGGGGTAACCGAAGGCACTGATGTCGGCCATCACGTAGTAGGCGCCGTCGGGGACAGTGAAGCCGAACCCGGTGTCATCGAGTGCTTGGCAGAGGAGGTCGCGGCGGGCACGGTAATCGTCGGCAAGCTCCTGGTAATAGCTGTCAGGTAATGACAGGGCAATTGCGCCAGCTTCTTGAAGAGGTGCAGCGGCGCCGACGGTGAGGAAGTCATGCACCTTACGGATTGCCTCGGTGATCGCTGGCTCAGCAATTGTCCATCCAACTCTCCAGCCGGTTACTGAATAGGATTTTGACATCCCGTTGATTACCACGATTCGATCACGCATCCCGTCGATAGTCATTAGCGAGTGGTGTACCAGCGGTGCGTCCGGTTCACCGTAGATAATTTGGTCGTAGATCTCATCTGTAATCGCAATGACATCATACTGTCGGCACAACCGAGCAATCTCTTTAAGTTCCGAAAGAGAAAACACTTTGCCTGTTGGATTATTGGGTGTGTTGATGATCACTGCTTTGGTGTTGTCATTGAAAGCTGCTTCGAGCTCGCTAATGTCCATCGTCCAATTCGGCGGCTCGAGAGAGACGTATCGTGGTGTGGCGCCCGACAGAACAGAATCCGGGCCATAGTTTTCGTAGAAAGGTTCGAAGACAACCACTTCATCGCCGGGGTTCACGAGTGCCAGCAACGTTGCGATCATTGCTTCGGTTGCCCCACAAGTTACGGTCAGTTCACGCTCAGAATCGATCTGGAGCCCGGTTTGTTCACCAAATTTAGTGACAATCGCATCGCGGATGCTTTTTGCACCCCACGTGATCGCATACTGGTTGATATCGGTATTAATAGCGTCTCANGGCGGCCTGTTTGACGACCTCTGGAGCCGNAAAGTCAGGGAACCCCTGAGNCAGATTNATNGCGTTGTTGATCATCGCCTTTCGGGTCATTTCCCGGATAACTGATTCAGTGAAGNACTCGACTTTTTCCGATAGCCNGCGGTGTTTGGCGACGCGNTCAAGGGGATCGATCAATGGTTCTTCCCGTTTTTCCGAGGNTTAGCAAATGTTCATCACGGATTGCTAACAGTGCCACTCGGCGGCGGCACACGCTAGCTCTCTCTCGTTGGTGTGGGCCAGTAGGCGGTTAGCATTACTTCGCAGNCCCCGATGTAAACATTCGGTGACGACCCCGCGAGACGCCACGGTGCTCACCTCNTCACCCTCGANCCCCGGCTCCTCGCNCTTGCAGNTGGCATGGGAATTGGGTACTGAACGCAGCCAACGGCATCTAGCTGCCCAGACTTCGTTCCACTTCCGCGGCAACCGCCGCAGCTAGCTCACTGCACTCTTCCAGCAGGCCGGTCAAGGTTGTGTGCGTCTCGGCCTCAAAATCCTGGTCGGTGATGTGCGGTAGGTTGATGCGGACGTTGTAGGCGGCCGCTTGGGCCCCGGCATTGGCCAGCAGAGCTCCGGTACCTACGTCGCTCACCATGTTCGGGTCGGTGATCGGTGCGATCTCGGCACAGAGCCTCAGGGCGTCACGACACTGCTCGACCGTCGCCAGTGGGACGCAAGTAGCTACCTTGTAGCCTTCTTCCATCGCGGTAGCGCGTTCGTCNCGCTCGGTCTCTGTGTCCCGTGGCATACGCATAGCTTCGATCACCAGGTCGAAGGCTGCCGTGTCCTGGTCGACACCGCGGACAAGCTTGTCCTTGANCGCCTGGCCCTGATCAGCGATCTTACAGAGCGCTTCGTACTGGTCGTCAAATTCTCCTTTGCTGACGCTAAGGTTGGCCACCATCGCGGCGAGGGCGCCACCGAGGGCGCCAGCCAGCGCCGCCACCGAGCCTCCGCCGGGGGCCGGCGAGTCGCGCGAGACTGCGTCGACGAAGTCGAACGTTGCTCGCTGAGCCAAAGGCCCATCGACGCCCGGCATCCCGAGGACCTTCTCCTTAGTCTCGAAGGGTGCGACGTCGCGCAAGCCTAGCGACTGGATGGCGGTCTCGACAAGGTCCGGCACCGGAATACCGGTCGACTTGCGCATCCGGCGAAGATAGTAAACAGCTGATTGCCGCATCGCCTCGTAAGGGACCACGCCGACGATCTCCGAGCCGGTGATGGNGATGCCCCGCTTNCTCGCCTCTTCACGAGCAGCCTCGAACACNTCGTGCGCTGGGCTNACCTTATAGTTGTTAAGGTTGATGCTGATCTGNGCCCGNTTGTAGTCGTCGACTACCCAGCCGATCGCCTTAACGTCCTTGAACNGGCCGTCGTTGAACACCGGNCCGCTGGGNTTTTCGGGGTCGATGCCGAGGGNTTCGTANCGNGCTTNCAGATCGCCGTCGTGTACCTCAGCGTAGTGTTNCTCGAGCGCCTTGAAGGAGTCGCCGACGAAGTTACAGGGACCGCANGGGTAAGTGCCATCCTCTGGNAAGCGNACGATGTCGCCCTTGTAATAGAAGGGCTCNATGTTGCCGGTGCGCTTCCAACGGCCACGTTCTCGGAGGGCATAGGCGATTTCGTTGGCATACTTGCGCTCNGTGGTGTTCAGATCGATGTTGTAGGCNATCAGGAATTCGCGCGCCCCGACGGCNGTGGCGCCTGCCTCGGCGTTGAAAGTAGAAGGACCGAAATCNGGCTGCCATTCGTCGTCCGCNAGCTTCTCTGCGAGACCTTCGTATTCGCCGGTGCGCACGCGCGANAAGTTGCGGCGCTCCGGCCGCGATGCCGCGTGTTCGTATAGATACACCGGGATCCCGAGATCTTCNCCGATACGCTTGCCGACCTGGCNCGCGAGCTTGACGCAGTCGTCCATCGTNACGCCGGAAACCGGCACGAAGGGGACCACATCGGTGGCGCCGAAGCGTGGGTGCGCGCCGCGNTGCTGGCGCATATCGATCAGCTGNGCCGCTCGCTTCACCGCCTGGAATGCCGCCTCTGCTACGTTCTGGGGTGATCCCACCATGGTGACCACGGTACGGTTGGTGTCGGCGCCCGGATCGACGTCNAGAAGNTNCACGCCGGCAACCGCCTCGATGGTATCGGTGATCTCCTTGATGANCCCTTCGTTGCNCCCTTCAGAGAAATTGGGCACGCANTCGACGATCCGCTNCATGACGTNCTCTCGCGTATCTNANACCAAGCCGAGGATGGTTGCCTNGTGGCCGCTGCCGACCGTGGCTTGGGTAGGGGTCATGATGCCCCTAAGAGGNNAGGAAGACAAATACATGATGNGCCAATTCGGTNGCCCGCTAACTTAGCTTGATTGAGGCGTTNCAGTTCGAAATGNCGCGCCCNCGCCATCCTTGCTNCGAAGGAGNAACTGGAAAGNGTGNCNGTGNNCGTTCCAGGGTGCCTGAAAGGATGGTGCCTTTAAAGCGCGNTGACTCGNTNCCAACNGCTGGAGGCGGGTCCTTCCTCGGCTGGGNCCCNAATACGTCCGTTGTTGTCAACGAGCATGANGATATCGGTTTGCAGGCGCCCGACGTANAGANTCATCGNAGCNGNGAAGCATCTCATCGTCAATCGGTGTTGNTTGTGCTGAGTTGCTCACCCGCCGTTTTTACGGTCACAGTATTGGTACTCCCGGGNCCACCTACAGGGAATCCAGCNGTAATTACTANCAAGTCGCCCTTTTTGATGAGTCCTGAGGCTTCGGCTCGGCGTTCAGCTTCCATGAGCATCGACTCATGGGTCAATAGGTCTTCGCCGTAAATCGGTACGACTCCCCACACCAAGGTCATGCGGCCNACCGTTTCGATATGCGTGCCTATGGCGATAATCGGTTGACTGGGACGGCANGCACCGATCTTGATCGCGGTGCTGCCCGTTCGCGTTGGTACGACTAAAGCCGTGGCATTGAGGTGNCGTGCCACCATGCANGCAGCGGTGGCTACAACGTCCGGTACCAGATGGCGGCGGTCTNCCGGGAGNTTGCGGTAGGTTCCAGGTNGGCAAAGTTTTTTCTCAGTGGCCACNCAGATATTTGCCATTACNTCNACGGCTTCGACTGGGTAACTACCAACAGCAGTTTCTTCAGAGAGCATGACCGCATCGGTTCCATCGTACANGGCGTTGGCAACNTCACTTGTTTCCGCCCGTGCGGGTTGCGGAGAGTCAACCATTGATAGCAGCATCTGTGTAGCTGTNATGACTGGCTTCGCAGCAGTATTGGCGGCNTTGATGACCTGTTTCTGAACCTGTGGGACGTCCCACAGCGGGATTTCAACTGCCAGATCACCCCGCGCTACCATCACGGCATCAACNGCCTCAATGATGCCCTCAAGNTTTTCNAGCGCTTCNNACTTNTCGATCTTNNCGATGATCGGNACGTGTCNGCCGTGTTCTTNAATGACCTTGCGGGCTATCTNAACGTCATCGGNCGACCGCACGAATGACAGGGCTACGAAGTCAACCCCCATATCGAGGCCAGCTATCAGGGCTTCGCGGTCATACTCTGTNATCGATGGCAGCGCGAGAGCGCGGTTTGGNAGGTTCACCCCNTTATGGGNTNCNAATCTACCGCCAACCGTAACTTCGCAAACNACGCTGTCNTTTTCAATATGAACAGCGCGCAAGCGGATTGTCCCGTCAGNGAGCAGGATGAGGTCNCCAGGCTCGACGGCTTCGATAAGNGCCTTCTGGTTGACGGATACACCGCNNATGTCGCCATCGGCTCCGCCTGCTGTNAGGGTGAACTCCTGACCGANTTTAAGTTCCACTGGGCCATCGGGGAAGTTNCCGACTCTGANCTTGGGCCCCGGGAGATCTTGGAGAATACCGATCGGCCAGCCGGCTTCCGCCGATANGTCACGAATCATGGCGACACGTTCTCGATGCCAGTCNATCGTCTGATGCGAAAAATTNAGACGGGCGACATCCATGCCTGCGGCGAANAAGGCCCGAATCTGCTCNANTGTNTCGCTNGCNGGTCCGAGCGTGCAGACTATTTTGGTACGTCGNTANGGGTCACGTGGCCTTGTAATGATGNTCTCTCCTNCCGNGGCAACTNAGGNNNTTAGGGCAGCGTAACTANCNCNCGGNACGATTGCTAGCTAGCCACTCTCGCGGTTNNACACCCTGGTAGCATCNNNTGNNCATGNTCCGCNAATTCTTTCATCACTGGGAACNCTCAATTTNTGNGGACGATGCCGNCGACCGNNGCCCNCAGGCGTTTGGTTGGGGATTGGANAATCTCGGGGACGTTNAACTCGAGGGCANNGGATCNGAGTTGGTTGANGTTGCCGCGGCGCTGNGTGCAGGGAGTGAAAATTTCTATCGNACTAAGGAAATNACAGGAGTGACATTCGACGGCACNCGCTTGGCCTTTGANTCTCCATTTCCTTCCNCNGATATTGAGGTGCAACGTGTTTCGGCCCGGTTATTCGAATCNCCAAGCGCNGAAGGTCGTGCCATCGTCGTNGTNCCACAGTGGAATGCTGACAAGGGTTCGATGGTCCAGGCGTGCAANATTCTTAATCACTGTGGATTCAGCGCTTTACGGATGACTCTGCCCTATCATGANGANCGGCGNCCNGGGTACATGGTACGCGCCGATGCCATGGTCAGTCCGATTCTAGGATTGACTATTCAATCGATACGGCGTGCCGTCGTTGAAGTTCGACTGGCCGTCCAGTGGTTGCGACAGCGTGGGTATCGGCATGTTGGTCTCTTAGGAACTAGCCTCGGATCATGCATTGGATTCTTGGCGTTAGCTCATGACGAGGACCTCNAGGCTGCCGCGCTTAATCACGTCGCTGGCGAGTTCGCCGACGTTGTGTGGTCCGGACTTGCNACTCAACACGTGCGTGCCAGCCTCGATCAGCACATCGATCTCGAGACTTTACGACGGTGCTGGGCNCCCATCTCGCCGNTNCACTTCGCAACACGGCTGNTGAAGANTCAACCNAAATTACTNATGATCTCCGGAGCCTACGATCCGATCTTTCTGCCCGCNCACNCCCAGGCTCTGGTNGACGCGCTGGACAAGGCGAANGTTGATTTCCGGCGAGTGGTGCTGCCCTGTGGTCACTACACTCTAGGGCGNCCTCCGTTCTACCTGATAGACGCCTACTTGATCGTGCGCTTTTTCCGTCGCCACCTCGGTGCTTGACGAATTGACCCTNACGGNATTCGACACACGGGTCAGAACTTGATTGTTACGCCNCCAGAAAACTCGATGTTGTGCANGTTGTNGCTNACTGCCNNACCGAGAGCNTCTATGAAATTCGGGTCAAGTTCAGTGATTTCCAGTGGGGTGATGTGATCCTTTATGTCCACGCGTAACCCGAGGGTGCCGAAGGTCGCCNTCAGGCCCCCTCCGAAGACATAGCCAATAACCGTTTCCCGTGGGGTGGTGCCGACTTGTAGTTTTATACTGTGAAGGCCNATGCCCCCNCCGAGAAACGGAGACACAGGTCCGGGGAGGATCAGNAGTTGGGCTTCGACCTCGGCGTACATNATGCTGGCACTGAAGCTGTCACCCCCTGTTGAGTCGATGGCGCTGGGGCTGTACAGAAGGCTTCCCTCAANCGCAAATGGAAAAATACTCCAGCCCAGCCGGCCGCCGAAAAGTGGAGCGTTCTTGAACCCCTCGGTTACTGTCGTGAGGCGCACCTGGAGGACTTCGCTCAGGGAATCGCCGATCATTGCACCGAGCACGAATGTCGCAGNGGGAATCGCAGCNGCTGGCTTCGGAATGAGCACTGCCACCATTGAAATAAGCAGAAGACTNATCAATAAATGGCGTTTATGCATTTANTCTATCCAGGCCAGAATCTCACGGATCTAGGCGACGCCAGCGCAGNGTNGGGAGCAATTTCGNACTGATTGTAGACTTTAAACATCCCATCCGGGCCATCCTTTAGGGGGTTTCGGAATTCCCCGGTCNGGTTCGAAGGCTTCAATGAAGTCTATCAACTGGGGTCTTACCCGNCCGNAAAAATTTGGCGGAAATGGCAGCCAGACTGCCACCATCTCTCGTTCCGGNGGTACAGGTTCGAGTCGCACTCGGCCAGTGAAGAACGACTCACCTTCACTCGTCATGCGTAGTTCCTCGTAGNGTTCTTCGCCGAGGTGGGCGATCCACAAACGGGNGGCTTCACGCAGAACGTTGCGCAGCGCCAAGGCAGTGTCAGGCAGCACGCGACAAAGCGTGTAAGAGANCTGATGCGCTCCGATTGGGGTNGTGCGGACGATCAATAGTGCCACTCGTTGCCGGCCACGACCATGGCAATTGTGATGCTGCTGCCGTCTTCACGTGGGAGTGATAGCTTGANGGCCCATTTGTCAGGTTGAAACGCTGCAATACCNGGCTCTGATTCTGTAACAACTTCGTTTGCCGGCCACAAACCCCAGGCGAAGGGGTGGAGATTAAGGTCAAGTGCTTGATTGAGGGTTTCTTCAAATCCCTGCGGGCCGACTGAATCTGCTTTGGGAGTGGTTANTANAGCGTAGTCGCGGTAGGTCGTCTCACCGAGGTGATTGCCGTCGTCAGGTTGTCGCAGATAACGGGCCAAGTAGATNCCGGCACCAACAGGTTGGTCACGGAAATCNTTGTGCTCTTGATGCAAGCGCATAACAGCTAGTACAACGCCTTCGTTGAGGGTGCTGTATGCGACACCGGGATGGGTGTTGGGATCGGTCGGAGCNGGNANTTGCCTCGCNAACCAGAGNTCCATCAATGGTTCGTTGTCNCCNNTCAGGACGGTGAGNGANTGNTCCTCTACGTATTGCGCGATTGAACNTTCCAGGCTCTCGGGGGGNCCGCCATCAGTAATNGTTAGCCTNTACGNGNCCTGGNNNCTAATAGTAAAGCTTGNGGTNTGNCCCNNCGNCGAAGTGGACACAAACACGGCCATGGAGGCCAGGAAAAGCACGGCTAGACGATAGTGGTCTGAGAGGCGCCTCTTGGTGGGGCGCCGCGCATGAGGCAAAGAAGACCCTAGGTCGTAGTACATCGGGGCTTTCGCTGTAAATGCGGCCTGTTTCAGAAGGAAAACCGACCCAGGAAAGCGCTCTGCGTGTTCGGGTCGCTCCATTGCGCATCAAGTGCGCCTCCTTGGTACGAATGCTCGACAGCCACCCCAAGGGTCGAATTCTGCAGCGACACAAAGGGTTCGTACCATTGCGCGTCACCGCACTGGTCAAAAGCTTTGTGATCAATGTGAAGAGCCGTTGCTGTGAGTTCGACCTCGCTACCGGCACGAACGCTGTAGCCCTCAGCTGTGTCAACGAAGCTGATGGGTATGGCAACGACGTCAATGACGTTCCCGAACATCCTGGCGTTCCGGTTGGTGTACAACTCAGCGAGAGCCTCACGCTGTACCTTGTTAGCCATCTCGTCAACGTACAGTACCGTGCGGCGCGGCGCGTCAGGCTCCATAGCCAAGTTCGCCTCGCCTGCGATCGCCGCCACGACGGAAAGTCCGGTGACATCGATGTCATCAATCTGACCTTTTTCGATCCTCCAGGCCATGATGGCTTCGCGGCCGATCGTTACTGCCTCCGAGTTCCAGACACAGCCGCCGATGAACACCTGCGCGGAACGCGCCTCGACATACGCACCCTCAAGGCTCCATGTTGTCGTCGCGATCGCTGCCGGCGTGATAGCCATTGCCAAGAGCAAGACCCAAAGCGCTGTCTTTCTCATCATTAGAATCTCCTGTCCAGGCGGATCGTATTCAGGTTACAGAATGTCAATTCTAGCATCGTCGTATTAACGATGCAGCGGCAGATGGAAACAGCCCTCGTGGCTGTAATTCCTGTTGTACTTTAGCTTCCTTGGAAGCAGGCACGGTCCGGGCCGCACTTGTCTTCCGCCACCAGCCCGTCGTCTGGCCCTATAACGCGCATCGTCTTGTCACACCAAACATGTCCCACCTCACTGAGATCGAAGCCATACGTAT